>JANODP010000185.1:0-39688 GCA_031412755.1 Schlesneria sp. | reverse complement strand
GTTTGGAGTGCCTGACCCCTAATGTGGCCCCCCGCGAGCGACGACGAACTGGAGCACCCCTCATGACAACCACACACCGTCTCGGAACGATCTCCGCCGCGCTGACGATTCTGTTGGCGACCGCACTCTTCGGTGAACCGCGCGCGGTTCGGCCAACAGCACCCGCGCCCGTCGTCAACGTGCCCGAGCCGCAGCAGCCCGGAGGCGAACCGCAAAGCATCGTCCAGGTTGCGAACCTCGTGTACGCCGGCACGAAGAGCAGCAAATGTTTCTCGGATCACTTTCTGGTGAAGGCCGAGAAGGAATCGGCCATCTCGACCAGCCGGCGGTTTCACGCCGTGAAGCTGGCCTCGGACGAGTTGTACGCCTTCCCGCTGGTGATCATGACGGGCGAGGGTGATTTCGCCCTGCCGGACAAGGAACGCGACAACCTGCGGCGGTTTGTCGAGCGTGGTGGAATGCTGCTGGCCTCGGCCGGATGCTCATCGACGGAGTGGGATCGCTCGTTCCGCCGCGAGATGGCGACGATCTTTCCGGAACACAGGCTCACGGCCATCGGCCTGGACCACGCCGTGTTTCACACCGTCTTCGACATCGCCGAACTGAAGGCCAAGCACGGCAAGCCGAAGCCGGTGGAGGGGGTGTCGATCAACGGAAGGTTGGGCGTGATCTACTCGCAGGACGGCCTCAACGACACCCAACACAGCCAGGGCTGCTGCTGTTGCGGCGGCAACGAAATCACGAACTGCCTGGACGTTAACGTCAACATTCTGGCGTACGCGCTGACGTACTGAGGAGCGCGGATCGTGCATGCTGTTCAGGATGAAGAAAGTAAGGATTGTAGAGTAAGGATTGCAGAACGCAGAAGTTCAGGCAGCCCGCTCCGCATCCCCTTCGTCCTTCTGCAATCCTTACTCTGCAATCCTTATTTCTTCTCGATGGCTAGCCCGGGACACTTCTGTTGGCTGGCATCGTGCGCGTTGCTCACGGCGGGCTGCCACAAGGCGTCGCCTCCGCCAGCGCGGCCGTTGTCTGTCGTCGTCAGTTGTGATACCGCCGGTTGGATTGTTCCCTGTGGTTGCTCATCGAAGCAGGCGGGTGGGCTGTTGCGTCGAGCGACGTTTGTCCGGGGGATTCAGGGTGGCTCGGACGTGTTGCTGGCGGATGCCGGAGGCGCGCCGGGCGGGACGTCGCCGTATGACCGTGCCAAGTTTGAAGCCGTGCTGCGCGGCGAAGTCGAATTGCAGACGGCCGCGCACAACATCGGAGCGGCGGAAGCGGAGTTGGGCGCGGAGACGCTGCGCAGCCTGGCCGAGAAGACGAAAGCCCCGCTTGTGAGCAGCAATGTCCGCGATGAACGGGGGCAAGATCTCGCGGCGACGCACCGGCTCGTGACGCGGGGAACGCGACGCATCGCGGTGCTCGGCGTGTTGTCGACCAAGTTTGCCTGTCGTGGGATCAAAATCGACGATCCCGCCGATGCCGTGTTGCGGCTGATCCCGGCTCTGAAGGGTCAGTTCGACGTGCTGTTGATACTCGCGTATCTGCCCGAGGACGAGTTGGAGGCGTTTGTCGCCCGTGTCCCCGAGGCCGATCTCGTGGTCGGAGGTCCGACTCGGCAGAGCATCGCTCCGCGACGCAGCGGTCCGACCACCTGGGCTGCCACCACGAACAAGGGGAAGTTCCTGGTGCATCTGGAACAGACCGCGCGCGGCTCCGCTTGGGACGGAAAGATCGTCGAACTGAGCCAGGACTTTGCTGACGAGGCGACACAGGTCGCCAACCTCAAACGCTTCCGCGACGAACTGGCTCGCGCGGACTTCTCCGCCGATCAAACAGGCTTCTCGCCGTCACTGCCGGCTGATCTGCCGGCGGACTTTCACGTCGCGGGGACGGACGCCTGCCGCAGTTGCCACGCGAACGATTGCCAGTCGTGGAGCGGCAGTCGGCACGGCCGCGCGTGGCAGACGCTGGTTGAGAAGGGCTCGCACGTTGACCCGTATTGCCAGCAGTGCCACTCGACCGGATACGGGTTGCCCGGCGGCTTTGCGTCGCTCGCCAAGAGTCTGTCGCGCGTGGATGTCGGTTGCGAAAGCTGTCATGGCCCGTCACTCGCCCACGCGCGGAAGCCGGCGACGAAAACGATCTACGACGCGCGCGACCGGTGTGTTCAATGCCACGATCACGAAAACAGTCCGCAGTTTGCCTACGACAAGTTCTGGGAACAGATCGCTCACGGCGAAGCAGCCAGTGCGGCGGAGGAGAAATGACATGTCGAACATCGGGTCCAGAAGCTTGGAAAGTAAGGATTGCAGAGTAAGGATTGCAGAACGGCAAAGGCCGGAATGGGCTGCTGCCGCTGCTGTCCTTCGTCCTTCTGCAATACTTCTTCCTTCTGCAATCCTTATTCTGCAATCCTTATTGTTCGCGGTTGCCGCTCACTGTGCCGACGACGAACCACCAAATAATCCAGCTACGTCTGAGACGACCTCGGCCACTGACAAAAAGCTGCTGTCGTGGCACCACAGTCTTGCTCCCGCGGTTGACGAAGCACGGCAGCGCAAGACGTCGATCCTGGTCCGGGTCGGAGCCGAGTGGTGCGGTTGGTGCCGCAAGCTCGACCAGGAAATTGCGGAGCCGGAGGTGCAGAAGGAGTTGGCGAACTGGGTGCTGGTGGAACTCGACGCCGACAACGATGCGGAAGAAGTGCGGCGGCTGAACGTCGGGCCAATCCCCGCGCTGCGGGTGCTCAATGCCGGAAGCCGAACGACGAAGTCTCACGATGGATTTCTGCCGGCCGAAAAATTGATCGACTGGCTGCGCGGCCGTGACAATCCACCCGAAGACGATCTAGCCGACGAAGTGACGGAGGTTGCCGAGTTGTCGGCGGAGACGCTGCCGCGGCTCGTGCGGCTGTTGGGGCATCGCGATGCCAACGTTCGCGCCGCCGTGATGCGTCGGTTGTCGGGCAGCCAGGGACTGGCGGGAGCGGCCGTGGCCAAGGCGTTCACGCGCGGCAATCTCGCGACGCGGTTGTCGGCGCTGGAGATCTTGAACGACTGGAAAGCTCCGACGCAGGATTTCGACCCGTGGCTGCCACAGACGCTGACCGCCGCGCGGCTCACCGATTTGGAGGAGTGGGCCGACAAGCTCGACCCCGCCGCCGGTCTGCCCGTTCCCTCGGCGGCCGAACCGTTGACGCCCGAGCAATTGATCGAGGCGAGAGCCGACATCGCCCGGCTGTTCACGGCAGACCTGAACGAGGTCGAGGCGATCGGCGCCCAGTTGGCTCGATATGGCAGCGCCCTGTTGCCGGAGGTGCGCGAGCAGCGTCAAACGGCGGAGACGGACCGATCGCGCGAGCGGCTGGACTGGCTGCGTTACCGGCTGGTCGCGTCCGACGCACTGTCCTTGAAGTGGCCCGGCGGATTGGCCAGGCTCGCGGCGACGGAGGCTCAAACCCGGCGCGATGCGGCCAGCGAATTGCCGAACGTCGTGACCGGCGGCGACGAAGCGCTGCTGATCGAGTTGTTCGGGCATCCCGACCCGCTCGTCCGCGAATTGAGTTTGAAGGCCCTGCAAGGTGTCGGCGGCGAGCGGGCCAACTCGGAACTGGCCCGGTTGCTGACCGATCCGGAACCGAACGTGCGCGCGGCGGTGCTCAAGCAGATGGCCGAGAAGCCGGGTTCCATTTCCGTCAAACAGATCGCCGACTACATCGCGCAGGAGAAAGACCCGGACCTGGTGGTGCATGCGATTCGCCTGCTGCGCGAGATCAAGCGCAAAGACGCGGTGGAATGTCTGACGCACTTGTTCACCCACGCGACGTGGCAGGTCCGGGCCGAAGCGGTGGAAGCGGCCGGGGCCGTGGTCTCCGACCGGAATCTCGCCAACGCTGCCAGCGGGCGCGGTGACTCGAACAAGATCACGACGGAGGTCATCGCGGATGCGTATGCCGACATCATCGAGGCCCTGTCCGATGCCGACGGGTTTGTGGTCAGCCGGGCGGTCCTCGCACTGAAGGCGGCCGACCTCGCGATCGCGGCCCAACCTTTGGCAAAGACGGCGGTGCAGCATCCCGAACTGGCGAAGTCGGTCGCCGAATCACTCACGACCGGAAACAAGATTCGCGTGGTGGCCACGCCCATGTTGAGGATGTGGCTGAAGCACGACGACGCTGCGCTGCGCGCTGCGGCACTCAAGGCGCTGGGAAACATCTCGGAGTTGGACGGTGAGGGCGAACTCATTCCCGCTCTGTCCGATGCCAGCGAGCCGGTCCGGATCGCAGCCGCCGAACAATTGTGGCAACTGTGCGAGCAACAGCGACCTGCCCCCGACGAGGGGCCACGGACTTCGAAACGTGTGGCACCCGCGCCGGCGTCGTTGATCGGACAAGCCGCTAAGGCGCTGGGAGATTTGGTGGCGAAGAAGCCCGACGAAGAGAAAACACCCGATCACAGTGATGTTGCGGAAGACCACCATTCGCAGGAAGCCTGGCTGACGGCCTTCCGCGCCGGCACGGACCGGCCAAAGTGGATGGACCTCGCGACGGAGCCGCTGCACAAGCTGCTGGCGTCGGCCTCTGCCGAAGAACGACTGGCGGGCGGTGCGGCGCTGATTGCGCTGGGGAACGACGACCGGGCGCTGCCGGCGCTGCGGAGCATCGCGTCCGAGCATGGCCACCTCGTCACGGCGGTCGCGAAATCGCTGCGCTGGTTGCCGTGGGAGCGGCGAGTGGAGTTCTTCTCTCAATTGCACACACTGGCGTCCGACCGGCATACGCTCGAGACCCTGTGCGATGAACTGGTCGTGTTGCGCGACATGCGCGCCAGCTCACTGCTGTGGCAGGAACTCGCGGGCGGGCAGGTCACGTCGGAATTCGCGCAGGCGGTGTTCGGAAACCTGCTGCACAACCACGGCGTGCAGCAGAATTACTACGGTTCGGGCGAGCCGCCCAAGCCGGTCGGGATCAACCTCGAGACCGTGAAACGATTCGCAGCCTCAAAGCACCCGTGGCAGCAACGAGTCGCGCTGGCGATGTTGCTGGTCGCCGATGAATCCGCCGCCGGTGAGGTTGCGGCTGCGCTCGCCGCTGACGAACAGGCTTCGCCGACCGTTCGAGCGGACGCGTTTTGCATCGTGTTGCAAACCGGTTCGCCCAAGGAATCGAATCAGGCGGCGGTGGCCGCGCTCCTCAATCTCGACTCGCCGCTGCGTCGTCCCGCATTGGCCTATCTGACCCTGGGAATGGCCGGCGTGAGGTCGCTTGGCAACGGTGAGTTTGAACTGATGCGACAACGCGGTCGCGGGGGTTTCAGCGGCGAAGAAAAGAAAGAGGAGTTGCCGAAGGAACTCACCGCCGGGCATCTGCGACCGTTCCTGACCAGCAAGGACGACGAGACGGTTGCTCAGGCCGCCTATCTGCTGGCGATGGTGGGCGAGCCGGAAGGCATGGATCGGCTGATCGCGCGGTGGCGAAAGGCCCGGCAAACGCCCGACGGCGAGCAGTGGGAGAACCTCCTGATTGAAGCCATCGCCGCCAGTGACGACCCGCGCCATGTCCCGATCATTGAAGAGATCTATCGAGCCATGACCGACGAACGGACCTACGAGGTTCGCGATCTGTATTGGTCCATCCGTTCGATGCACGGCCCAGAGATCTTGAAGCTGCGAAAGAAGATCCGAGACGAAGTCGGCATGGACCAACTGCGGTGAATTCAGAAAACCGAGTCAGGATTGCAGAATAACGATTGCAGAAGGAAGAGGGAGGACAGAAGGATGACGTAGCTGCCTGCCGCCATCTGCCAGTCCTTTTCCCTTCTGCAATCGTTATTCTGCAATCCTTATTTCTTCGCTTTCGATCTCTCACACCCACGTCCATGAAACATTTCAAAAGGGGAATCACCGATGAAGAAGTTGTTGCTGCTAATGCTGGTGTCGTTCTCGGCTGTGGCCGTTCCGGCGGCGAGCAGCCACGCGCAATTGTCTTCGGAAGAGGGCATTCACGGGATGGGCGAGGTGGTGCTGGAACGGAAACCCGAATTGCTGCGTCTGCAGGTGAATCTGCTGGCCAAAGGCAAGGATCTGCCGGAGGCGATCGCCAAGCTCAAGACGCGACGCACGAAGGTGGAGAAACAACTGGAGACCCTGGGGGCCGCCAAGGCCTCGGTGAAATTTGGCGACATCGAATTGGATGAGGGGCAGGATGATCAACAACAGCAAATGGCCATGATGATGCGGCAGCGCATGGCGCAGAAGCGCGGCGGCAAGCGTCCGACCGAAAAGGATGTCAGCGTCAAGCCGGTGAAGGTGATGCTCAACATGACGGCCGAGTGGCCGCTCAAGGACGCGGATTCGGCAGAGATGCTGATCGCCTCCAAGAAGCTTCAAGACGCCATCAAGGCTGCGGATCTCGGGGGCATGAAAGAGAGCGAAGAGCCCACGCCGGAAGAAGCGGAACTGGCCGACGAGATGGAGGAGATGATGTCCGGCTACGGCGGACGCGAGGGTCCGAAGCCGGGCGAACCGGTGTTCGTGTTCGTCGCCAGGATCTCCGCCCCCGATCGGGAAAAAGCGCTGGCCGAGGCGTTTCGCGCGGCGAAGCAGGAGGCGGCACAACTGGCGAAGGCCGCCGATCTGGAACTCGGTACGCTCCGCAGCCTGCAAGGGGGCGGTGGCATCGATGTGGAGGACGGTTCCGATTATCGCGCGCTCTACAACTCGCCATTCCAAGCGGCGTTTCGTCATCAAATGACCGGTCGCGACCGATCCGGAGAAGCGATTGGTGTCTCGCCTGGTCCGGTGAAGTTCAAAGTGACCGTCAACGCCACCTTCGCCGCGAAGTGACCGGCGGGGTGACGACCGGGGACTCGCGATTGTCGATGAACGATGCCCTGTCGGCCGATTCGTTCCGGGCAGCCGTGGTGTGGAACATCGTCGATGCCCCCTCACTTCCCGACACCACGGATTGCGACGACATGAACCCCTCAGACCGGACGCCGGAGCGTTCCGACTGATGTTTGAATCCGACAAATGCAGCACCGTTGCCCTGCCAAGGAAAACTCAATGACCAACTTCCTCTCCCAAAACTGGCGGCTCAGCCGTCGGCACGTCCTGCGCGGACTCGGTGTCTCGCTCGCGCTTCCGCTGTTCGACTGCATGCGACCGCTGCGGGCGGCCGAGACGGCGATGCGGGCGAAACGCAGCGTCTTCATCTATCTGCCCAATGGCGTGAACACGATCGACTTTCAGATCACGCAGGCGGGCGGGGATTACAAGTTCTCAAAGTCGCTCCTGCCGCTGGAGAAGCACCGGGCTCACATCACGCCGATCAGCGGGCTGCATCACCCGCATGGGCTGGGACATCATCACAATTGCAGCAGCATCTGGCTGACGGGGGGCAAGATCGGGCCGTCGGAGCGGAACACGGTCTCGGTCGATCAGCTCATGGCTCAGGTGACCGCGCCCCAGACGCGGTTTTCGTCGCTGGAGTTGAGCAATCAGGGGCATTCGCTCGCGTACAGCGCCGACGGCATCCAGTTGCCGGCGCAGGGCAACCCCAGCGTCGTGTTTCGAGAATTGTTCGAAGAGCCGCAGGGCGGGATCGCCAAACAGCGGCGCGGCCTGCAGCGCCGGGGAAGCATCCTCGACGCGATTCTGGACGAGGCTCGCACGCTGGGCGGCCAACTCGGCCAGGACGATCGCGGTCGCCTGGAGCAGTATCTGACGTCGGTGCGCGAGGTCGAAATCCGCACCGTGCGCGCCGACAAGTGGCTCGACACGCCGCGGCCCAAAGTCGATCCCGCCGACCAGTCGCGACTCAACCGCGACATCTCGTTGGAGCGACTCGGCGAGTATCTTCGCACGATGTACGACATCATCGTGCTCGCCTTCCAAACCGACATGACCCGCGTCGCCACCTTCAGCACCGGGAACGAGGGGACCGGTCCCGCGGTCCCCGAGATCGGGATCAAGCAGGATCGCCATTCGCTGTCGCACCACAACGCGAATCCCAAGCTGATGCAGGATCTAACGGCCAGCGACACCTTCAACATCCAGCAGTTCAGCTACTTCCTCGGTCGGCTCAGCGAAGTACGCGATGCAGACGGCCCGCTGCTCGACACGACGATGGCCCTCTACGGCAGCGGCATGGCGTTCGGTCACAGCCACGGCAACGCCAACCTGCCCATCATCCTGGCCGGCGGAAGCCAGCTCGGTTTGAAGCACGGCCGGCACATCGACTACAACGCCCCGTCGAAACCCGCAGGCTATGTCTACGACCTGGAGAACCCCGGCAAGCACTACGCCATCTGTCACAACCCTGTGAACAGCAAGGCTCACCTCAGCAATCTGCTGCTGACGATGGCCCAAAAGATGGATGTGCCGACCGAGAAGTTCGCCGACAGCAACGGCGATGTTTCGGAAATCGTGACGTAGTTCAACATCAGCCGGAACGCGTTAGCGTCCGGTTGCCAGAGTGTTTGACGTTTACCAGGAACCGTGGACTAGCGCCCGGTGGCTGATGTGAGGTTCTTCATGATTAGCGTTCATCAGCGGTTATTAGCGGTTCTGTTTCTGTGTCTTTTCGCTGTTCCGTTGCCTGCCGAAGATCATGTACCCCAGCCCGGCCAGTTTCCGCCTGCCGGCACAGGAACCTACATCGCGGGCGAGTTGGCGTTCGTGGACCCCGTCAATCGTCGCGGCGGTCTGCGTTTGGATGGGGACGGGGGCGAGCGTTATCACGCTGGACCGCTCCATTACTTTGCGATGCTGCCCTACGGCATGGTCTCGTTCAACGGGGCTCCGGCCGAGCTGCGCGATATTCCAATCGGCACTCATGTGCACGGTTATTTCTTCGTGCCGCCGGTCGGCGAGGAAGCCACGATCCCGCCGCTCCCGAAGGACATGGAGCGATACCAGCTCAAGCACAACCACGCTGTTTCATTGGAAGACGATTTCAGTTTTTACCAGCGGCGTGGGCAGAGTTGGAAAGTGGTGTCGCTCGATGCGAACAAGGGCAAGATCAACGTCGCACCGTCGGGCCAAATGGCGAAGGACGGCATCAACACGCCCTACACCTTCGACATCGATGACGTCACGAAGGTCTGGAAAGGCCGCACGCTGGTCGATCTGGCGGACGTCGCGCCCGAGCAGGTCGTGCTGTTCAATCTTGGCTGGTCGCCCGGTTGGCGAGACAAAGAATTCAAGGTCTCGGAAATCTGGCTCGATGAAGACAGCCGAAAGTTCGCGACGGATCTCCAGCGACGACGGCATGTGAAGTATCAGAAACAGCGTTGGCTTCCGGGCTGGATCGACTCCGTCGAAGACAACGACTTCGGTGGCGGGACGGTGACGCTCACGTTGTTCGGCGGCATGGACCCATCGCTGTATGCCGAGTTGAAGGCGACTCAGGACAAAGGCTTCGGTGTGGCCGTGGCCGAAAAGTCTCTGCGCACCTGGTTCCACCGCAGCGACAAAAAGATCGGCCAGGTGATCGAGTGGAAAGAAACCGCAACGGAAAGCCCGCCGCCCGGCAGCAGCGGCATTCAGATCCGCCTGAAGTTCACCGAATTGCTCGACGGCTATCGCCCGGGCCGAGCCGTGCGCGTGAAATGCCACGATTGGCTCTTCGTGACCATGCCGTCGGAAGAACGAGTGAAGACGATTGAAGAGCAGAAGCGATCCGCCGTATTCAGTCTGCCGTGAACGATGCCTGCCATTCACTGCCGGATGATTTTCATTGGTTAGCCCAGGTCCAGAATTCATCGTCCTGCCCCCATCGTTCTGCCAGCTTCAGAAAGACTTGGCAGAACGATGGGGGCAGAATGATGAGATCCTGAATCACGTCTGACGTTTGTTTGTCACCGAATTGTCTCTTGAGAAACGGGAGCCCCTATGAAGAAGCACGTTTTGGTCGCATGCGGCCTGTTGTTGGCCGTGATCGTCCGCTTGGCAAACGCCGACGAAAAAGAATCGTTGATCGCACCTGGTGAAAAGGTGCAGAAGCTCGCCGACGGCATGAAATTCACCGAAGGCCCGGCGTGGATTCCCGCGAAGAAGACGCTCGTCTTCTCCGACATTCCCAACAGCAAACTCATGCAGTGGCGGGAAGGGGACGGCTTGTCGGTCTTTCGTCCCAGCGAGCAATCCAACGGCAACATTCTCGACCTGCAAGGCCGGCTCATTTCGTGCCAGCACGCCGCCCGCAATCTCGTGCGGACGGAGGCCGACGGCAGCATCACGGTGTTGGCGGATAAGTTCGACGGCAAGCGATTGAACTCGCCCAACGACGTCGCCGTGCGATCCGACGGCACGCTCTGGTTCACCGATCCGCCGTGGGGGCTGACGGGACCGGGCGAACTTCCGGGGCACTGGGTCTTCAAGCTCGATCCAGCAACGGGGAAGGTCGAACCGGTCGTCAAGAATCTCGCGATGCCCAACGGCATCAACTTCTCGCCCGACGAGAGCCGCATCTACATCGCGGATACCGGTGGGCACCCGAAGCATCCCGATCCGGCCTTCCATAAGCTCCCCGGCGGGATTCATTGCTACGAGGTCAGCCAGGACGGGACGCTCGGCAAGAAGCTGTTCCAGATCGAGCAAAGCAGCGACGGGATGACCGTCGACGTGAAAGGCAACCTCTACACGACGCATGGCAAGGTCCACGTCTATAGCGCCGACGGCAAGAAGTTGGAAACGATCGACGTACCGGAAGGCCCCGCCAACGTCACCTTCGGCGGCGACGACTACAAGACGCTGTTCATCACGGCCAAAACGTCGCTCTACAGCGTCCGCATGAAGAATGCCGGTGCCAAGCCCGTCGGAGCCAAGTGGTGAGGGACATGAAATCTGTGATCACAAAATCCGTGATGAGACTCTCGCTCGCATTGTTGAGCGTGCTGTTCGCCGTCCCGACAGCCGTGCATGCAGCCGACGCAGCCGCAGGGTTTGATCAAACGGTGCAGCCGTTCTTTCAAACCTACTGCCTGCGCTGCCACGACGCGAACAAGCAGGAAGGAAAATTTCGGCTCGACACCTTGTCGCGCGACTTCGCCGATCCAGCGGTCGCTCAGCGCTGGAGCGAGGTTCTCTTTCGCCTGAACTCCGGCGAGATGCCGCCGAAGAAAGAGGCTCAGCCCAAACCGCAAGAACTCGGGCAGACCGTCGACTGGCTCTCCACGCGAATCAAGGAGGGAGAGGCGGCGCGGATGGCGAAGCGCGGCCCCGTCGCGCACTATCGGCTGAGCCGCGAGGAATACGGTCACACCGTCTACGACCTGCTCGGCGTCTATTTCGACGTGAACCTGCCGGGAGCGTTCAACGAAGACCCTCGCTGGCACGGCTTCGATCGCATCGGCTCGCTGCTGACGCTTTCGCCGTCGCATGTGGACCGTTACTTCCGCGCGGCCGAAACGGTGCTCGCGCGGGCCTTTCCCGATCAGCAGCCTGCTTCGCAAAAGAGCCGGCGCGAAGCGAACGCAGGCCAGGAAAAATGGTTGCAGGAACAGGGCTTGGCCGGGCCGGTGCGCTGGCCGCTCTGGCCGGGACACGGCCAGCACCTCGTCAGCGCCAGCGTTCCCGGCTTGTATCGAATCCGAGTCCAACTCAGTGCGCTCCCGTCCTTCAAGGGCCGGTTGCCGCATCTCACCCTGTGGCATCATCAACTGAAACGCTCGGTCGTCGGCCTGGACGTCAACGCGCCCGAAGACCAACCGACGGTCATCGAGATCGAGGCCTTCCTTCCGGAAGGCAACTTCAACGTGATGAACGAGTCGCCCGGCATGCTGGCCGATGGTCAGACGCCGAGCGTCACCCAATTCCCGTTCGTGAACACGAAAGTCAGCCGCCAGCATCGACCGACCGGCTACCGGCTGTTCAATGACGAAGGGGAGTCGATCTTTCCGCTGCTGATTGTCGATTGGGTGGAAACCGAAGGCCCGATCTTGCCCGAAGCCGACCAGAAGAAACGCGCAGGGCTGATTCCCACCAAGGATGGCGACCTGACGGAAGCCCGCGAATGTCTGAAACGCTTCGCCGAGCGCGCGTGGCGACGACCAGTGACCGACGCGGAACTCGATCGCGCTTTGAAAATCGTCCAGAGCGAACTGGCTGTCGGCGAAAACTTCCGTTCCGCCTACCGGGCCGGGATGGTCGCGGTGCTGACGTCGAAGAGTTTTTTCTATCTCGAAGAGGGCTCGACCTCGCAACGCCGCGAGACGGTCAATGACTGGGAACTCGCGTCGCGGCTCTCGTATTTTCTCTGGAGTTCGATGCCGGACGACGAACTCTTCTCGCTCGCACGGCAAGGGACGCTGCGACAGCCCGATGTGCTCCGCGCCCAACTGGCACGGATGCTGGCCGATCCGAAGATCAACCGGTTCACGGAATCGTTCCCGCGTCAGTGGTTGCAGCTTCACCGCGTCGGCATGTTTCCGCCCGATGCCAGCCTGTACCCGGACTACGACAAGTGGCTCGAACAAAGCATGGTGCAGGAGACGACCGCCTACTTCGGCGAGGTGTTCTCAAAAGACCTGTCGCTGCGTGAGTTCCTCGCGTCCGATTGGACGATCATGAACTCACGATTGGCCATGCACTATGGAATGCCGACGCTGCCGAAGATCGGATTCCAGCGGGTGACGTTGCGGCCGGAGGATCATCGCGGCGGACTGCTGACACACGCGTCGATCCTGTCGCTCACCTCGGACGGCACACGTCACCGCCCGGTCCATCGTGGCGTGTGGGTTTCCGAGGCGATCTTCGGCCGCACTCCGCCGCCGCCTCCGCCCAATATCGAACCGCTCGAACCGACGCCGGGCAACAAACCGAAGGCGACGATCCGGATGCAGTTGGAAGCCCACGCCACGCACGCGACCTGCGCCTCGTGTCATCAGAAGATCGACCCGCTGGGCCTGGCCTTCGACAACTACGACGCCATCGGCCGTTGGCGGACGACCGAACAAGTCACGGGGGGAAACGGCGACGACCCGCCCGTCAACGCGAGCGGCAAACTCCCTGACGGCCGCACGTATCACGGACCGGACGAATTCAAGCACCTGCTCGCCGAGGATCTCGACCGGTTCGCCGAGGCGTTCGTCGAGCAACTCGCCACCTACGCCCTGCGCCGCGTGATGACGATTGACGACGCGGCACCGATCAAGACCATCGTCCAAGCCAGTCGGCGGGATGACTACAAGCTCCGCACGGTCATCGAGCACCTCGTCTTGTCCGACCTGTTCCAAAAGAAATGAGAAGCCGGACAAGATCGTCGAGACCGGAGAAAGGAGTGAAACGCAGAGGACGCCGAGAGCGCCGAGAAGAATCCCTCCGCGACCTCGGCGCTCGCTGCGTTTCTATTCCGCTTTCAAGTCCTGCAAAGGGGCGGCTGAGTGGCGGGGTCTGACCAACGGGAAGGCCCCGGAGCGACCGCCCTGCGCACGGCTGACACCGCCGAGGGACGAGGAGCGGGAACCGGCCCCCTCTTACGGAGTGCCGGGCGAATCTCGCGACGGACACAGCGAATCCTGTCGGAGGCCGGGCCGGTCGGGGATCGACTCGGAGGGTCGCGGCGGAGGGTCTTGTGGAAAAGTGAGGGACTTTTTGGGTCGGGAGGCCAACTTGCTGCCTCGGGAGCAGAACTTGGGCCGTCGAATCGGCGACTTGGCTCGCCAGTAGACCTCCCGGCTTGCCAAGTTCGCCTACAGATCCAAATAGTTCGATCCCCGATTCAAAATGTTCGTCGCCCGTTTCAAAAAGTTCGCTCCCCGGACGGAAAAGTTCGTTCCCCGGACGAAAAGCTTCGTCGCCCGATCGGGTCTACACGGTCCCCGATTGGCTCTCAACATGCGAAAATTGGCGAGGTCAGGAGGTCTCGGCGGTGAGTGCCGGCGGCGGGTCACCGGCCCCGGCTCCATCTCGGCGAGGGACTCACACCAAGGCACGACGGCACAAAGAAAGGCGGCCGAGGTGACCGGCTGATCGTCCCCTTCGTGTCTTCGTGCCTTGGTGTGAGTTCCTCGCCGGGGCCATCGATCGGGCCGCCCACCCGGGATGGTTCGCCGCGGGGCGTGGGGCGGAAAAAGATTGAAACGCAGAGGACGCAGAGAGCGCTGAGAGGGAGAACTCCGCGATCTCCGCGCTCTCGGCGTTTCTATTCTTTCCTCAAGTCCCGCCCAGGGGCGACCCTGGCTGGACGAACGAATGGCCCGTTGGGCCGGAAGACCCGCCCGGTCACCGGTCCGGTGCCCGATCCCTGCGGAGCCCGCCGCCACTACTCCTTCGGCGGGTCACCCGCCGTCATGGCGGCCCGCAAGAGGGCATAGTTAAAGCTGACGGTGAGCGTGCTGGGATGCTCGTCCCCCAAGCTCGACCGGAAGATGTCCAGCGCGCGGCGCATCATCGGCTCGGCCTCCGCCAGACGGTTCGTGGCCTGAAGCAACTTCGCCAGGTTGTTGAGGTCGATGGCGACGTCGGGGTGCCCGCCTCCATAGGACTGCTCGTCGATGGCCAGCGCGCGGCGCATCATCGGCTCGGCCTCCACCAGACGGTTTGTGTCCTTGAGCAACTGCGCCAGGTTGTTGAGGCGGACGGCGACTCTGGGGTGCTCGGTTCCGTAGGACTGCTCGTCGATGGCCAGCGCGCGGCGCATCAGTGGCTCAGCCTCCGACGAACGATTCAGGTCGTGGGGTGATCGCGCGAGATTGTTGAGCCGGAGCGCCACCTGTGGGGAATTGGGACCATCAGTGCGTTCGTCGATCGTCAGCGCACTCCGTTTGAGTTGTTCGGCGGCGGCATGGAGAGCCTTGCCGCTCAGGAATGTGCCCAACGCGCCCATCAATTCGCTGGTGGGGTCGGCGATGCTCAGCCGTTCTCCTTCGAGGGTGGTGAAGGCGACGTGCGGGCGAAGGGGTTCCCAGTCTCGCCACGTCCGGACGTCAGCCGCTTCTCCATTCGGGCGAGCTGCGTCCAACAATTGCAGTGTTCCGGCCAGCCAGGCGGTTGGCTCGGTTTGGCGGGTGCGGAGGATTTCCTGCAGGACGCGGTGGAGGATGACGGTGGCGGCGGTGGCGTCCCAACGGAGCATGCTGAAGTCGGCCGGTGCGGCGACCGCGTCCCGCAAGGTGGGCCGATCGGAGATCCGTTCGGTAGAGTTTGTTCCGGGCGATCTGCCGTTCAATCTCGGCCCACGTTTGGAACTTCGGCTTCTCCGCCGTCTTGGGAAAGTGAAGTCCCTTGTTCGGGAACTCCCCTGTTCCGTGACCACCTCGACGCATCCATGACCAGAGGCCGCTGAAGCTCGTCAGTTCCTTGCGGATCGTGACCGGGTTGACCTTCTTCCCGCGACGCCCTCCTTCGCGAGATCGCACTTCCACGTACCGTTGAAGATCGTGGAACCCCAGCTTCTCCACCCGGAAGTTGTCGCCAAGCAACCGCCGAATATGTCGCAGATGAATCCGCAACGTGTAGAGCGTGTTCTCTTCGAGCGACCCCGCCGGAATAGAGGCCAGATACCGCTCGACGGCCACCGCGAGAGTCAACTTCGGCTTCACAGACAGCGTCGTTTTCACCTTGCCGTCCGCCACCAAGAACGTCGGAAGATCGGCGTCTTCGGGCACCGTGAGTTCACCCCGCTCGACCATTTTGATCCGGCGTTCCACGAGTGCCACCAAGCCATCGGCTTCGCGACGATCCGAAGTCCCGAGTGACCTCTTGAAGGTCTGCCCACCGACTTGAAACACCAAACGATAGTTCTGACCGCGTTTGTCCAACCAAGCCATTTCGTGTTCTCCTTCTGCCCGCGATTGTCGTTTGAACGTCAACCGATGCAGGAACAACACGAATGCAATGACCTCCCCAATTTCCTCCCCACTCACGTTGGGGAAATGAAAAAGGGTTTACAGCGTCTCGCCGTAAACCCTTTGTTTCCAAGATGCCCAAGACAGGAATCGAACCTGCACGGTATTGCTACCACTAGGCCCTCAACCTAGCGCGTCTGCCAGTTCCGCCACTTGGGCTAATGATCTTCGGCTACGGGCAAGTGAAGAAGTAGAGAAACCAGCCTGTAGTTGAGGCCGACGAGTATAGCGGTGGCCTCGTGATTGGCAAGCTAGCTGCTTGTCGAACACGGCTTTTCCAATGTTAGAGGGTGTGACCGGGATCGCGGGATGGCGATGAGTTTTCAGGAGACTGGTTTCTCCTCATGGAGACGCAGTTGTGGCGTCGCCGACTTGATCTTCAGCGGGGTTCCCACAACTCGAAGCGGTTGCCCTCGGGGTCGGTCGCCCAGCCGAAACGGCCGTAATCGTAGTCTTCGACCCGATCTTCCACTCGTGCCCCAGCCGCGCGGAGTTGAGCCAGCATGGCGTCCAGATTTCGGACCCGATAGTTGAACATGAAGGGAGCCGGGCTGGAGCCAAAGTAGTCCGTGTCGGCCGGGAATGCGGACCACACGGTCTGCTCTGCCGCCGCGCTGGAGGTGAGTGTTCCGTAAGTCTGTCCCGCCTCAATCGGCACTCCCAAGTGCTCGCGATACCAGGCAGCCAACGCCTGCGGGTCGCGAGACTTGAAGAAGACACCACCCATGCCGAGAACACGTTCCACACAAACCTCCCATCACCTCATCGCTTGGCCGCTACCTGTACGCTAGCGAAGGTCGAGCTTTTCAGGCCCCCACAGTTCTGGCGTCATGAAAGCATTCTGTTCGTTTCGGTCAGCGAACGACCGAATAGCTGGTTTCGAATGAAGGTGTCAACGGACCGGTATGTTTCTCAAGGACCGTTACTGAAAGGAGTTTGAAGAACACCGCTGAAAATGGAATTGGGCGGCATACCCATTGCGGTCCAGTTCGACACGACTCCGCAAAGCAGCACGCGGCGTCTGACAATAGGTGCATCCTCATAGTCCGGAAAGAGGAGAAAGAAAATGATGACCACCAAACGAGGTCTGCTGATCATTGCAGTTCTGCTCACTGTGGCCGTCTGGGCGATGCCAGTGCAGTCTCAGACAATTCATGAAGGATTCATCCTGAGCTTGTCGACAGCGAGAATGATTACGATCGATGACGGTCGTGGTGGCAGTTGGTTATTCGCAGTCACTCCAGAAACGATCATCCGCAGAAACAGCCGGCGTGTGATGTTGGAGGATCTAAGTGTCGGCGATGGCGTCACGGTCCTCGCGAATGACACCAGGATGGCGATTCTCATTGAGGCCAAATCGCGGCTCTAACGCCCAAACCTGTCACCTCAGTTTCGCTTGCTTCTCTCCCCGTGAAGTAGCGTCACAATCTTGGCGATCCCTTGCGCCTGCACGACGGGAATTTCAAATTGTCCTCGCGCAGCGGAGGGTTCGCAGGTGATGGCGAGGCCGATGAAGGATGGCGGAAGTTTAAGGCCATCGAGCACCTCAGCGTCGATCGGAACCACCCCTTCGCGGGCCGCCAGCTTGAGGCCATTCGCGATCAGTCGCGCCACGTCCACCAGGGCAACCACGTTCGCTTTCTCGAAGCAGCGTTTTCGTGCGACCGCTACTGCGGCATCCTTCGAGGGCATGGAACCCAACGCGGTGACGAGGCCCTGCAACTCCCTCGTGTCGCCGCCAAACGTCTGCAATGCGCGTTTGGGCTGATACATCACCAGTTGCTGCATCCCTTTCTCACCGAACAGCACGTCCCGGATCTTCTTTTGAATACCGAGCGGGTCGGCTGTCGGCTCAACCTCTTGCTTGATGGTGATCCGGTCGACCTCCACGCCTCCGATCTTCTCGACGGCTGATTCCATGGACGTGGTCTGCGTGAAGCCCGCAGTCTCAATCTTGCCCATCGACTTCATCATCGAGCGGCTGATGTCGCGCATGCGTTCGGCCGGAGTGACCTCGGAGACCGTGCCAGCTCGCAAGGCTCCGGTCGCTTTCGGATCGAGGTCGAAGTAGACGGCCATCTCGCCAAACTTCAGGTCGCGCATTTGTTTGACGGCGGCGTCAAAGTCGGCCTTCTGCTTGTCCGACGTGTTCGTCAGCATGGACTTGGTCATCTTCATCGACCAATCGATCATGCCCGACATGTCCACTTTCAAGCCGAAGTACGCCGACTTATTAGCGGGAAGAAGGCTCAGCAGCGACAGGTCGCCGACCGGCTGACTGCCGAGAAACTTCGCGGTTGGCGTCCCGGCTTCCACCTGCAGCCGATCTTCATACCGGATCGAGTCCTTCGAGATCGTGATTCCCAACGTCACGCTGTGCGAGTCTTGCACCCCCTGCAACACCCCCTTGCCCAGCACGCGGTACATGTCGAAGGCCGCCCCGATTTGCGTGCGTTGCGGCTCGGGCATCGCGGCTTGGAGTTGATCGAGAAACGCATTGAGCTGCGGCTCGGCCTGCTCCAACTCCGCCTCAAACTCCTCGGCAAGCTGTCGCACATGCACCAGCACCGACACGTCCGAAGCATCAAACAACTTCTTCGAGGCCGCGTCGATCTTCGACCAAATCGCCGTCCCCTTGCCACCCAGTCGTTCGCGGACTTTGCCGACGGCCTCTTCGTTGTCCGAGAAGATCGCCAGCTTGTCCGCCACATGAAATTCAAAGTCGTCGGGTAGCGCATCCTCGACCGCCTTGGCATCGGTCACCGGGATCACGAAGACGACGGCCGGCTTCTCTCCCGACTCGGCGAAGAGGATCGCCCAGCAATCTTTCTCGATGTCCACTCCGTCCAGTTCCGGATTCCTGATCACCTGCCCCAGGGCGGGCAAGCCCCCTTTGACAGCCTCGCCAAATCCCGGCTGCACAGCCTCCGCATAGTCGGCGAGTTTCGCCATCGTGGCCTTGGGAGCCTTCCATCGCACCACCACACTGGCCGAATCCGGCACCGCATCGGCCGGGCCCGCGCCCAGCGCGGTTGAAGCGACACACCAACTGAGCGCCCACAACACCATCCACAGTCCGCGCGGAGTCAACGGTCGTCGCATGATCGGGTTCCTTGAAAAGAAGAGTTCGACGTTGAAGTGAAAGTCCGTCGTTCCAGCTGCAGCCGGTGTTCCCGTCCACTCGAAAGCGGAACGACGAGAGATCGGTACGTCCCAGTTGAACGGATTATTGTCGAGCCGCAACGGCGATGCGAGCCACTGCTTCCAAACGGACATCGCCTCGCCCTTCCCCTGCGTTTCCTTCGTTCCCTGCTGTTCCAACTCTTTCATCATTCCAAGCAGGAGGATTTGAACAGCAGGGAACGAAGCCAACGAAGGGGTGGCATGAAGGCTCGTTCGCTGTTGGCCGTGCCGGTCTGACGATATCGTGAGTCGGCCTTGTGAAAGGGTTGATACGTTTCATCGAAGGGGATCACACATGTCTCGCCGCTCGTTGTGTGCAATCGCAATGGTTCTGGTCTCGAACTGGACAGGCACTCTCTGGGCCGAATCGAAGTCGCTCGACGTGTTCACTCGCCGCATCCTGCCGATCATGAATTCGGCCAAGCCGTCGAGTTGTGCCGAGTGCCACTTGAGCGGCGTCGATTTGAAGGACTACATCCGCGCGGATCAGGCCGAGACTTTTGCGGCCCTCGTGAAGGGAGGAATGATCGACACGAAGGAGCCGCAGAAATCGAAGCTGCTCGAATTCATCAGCCGTTCGCCCGCGAAGCTGACGATTGTGTCGGCCGAGGTGCGGAAGGAAGAACTGGCGGCATTCACGGCTTGGATCGAAGAGGCGGTACGCGACCCGGAGTTGCTCAAGGCGAAAGCCGGTTCGGAGAAACTTGGGCCGAAGGTACCGGTCGAGGTCGTCCGTCACGCCCGCAACGATCGGGTGCTGGCATCGTTCATCGACAACGTCTGGGTCGAGGCGACTCGCTGTGCCGCGTGCCATTCACCGTTGCTCAATCAGAAGCAAGTCAAGGAGCATGGCGAGCGAGTCAGTTGGATGAAGCCGGACGATCCGGCCGGGACGCTGAAGTATCTCGTGGAGTCTGGGCTGATCGACACGACCGATCCGACGCAGAGCACGCTCCTGCAAAAGCCGACGATGCAGGTGAAGCACGGTGGCGGAATCAAGATGGTCGTGGGAGACCGCTCGTACAAACAGTTCCGCAAGTTTTTGGAAGACTACTCCGCGATGTCGGCCGGCAAATACAAGACCGCGAAAGAGCTGCCGAAGGCGGACGACGAGATCTCGCGCATCGGCGAGGTTTGGTTCAAGCTGACCGATGTCCCCGAAAGCTTCGACAAGCAACTGTTGCAGGTCGATGTTTATCGGCAGGACACGAGAGCGAAGTCCGGTTGGTCGAAGGAGCGCTGGGCCACGTCGGACCGCCAGGTCTTTGGCAAGGGAAAGCTGTGGCAACACTCGCTGAGCATCACCGCGCCGCGAGGATCGGCCCGCGCTAAGGAGATGCTCGCCAAACCAACTCTGCCACCCGGCAAGTACCTCGTGAGGATCTACGTCGATCGAGCGGGCCGCCTGGAGAAGGACTGGCAGGCCGAACTCGGCGAACGCGACTTCGTCGGACAGGTCGAGGTCGACTCGCGCTGGCCCGGCGGCTACGGCAGCATGACGACGGCGAAGTTTCCCGTGGCGATTTCGAAATAGCCGCCGACTGTATGCGACAGCAACCGCATGTGCCGATGGAGCGAACGGAAGGCCCACGCCTTTCGCTACTCCCGATTCGCAATCAACCTTCCCGGTGGCAAATGTCACCGGGAAGGTCGTTGGCTGAGAAGAGCAATCAGGTTACCCCGACTCCGGGATCATGTGGTTGCCCTCGCATTTTGAGAACTACTGCGGAAGCTTCGGCTTGGGAATGTCCTTCGAATCCTTTGGAATTGGACTCGGAGTCGGCGGGACATCTGGCTTCTTGTCCGGCGTCCGAGGGTTTAGGTCCTTGTCTGGAGTCCGGGGATTGATGTCCTTGTTGGGAGTCCGGGGGTTTACTTCTTTGGGCTGGGGCTGCACGGGTTGATCACCTGGAAGCTTTGGTTTCTTGACGTCTGGTGTGGCGTCGGGAAGCTTCGGCTTCTTGAGATCAGGTGTTGTCGGGGTATCAGGCAGTTCCGGTTTCAGGGTCTTGCGGGTTCCTGGAGTGGCTGGATCGGCTGGATCGGCTTTAGGATCGATCTCAGCGCGACTCCGGGTGCCTCCATTCACGTTCAAACCAGCTCGCGAAGCATCCAGTCCATAGAAGGAGTAAACCTGGTTCCGATACGCCGGGGCGTAAAAATCGGGCCAGCGGTCTTGACTGAAGTACGTGACCCTCTGGAATTGCGCAGGAGCGATGTCCACGAAGAACACTTGGTCTGCATGCCGGTATCTTCCAGCGCTGTACGGGACGACGTAATACTGGTCTTCGTGCATGGCCACGATGTACTCAACACAGCCACCATCACTGAGTACCACATCCACCACAGTGCCTGCCGGTTGATCCTGCTGGATCAAGACCTTTGATTTCAGCATCCTGCTTAGCTTCACCACCTCTCGCTGACCCGGATTGGCATCAACTTTCGCCTTAATGCGAACGTCGTCTTGAGCCATAGCCAAAAGTCCACAGCCCAGCAGCAGCGTGGCAGCCACGCTCTGAGCCAACAAGACACGAATTGTCCGCTTCATCATTTTCTCCTTGGTGGTCGAATTGATCGACCAAATTACTGTACTGACTGGATTTGTGATCGCTGCAGCAATCCCATTCGAATGGCTGCGTTAGCCAATCGCACGCCGTCAGCGAGAAAAATGAGTGCATCCATCCAAAGAGATGTCATTTTCGTCAGCGGGATTTAGAGAACTCCCCGTCAGGCACTCTCCTTTCGAAGCGAGAAGTCTCGTTGACGGCAAGAATGAAGACTGTCCCCACGCACTGTGTTGTCGCAACTATTTTGCTGAGGGTCTTGTTTAGTCTGTCGGGTTCACAACCAAGTATGGTGGTGGATGAACCTCCACAGTGGTTGTTCGACGAGCTAGGGTTGCGAGCGTCGATCAGACTGGACCGATCTGATGCCTGGCCGTGCATTCAGTCAGTTGGATCAATTGCGATCAAATCAGGTCGACTGGGGAACTGTGGGAGGGTGACTTCAACCTCATCGTGGTTTGACGAGAGGAACGAAGGTCTGCTTACGATCCGAGACTCGGTCGATGGCGTCGCCATCCAATGACGATCAAGAGCAGAACGACCACTGTCCAGATGGGCATCCAGAACGGAGGACCGAAGACGGCTGTCGCCTGACTCGTCAGGAAGGCGAAGAGGATTTGAACGGCCCAGTACGACGATCGCTGTTCGGACCAGTCGAGCCGTCGCCACCAGAAGATCGTGTCCGCCAGCCACAGCACTCCAAAAACATAGTTGATGTAGAGACCGATGCCGGAATCCCAGCCGGTGTCGTGCAACGTGCGTTGACGAACGTGCTCGTACGCGGCGGCGTGACTCCAACCGTGCTGGAAGTGAAGCGCCGCGGCGACGTGCAACAGAAGGATGAGGCCGCCCACGGTCCACAGCCATCGGGCAACTCGCTGCGCCGGTTCATCGCGCCGGCCGGCCACATCGACGCACAACCGCCCCACGTAACACGCGACAAACAGTCGAGCGGTCCAGCGAATGATGGCGTCACCGAGCATGCGGAGTTCTCAACGGTCGTTGCACGGGGTTGGGGAATGGTTGGCCACGGAGAAGTCTCACCGGGAGCGAGACGACCACTCAAGTTGTTTTGTGAGACTCCAGGTTGTACAGATGACACCCGCCGCGACCAACGTCATCCGGCACAGAATCATCACCCGTCAAACTCCACTCGATCCAGCGGCAAGAAGGTCACGACCATGAGGAACACAGTCTCTCGCACGATGATTTTTGATTCGGTGTTCTTTCAGCCGACCCGTGGTCGGCGAATCCGCAGGATTCTGCTGGCGTCTCTCGTCGCGGCCGTACTGGTTTTCGTGGGAGTCGCGACGAAGGTGGTTGATGCGGCCCCGCTCCTGGCGGGCGTCGCCAAGGTGGACATCACCAATGTCGAGGCCGGGCCGGTGAATGATCCACTGTTCGCCAAAGCATTGGTAATCAAGAACGATACGACAACGGTGTTGATCATCTCGGTCGATGCCGTCGCGATCGGTGAGATCGGGCACATCAAGAATGACTATCTTCCCAAAGTTCGCGCGCGGATCGAGAAGGAACTGAACATCAAGCCGACGAATGTGCTGGTCAACGCCAGCCATTGCCACGGCGTCGTCTGCTCGGATGTGGATGAGCGGACTGTGCAGGCGGTGAAGCTCGCGTCGCAGAACATGGTTCCCGTCCACGTCGGCGTCGGGAGTGGGCACGAGGACCGGATCATGGAGAACCGGCGGCTCAAGCTGAAGGACGGCAGGGAAGTCGATGTGCGTCATGCGTACTCCATGCCGGCCGATGAGGAAGTCGCCGAAGTCGGGCCGGTTGATCCGGAGATCGGCATTCTGCGACTCGACCGCGCGGATGGCCCGAAGGTCGGACAGACTCTGGCGGTCGTCTACAACTTTGCGTGCCATCCGATTCAAGGAGTGCCGAACGGCGGCAACACGGCGGACGTGACCGGCTTCGCTTCCAAGGTGATTGAAGACAACCTGAGCGAGGGAACGATCGCGTTGTTCGTGCAGGGGTGCGGCGGCGACATCAATCCGGTCATGTATAAGGATGTCGAACATCCGCGCAGTGCCGAGCCGCTCGGAAACCTGCTGGGACTCAGCACACTGGCGGGCTTGAGAAAAGTTCAGTGCCAGAACGACGAGCGGTTGCGAGTCATCAACGAGACGCTGACCCTTCCCCGAGCCGACGTCGCCGAACGGATCGCCGCGATGGAGGCGGAACAGACTCGCCTGCTGAAATCACTAAAAGGGACGAGCCTCAACCTGAAGACGTTTCTGCCGCTGATCGTGAAGTACAACCTGTCGGATGAGTTTCCGTCGTACTACTCGCACCGCTATCTGCACGACAAGAAGCTTGGACGGGATGACTTGGGCAAACTCGACGCCGACAACCGCCGGCACATGAAAGAGTACATGGACAACATCTACACGATGGAACAACTGACCCGAACGCAGACGAATCTGGCGCTGCTCCGCAAGCATCAAGCGCAGAACGTCGCCGCCGGAAAGCGAACGATCGACGTCGAGATGGCCGGCCTGCGGATCGGGGATCTGACGCTCGTGACGTTTCCCGGCGAACTGACGGTTCGGATCGGGCTGAACATCAAGCAGAAGTCGCCTCACAAACGGACGTTCGTCGCGGGATACACCAACGGCTACATCTACTACGCTCCCACGGCGGAACAACTTCTGAACGTCGGCGGTGCCCAGGAGGACTGCGACTGCATCCTCGCCCCCGAATGGCAGGCGCTGTTCGAGACCAAAGCAGCGGAGATTCTGAAGCGGCTGTGACGGCCGAATGAAAGACTCGTGAGGTAACCGTCCACTGTGGAAGTCGTGCCACGGCTCTGTGAGCCGTGTGAACAGTCAAGAGTCGCGCGAAATTCACACGGCTGGCACAGCCGTGGCACACGCTCAAGGCTCACCACTCACGTCAGATGCGTGGCGACCTTGTCGACGATCAGGCGTCCGACGTTGAGTGAGGCCGTGGCGGCGGGGCTGGGTGCGTTGCAGACGTTGATGACCAGATCGTTCTCGACGATCAGGAAGTCATCGACCAGATGGCCGTCGCGGGTCAGCGCCTGAGCCCGCACTCCGGCGGGTGCCGGGACGAGGTGCTCGGCCTGGACCTCGGGGACGAGTCGTTGCAGCGCCGCCACGAACGCCGACTTGCTGAACGAACGCCACATTTCGCTCGCCCCCGCACGCCAGTGTTTCCACGCCAGCCGCAGGAAGCCCGGATACGTGAGCGACTCCAGCGTGTCGAACAGGCTGAAGCTGGTCTTGTAGTAGCCTTCGCGAGAGAACGCGAGCACCGCATTCGGACCGCATTCGACTCCACCGTGGATCATCTTCGTAAAGTGAACGCCGAGGAACGGGAAGTTGGGGTCGGGAACGGGATAGATCAGCCCGCGGCACAGGTGCTGCGCGGAGGGCTTGAGTTCGAAGTACTCACCCCGAAACGGAACGATCTGCGCGTCGGGACGCTGCCCCGACATCCACGCCAGGCGGTCGGAGTGCAATCCCCCGCAGTTCACGACCAGCCGCGCTTCGACCTCGCCCGCCCCGTTCTCGACGACCATGCGATTGTCGCGGCGAAACATCCCCGTGACCTTCGCGCTCGTCTTGACGGTGGCTCCGGATTCGGTGATGCGCTGAGCCAGCCGCTCGCACACCTGGCGGTAATCGACGATGCCCGCTTCGGGGACATGAATCGCCTGAATGCCGACCGTGTGCGGTTCGAGTTCCTTCAAACGCTCGGGCTGAATCATCTCGCAGGCGATGCCGTTGGCCTGGCCCCGCTCGTAGATCCGCTCCAGTTGCGGAAGCTCCTCCTTGGTCACGGCGACGATGACCTTGCCACAACGCTCGAAGGGGATGTTTTCCTTCTCGCAAAAGGCTTCCATCGCCAGCTTGCCTTCGCGGCAGTTGGTCGCGCGCAGCGATCCCGGCTTGTAGTAGATCCCCGAATGGAGCACGCCCGAGTTGTGGCCGGTCTGGTGCTGTGCGACCTCGCGTTCCTTTTCGAGGATCACGACCTGCTTGCCCGGAAACCGTTCGAGCAACCGATAGGCCGTGGCCAAACCCACAATCCCACCGCCAATGATGGCCACGTCGACCTGCTGCATGAGTGCCGTTCCGCCCGTTCGAGGAAGAGCGCGACCGAATGCCGGCCGCGAGTCGGGCGGCAGTATAGTCGCCCCCGATGACCCGAACTATCAACGCGGCCACAATTCAACACCATCAAGTGCCGTCGTCTGGTTGAGAAGTCTCCTCGCCGCCCCGTCATCGGACCGGTAGACTTCAAACTTGGAATCCACGGTCCTCACAGGATTGGCCCCCCGCAAGATGGCGAACGAAAATCCAGGCCCGACTCCGAAGATGCCGTTGGGCGTCGTGATGTTCACGATGGCGTACCTGCTTCCGGCCATTGCGGCGGCGGTCTGGACTCGCAACGGCGAGTTCGTCTTCTACAGCGCGGTGATGGTGATCCTGGTCGCCATCGTGATCGTCGTGCATCGCAGCAGCGACCTCAGCCAGCCCGTGCTGTGGGGGCTCAGCGTGTGGGGGTTGGCTCACATGGTCGGGGGCCTCGTCCCGATCCCGGAATCATGGCCGAGCAACGGTCCCGTCCGAGTCGTTTACAGTTGGTGGCTGATCCCGAACTGCTTGAAGTACGACCAGGTCGTCCATGCCTTCGGGTTTGGAGTGACGACGTTCGTCTGCTGGCACGGTTTCGCCGCCGTGGTCCGCAGCCTCGACCCCGGTCACCGCTTGCAGCCGACTTTTGGAGTCCTCGTCCTGTGCATGGCTGCCTCCACCGGCTTCGGTGCCCTGAACGAAGTGATCGAGTTCACAGCGACCCTGCTGATTCCGAAGACGAACGTCGGCGGCTACGTCAACACCGGCTGGGATCTCGTCAGCAACCTCGCCGGAGCCCTCATCGCCGCCAGTTGGATCCGCTTCCGCTCTGCCGTTCCGCGGGAATTCGACGCTGGTCAACAACACGCTATCGGCGACAGTTAGAAACGCTGTGTTTCCTTTCTTCTCCGAACGCTCAGCGGTCAAGCAGCCCTGCTGCGACCCTCCCGAGACCAAAAAATGCTGCAGCCGGCCTGCCGCGACCTTCCCGAGACCCAAAAAATCACAGCCGGATGGGTTCCGGGCCATCACTTCGCTCTGACCCGGCCACCCCGCCGCTCCCGTCGAGTCCCAACTCGGATTTCAATTCGGGTAACGGGACGGCTGTGCCGTGCTGGCGCCTGTCGGCAATCATCTGCCAGAACTCAGATGAGCGGGCGAGATGAACATCCTCCGTGTCATAGTCTTCGATGCCCACTACAACTGCCACGGGTTTGCCATCCCGCTCGATCACCACTTGTTCCGCTTGAGAGCGGTTCACCAACAATCCAAAGTTGGCTTCGGCTTCCGCCACGGTCATGCTCGTCATGTGATCGTCTCCGTTTCCTGGTCCGGCTGTTTGGAGCGGATGGCCCGCACATGGACCTGGCTCGCTTCCTCATCGACATCATAGAACACTCGGAAGTCTCCGACACGCAATTCCCAAACCGGCTGCATGTGCTCGAAGGTTGGGATCAAACCAACGAGGCACTTGCGGTTTCGCGTCGACACGGCTGGTTCATGCACCAGTTGTTGTTCCATCGCATCGACGATTCGCTGCTGGTCGAACCGCCGAAGCTGACGCAATTCTTCACGCGCGAGTTCATGGACGAGAATCTCAAAGGTCATGATCGATCCCCCGCGATACTTCGCCGATTGTCCTCACACGTATTTCGGAATCTTCGGTTCGGGGACTTCGTCGAGGAGGCGGGCGATGACGGCTTCGGAGGACATCCCTTCGGCCTGAGCCTGAAAGTTGGTGGCGATGCGGTGGCGGAGGACCGGGACGGCGACGCGGCGGATGTCTTGCAGCGAGACGCTCGGGCGGCCGTCCATCGCGGCCATCGCCTTGCCGCCGGCGATCAGGAACATGCCGGCGCGCGGGCCCGCGCCCCAGTCGACCAGTTCGCGCACGAACTTCGGCGACGTGGGGTCTCCCGGCCGGGTGGCTCGCACCAACCGGGCGACATAGTTGATCGTGAGCGGCCCCGCCTCGATCGAACCGATCTGCTTTTGCAGGTACAGAATCGCCTTGGCCGAGAGGACCTTGCGAACCTCCTGCCGCTCGCCCGTCGTCGCGGCGGTCAGAATTTGTTCCTCCTCGGCCAGGTTCGGGTAATCGACCTTCACGTTGAACATGAAGCGGTCGAGTTGGGCTTCGGGGAGCGGATACGTTCCCTCCTGCTCGATCGGGTTTTGAGTGGCAATGACGAAGAACGGCTCGGGAAGCTGGTAGGTCGTCTGGCCGACGGTCACTTCGCGTTCCTGCATCGACTGCAGGAGAGCGGCCTGAGTTTTCGGTGGCGTGCGGTTAATTTCGTCGGCAAGCAAAATATTGGTGAAGACGGGGCCTTCGACGAACCGGAACTCGCGCCGCCCGGCATCGTTCTCGTCGAGCACGTTCGTGCCGGTGATGTCCGACGGCATCAGGTCGGGCGTGAACTGAATCCGCTTGAACCGCACGTCCAGAATCTGCGCGATCGTCGAGACCATCAACGTCTTCGCCAGGCCGGGGACTCCGACCAGCAGGCAGTGCCCGCCGGTGAAGATCGCCGCGAGGATCTGCTCGATGACGTCGGCCTGTCCCACGATGACCTTGTGCAGTTCCTCGATCATGACTTCGCGGTGCTTGCGGAACTTGTCGAGGAACTCGTCGAAGTCGGGCTTCTTGTCGGCCAAGGGGCAGTCCTTTCAAATCGGTCACATCAAATTCGGTCACAGGCGCGCGGACGTTCGTGGGGCGGGGCGTCAATCTAAGCCAAGCTGCGCGGGTTGGAAAGGGACGGTCCGCGGCGCGCGGATCGGCTGGTTGAAAGGACGGCGCGCGCTCCCGGACTCGATGATGCCGGTTGAGATCACGGAGCTGCCGTGTTCGGCCGGGTGGCTGGCTGTGAGGTCGGTCGCTTCCGCACGAGGCCGGGGGTGACGTCGGTGTCGAGCGGAGCGAACATGTTTCGCTCCCACAGTTCCCAGCCGAGCGCCCCCATCGCGGCGTTGTCGGTGCAGTATTCGCGCGGGGCGATGATCAGGTCGATGCGCCGTCGCCTCGCCAGTTCACCAAGCCGCTCGCGCAGGAGCGAGTTGGCGGCGACACCGCCTCCCACCAGCAGCGTTTTCCGTCCGGTGCGCTGCAGCGTCTGGTCGCACTTGCCGACGAGGACATCCACGACGGCGGCTTGAAAGCTCGCGGCAAGATCGGCGATGCGTTGCGGCGACAGCGGCGGCGGTTGGACTCGCGCGCCGGGGATGCCGCGTGTGGCATACAACACGGCCGTCTTGAGGCCGCTGAAACTGAAGTCGAGCCGTTCCTCGTTGAGGAACGTGCGCGGAAACGGAAACGCGGCCGGGTTACCTGACGCCGCCACCTTCTCGATCAGCGGGCCGCCGGGATAGTCCAGTCCCAGAATCTGCGCGACCTTGTCGAATGCTTCTCCCGCCGCGTCGTCGGTCGTCGAGCCGAGCAGTTCAAACTCGACGGGCGACCGGCAGTCGTACAGGTTCGAATGGCCGCCGCTGACCACCAGGCCGACGGCGGGAAAGACCTCGCGCCCCGCCGCCATCCGGCAGGCGTACAGATGAGCCTCGATGTGGTTGACCGCCAGCAGCGGAACATCGAGCACCAGCGCGAGCGTCTTCGCGGCGGTCAGGCCGACCAGCAGCGAGCCGACCAGGCCGGGATGAGTCGCCACCGCGACGGCCCCGATTTCGGACAGGGCCGCACCGGCGTTTCGCAGGGCTTAGTCGGTGACGGGCAGGATCCGTTCGACATGCGCCCGCGACGCGATCTCGGGGACGACGCCTCCGAACCGCT
The DNA here is from genome assembly GCA_031412755.1 of Schlesneria sp. Classification (GTDB taxonomy): domain Bacteria; phylum Planctomycetota; class Planctomycetia; order Planctomycetales; family Planctomycetaceae; genus Schlesneria. Next base: position 10,176 of record JANODP010000185.1, on the reverse strand, counting down.
CGTGCAGTTCGTGTTGCGTTGCCACGACGCTGGAGAGAACTCGCCGCTCGCGGTCGATCACCGCCGCCGCGGTCTCGTCGCACGAAGACTCGATGGCCAGCAGCAGACGGCGGGAGGAGGACGATGCATTCACGCGATGTCTCAAAACAAAAGCAGCCGGGACATTCGATCCCGGCCGCAATCACCGTCGGTTTGGACGATCAACAACGTCACACGGCTCGCGAGATTCGTTCGGGACAGAGTTGCAGCCATTCCAGGATGGCCTCGACATACTGCGGCCCCAGCAGCGTGTCGAGCCGTGCCCCTTCCTTCTTTTCGGCGGGCTTCTCGGCGGCTTTGTTCTTCTCGGCATCGCCGGCCGGCTTTTCGGCGTCGGCCGGTTTGTCGGCGTCGGGCTTCTTCGCGGCCAACTGTTCCTTCAGCCAGTTCATTCCCTTGGCGAATTGGTTGTCGACGAACTCGACCTTCGGCACCGAGCCGTCCGCGCGGAGGGTCTCGCGCTCGCGACGCGCTTCAAACAGCTTGTTCATTTCCTCATCGGTGAATTTGACCTCGAAGCCGTCGTCGGGCATGACGCCCCATTCGTCCTTCTCCGTCGCCTTCGGGAAGCGATGGATGTTCTTGCCGCTTGGCCGGTGATAGCTCGCGGTCGTCAGCTTGAGGGCGCTCTTGCCTCCCTCCAACTCGATGACGTTCTGCACGCTGCCCTTGCCCCACGTCCGTTCGCCCACGACGATCGCCCGTTTGTGATCCTGCAGGCAGGCGCTGACGATCTCGCTGGCCGACGCGCTGTAGCGGTTGACCAGGACCACCATCGGGAAGCCGCTGTAGGTGCCGGCCTTCTTCGCCTTGTAGACCTGTTCGTCGGTGTTGCGTCCCTTGGTGCTGACGATCACGCCGCTCTCGACGAAGAAATCCGAGATCGCCGTCGCGGCACTGAGCAGCCCGCCCGGATTGAATCGCAGATCGAGAATCAGCGCCTTCATCCCGTCCTTCTTGAGTTTCTCGAGCGAATCGTGAATCTCTTCCGTGCTGTTGCGGCCAAAGCTGGTCAGACGCAGGTAACCAACCTTGTCTTCACCCTCGACGAAGTACGACCAGTTGCCGTCCTTGTCGTAGTGATCGCCCAGGACGGTCGGCGTCTTGATGATGGCGCGCGTCACCTCCAGCGAGATCGGTTCCTTGTCGTCCTTGTGCTGAATTTTGAGCTTGACGACGTCGCCCGGCTTGCCGCGCATCATCTTGATGGCGGATTCCATCTCGCGTCCCTCGACGAAGTCGGCCGTCTGTTTGTCGTCGATCTCGATGATGTGGTCGCCGGCCCGCAACCCGGCCTTGTAGGCGGGCGTTCCGGGAATCGGGACCATCACCATCAGACGACGCGTGCGGGGTTCGATCGTCACCTGAATGCCGATCCCGCCAAACTCCTGCTCGACCGATTCGTTGAACTGCTTGAGTTCCGACGTGTCGATGTACGACGAGTACGGATCGAGCTTCAGGACCATGCCGCGCATCGCCGCTTCCATCAGCTCGCGCCGATCGACCGGTTTGACATAGTTGCGGTCGATTTGCTCGAACGTGTCGACGAACAGCTTCATCAACTCGAAGTATTCGTCTTCCGTGGCCGCCTGGACCGGCCGAACGAAACCCGGGTGAACGAGCACAAGGCTCCAACCGAGCGTTCCCAACAGCATCAGAGTCAGCAGTCGCCCCCGCATCCGTGTCTCCCTTCCGAATGACTGGTCGTGATTGTTGCCGTTTCGTCATCTCGCCGGACGAGATCACACGTCATCCGCAAATTCAGATGACGTTCGAGGCGGGGCAGTTTACGCGCTTTGTTCCAACCGGGCAAGACCCTGACGAAGAGTCCAGGTTTGCGGACATCGGTGCGGGTGCAGTCGTCAATGGGTGGTTTTCATCCGGTCCTCTCTCCCCCGTCTTCGGGGGAGAGAGGACCGGATGGCCTGATGAAAAGGCTTCAGATCCGAGTGAATTGGGCGATTGGGGAGATCGCGAACTTGTTGCGGTTTCCTCGGCCATCCGTGCCCCGGCTCTGCCATCCGTGCGAAGCCGATCGAAAGGAAAAAACGCACGGATGGCAGGGCCAGAGCACGGATGAGTCATGACAAACGGCGCAAGACATGACTCGGTGGTTGAAAGATCGCTTCATCAGGCCACCCTCTCCCCGAAGACGGGCGGGAGAGGGGACCAGAAAAGGCGACCACCAAATAACGACTGCACCCAGGCTTGCGGACATCGGTGCAGACATTGGTGAAGTGCTGGCATCGTTCGCATCGGGATCACTAGAATCCGCCGCATGGCATCTCAATTGACATTGCTCGTCGGTCGTGCGGGTTCCGGCAAGACGGAGCGGTTGCTCGACGAATACCGCCTTGCGCTGCGGGCGGCTCGCGACCGGCGGCGCGTTGGCAGCGTGCTTTGGCTCGCCCCGACTCATCGCGCCCAGCAGGCGATTGTCGAGCGACTGCTCTCGGCCGGTGAGCCGGTTCAACTTGCGCCACAGGTGCTGACGTTCAATGTCTTCGCCGAAAAGATTCTCGCCGCCGCAGGGCAACCCGCCTCGCCGATCTCGCCCGTGATGAAGCGGCTGTTGCTGCGACGCATTGTGGCTGAGTTGCATGCGGGGGGATCGCTCGCCAGTTTTGCGTCGGTCGTTCACACGAGCGGGTTCCTCGACGTGATCTCGTCGTTCATCGCGGAGCTGAAGCGGGAGGAGATCTGGCCCGAGAAGTTTCTCGCGGTGTGTGCCCGGGGTCTCGGCAGCCGTTCGCAGCGCGACGCGGCACTCGGGCTGATTTACGAGCGTTACCAGGCTCAACTCACGGCACAGAACTGGTACGACGGCGAGGGCCGGTTCTGGCTGGCTCGCACGGCGCTAGCCAATGGGGTGCGGGGTCCGTTTGCTTCCGTTGAGTTTCTCGCCGTGGACGGCTTCGCCGACTTCACGCAGACACAGTCCGAGATTCTCGGCCTGCTGATGGGCTGGATTGGACGTGCCACCATCACCCTGCCGCTGGAAGAGCCGACGTCTCGACCGGATCTGTTTGCCAAGCCGAGCGTGGCCCTCGCACAGTTGCAGCAGTCACTGCCGGACGGAGCGACCTGTCGGGTCGAACCGATCTCGGCGGACGACTCGACGTGGCCACCCGGCCTGGCTCGGAACGTCGATGGCCTGTTCGCGAATCCTCGCGAGAACCACCCGACCGACTCGGCCGCTGGCATCGAGCTGATCGCCGCGACGGGACCGGTCGGAGAATGCGAATCGGTGGCGCGGTGGATCAAGCACCTGTTGGAGACGGGTGTCGCCCCGAAACAGATTGTCGTCGCACTCCGCGCCATTGCCGAGGACGGCCGTGCCTGGAGTGACTTCCTGATGGACGCCGGCATCCCGACCTGGTGCGAGGCGAAGTTGCCGTTGGCCTCCAGTCCCGTCGTCAAGGCGTTGTTTTCGCTGCTGCAACTCGAACTGGAAAACTGGCCGTTCGCGCGGCTGATGTCGGTGCTCGATTCCAATCTCTTCCTGCCGAGCTGGCCCGAATTTCAGTCTCGCCGCGCCGCGCGGTCCGTCGCGGCCGCCCTGCGTCGGTTGAAGCTGCACGCGGGCCGAGACCTGATCCTGCGAGTCCTGTCTCGCGTCGCAACGGGCCTGCTCCAGGAAGAGGCTGCGGTGGTGTCCGACGAAGACGACGAAGAGGCCCGGCCGGTTTCGGAAGTCTCGGCCGCCGCGATCGCTTCGCAGGCTGAGCCGCTGCTGGCGCGATTGTCTCGCACCACCGAACGGCTGCGACGGAAGCACACGCTGGCGGATTGGGCCGACGTGCTGGCCACGCTCGGCACAGAACTCGGTTGGACGCGCAGGGGCCTCAGCGCGGCGGACAACGCGGATTCGCTGGAGGCTCGCGATTGGGACCTGCTCCAACGGATCGTCCGCACGGCGGCGGAGGCGGATGAGAAGTTGGCCGCGTCGTCCGATGCCAAGCCGACCCGCAAGCTGCCGCTGTTCGACCTCGCCGAGTTCACTGCCGAACTGCGCGACCTGCTGGGTGGCGAAACGATCCCCATTCCTCCCGATCCGGGCGGCAATGTGCGAGTGCTCGATGTGGAGCAGGTCCGTCACCTGACGGTGCCGCACCTGTTTGTGGTCGGCCTGTCCGAGAGCAGCTTCCCGCAGAACCGGGCCGACGACTGTCTGTTTGGCGATGCCGAGCGGCGCGATCTCGCCGCGCGGGGCCTCGCGCTGCGTCACCGCGAGCATCACCAGCAGGATGAGATGTTCCTGTTCTACAGCCTCGTGACCAAGGCCCGCGCGAGCCTCACGCTCAGCTACCCCGCCATCAACCGCAAAGGCCAGCCGGTCTTTCCAAGCCCCTACGTGACGGCCATCCGCTCGTTGTTCAGCCCCATCGCGCTGCCCGTCAGGCAGGAAGGGCAACTCGATCCGGTGCCACTCGCCGATCGGGCTCTCACCGCCACCGATCTGCGCCTGGTCGCGATGACCGAAGCCCGGACCGCGCGACCGGGGCTGTTCCACCATCTCCTCTCCAAGCCGGAGTGGCAGCCGGTCGGCTGGAATCTGCTGGCCGTCATCGACACCAACGTTCACCGTTTTCACACGCGCGGATTCACGAGCTACGAGGGACGACTGGAACTGCCACAAAACCTGGACGCGCTGCGAAAGCGATTCGGCGCGCACCATCAGTTCAGCGCGACCGAGTTGGAAGGCTACGCGGTGTGTCCGTTCCGATTCTGGCTCGGCAAGGTGCTGAACCTCGATGCGCTCCCCACGCCCGAGGAAGGAACCGACTATGCCGCGCGCGGCAGCCTGATTCACGACGTCCTCGCGAAGCTGCTCGTCGAAGGGATGGACTCGGACGAGGAAGCCCTCGCTGCGCGATTCCGGCAGTTGATCGAGGAGCATCTCGGCCATCGCTTCCACGAAACGGAATTGCAACGCGCCCTGACCCGCATTGAAGAAGAGTTGCTCGGCCAGTGGGGCGAGGCCTTCGCCAGACAACACGCCGAGTATCGGGAGAAGTTGAGTTCCGCGTGGACCGGGCGAATGCCGTCGCTCGCCCCCGAGATTCCGTTCGGCAGCCTGCCCGACGAAACGCCCGCTGAATCAGAGCCGCATCACGACCCGATTCTCTTCGGCGACGAGGATCGCGCCGTGCGAGTCCGCGGCCGGATCGATCGCGTCGATGTCGGCACCGTCGCCGGTCAGACCGTGTTCACCGTGATCGACTACAAAACCGGCCGCCCCCCGAAATCGAACGAGGCCGAACTGCAAACGGGCCGCGCGATCCAACTGGCGCTCTACACGCTCGCCGTCCGCCGGCTTGGTCTCGCCGGACCCGAGGCCGTTCCGTTTCAGATGGGCTACTGGCTGCTCAAGGAGACCGGCTTCAAACGGGGCTACCAGCGCGAGACCAAATCGTTCGACGGCCTCGACGCGGCGGCGATCGACGCGCTGGAGCAGATCCTCGACGACGTGATCCCCAAGCTGGCCGAGGGCCTTCGCTCCGGCAAGTTCCTCGTCGAGAACGCCGACCGCGATTGCACCGGCCACTGCCCCTACCATACAACCTGCCGCGTCAACCAGATCCGCCCGCTGGCCGAATCGCTCCACAAGATCGGCGACATTTTGGTTTGAAATCTCAATGACCAAACACCAAACACCAAACGAATCTCAATGACCAAAAAGCAAGCCTCAAACGAAAGGCGAGTCGCGGTTCCATCTGCCTTTGTTTGAAGTTTCCGACCTTGAGATTTGAGATTCGTTTGGTGTTTGGTCCTTGGATTTTGGAGTTTGAGTTCCGTGGCGCTGCTCAGCCTCCTCATCGTCGGACAAGTGAATCGCGCCGAAGCTCGAACGCTCGCGGAGTGGCTCGCCACCGCGCTTCAACCTGCCGACCAGCATCACTTCTCAGACCTCACCTCCGCGCTGCGTGAAACGTCGCGCACAAACTCGATCCCCGACCTGATCGTGATCGTCCAAAGCCGGCCCGACGAATTCTCGGCGTCCGAGATCGCCAGCCTGTTCGCCTTCGCACCGCTCGCGCGCTTCGTGGTCGCGTACGGCGCGTGGTGTGAGTCGGACGGACGCAATCGCCACCTGTGGCCGCTCGCCGTGCGAGTCCCCCTGCGCAGCGCGGCCGCACGCATCGAACGCGAATGGCGGCTGCTGCACGAAGCGCGCGGCCTCGAACCGCTCCCCCTCTCCGCCTCGCGCGAGGAAGTCTTCGCCGCCGATCACCCGCCGCTCACCCAGACCTCATCGCCGCAGACCGTTCTCGTCGTATCGCCCGATCCAGCCTATCGGCGATATCTGAGCGAGTTGCTCGCATCCGCAGGCCACGCGGTCTGCTCGGCCGATGCGCCAACTCCCGGCTCTCCACCGACGGCGATCCTCCTCGACGCCGATCCGTGGGATGAGGCACGAGCGGACCAACTGGAAAACCTCCTTCAACAGCATCCGACCGCGAACACGATCGCGCTGATGAGCCTGCCTCAACCCGAGCACGAAGCTGCAATCACCGGCTTGGGGGCCAACACGGTGCTGCCAAAGCTGGGCGATCAGTCGAGCACCCTGAACGCGATCATGATGGCTGTGGCCGTTATTCCGGTGTCTCGGCCAGCTTGATGTTTCTAAACGCGAGGTCGGTCGTCGGGTCGTGGCCCTGCAAACTGAAATGGCCGGGGGCGAGGCGTTGGCCCTCGCGCGGGTTGTCGTTCGGCTTGCGGTCGTCGGTCCAGTCGATGACCTGCACGCCGTCGATCCAGGTCGTGAAGTGCGGGCCGTCGGCGACCAGCATCGCGGTGAACCACTGGCGGTCGTTCGAGATCACGCGGCGGGCCGAGACCCGTTTGAAGATCGCTCCCGTGCCGTGGTCGTCCGGCTGCGTGCGGTCCCCGTTTTTGAAGCCGCTTTGAATTTGGAACTCGTAGCCGTGCGAGGGGGCTTTCTCGGTTCCCTCCATCGCGCGGAAGAAGACTCCGCTGTTCAGCTTGTCGCCGTTGGTGATCGCTTCAAACTGGAAGACGAAGTTGCCGGCCGTCTTCTCGGTTTCCAGGAAGCCACGCCCGCCGGTGACGTGGATCGTGCCGTCTTTCACCGCGAACTTGCTCTCGCCTCCGGGGACTTCGCGCCAGCCCTTCAGCGAATCGCCATCGAACAGCGGCTGCGTGCCGAGCGGCTTGAGGTAGACGTTGCGGAACTCGATCTTCCCCTCGCGGAACTGCAAGCCGATGTGACCGGTCTGGAGCGGCTTGTCGGTCGCGTCGGTGTAGTCGAGCACCGGCTGGCCATCCATCTGCACGACGACCTTCGGTCCCTCGACACGGACATGGTACGAGTGCCATTCACCGCCACTGACCACCGGCGTCTCGGGCTTGGCCCGTTTGACGAGACTCCCCGTGAGGAACCCCGACGGATGCTCGTCGCACATGTTCAACTCATAGCAGTCGACTCCCGGATCGGTCGGCTTCATCGGCGACCGCAAGAAAACCCCGCTGTTGCCTTTCTCGGCCAGCTTGAAGTCGCAGCGCAGCTCATAGTCGGCAAAGCGACTGGTCGTGTTGAGCAGTCCCGCCTCGCCGGTCTCTGCCGAGAGGACGCCCTCTTTCACCGACCAGTTGGCATCGGTGTTGGCTTTCCACCCGAAGAGCGTCTGCCCATCGAACAACCGCACCCAACCCGCTTCGAGTTCCTCGCGTTTCAGCCAGTTGTGACCATCAGCAGTCGGCTCTTCGAACGCCGGCCCGTTCTCGGTCGCGACTGTTGCCACAGACTTGTCGCCTGATGACTTGGTACTCGCCGATTCTGTGGCTTCAGGCAACGGCTTCCCCTTTCCGTTCACAGAAGGGGGGGCATCGCCAGCACAGCCAATCAGAAATGCGAGCACACAAACAAGAGTCGGCCAAATGCTATTCATTGTGTTTTCCTCGTTAGGCAATCTGGTTTGATTCACGCGATTTGTAGTAGGCCACAATTTCAGCCAGATCGCCGCCTGCCGACCCGGAAAATGAGTGTTTGTCGCGGTGAGACAGTGCGGCAAGCAACTCGTGGAACGGATGACAAGTGACCCCCTCGGCTGCGAAGACTTCCAACTCGCGAGGTTCACGAACAACTCCATGAACGAGATGATGTGACCATGCGACGCCGGGCCAAAGACGTTCGCGCAACTGAATCTTCGCACCATCACGGAATTTGTTCTGAACCCATTCACGGGCGCAGGCCTCGACTTGCTCCGGTGTGCGAGCAATCGCGGAAGTACGACTGCGCCCCGAGTCACCGACGATGTTGCGGGTAAGCTTCGCGATGTAGCCGATGGGCCGGAAGCTCACTTGAACCTCGACGTGCCAACCGACAACACTGCCATCCGATTGAGGACGGACGGCAAGTAAATCCATCTCCTCAACGCCATGCTTCAGGCCGCGGATGGTGAAGTATCCATCGCGGTTGAGCCACTCCTCGACAAGGCTTTCAGCGAGTAATGCCATAAAGTGAAAAATCGACTAACGAAGGGCTGAGCGAACGTCTACTTCCACTTTGTTGTGAAAGACCAAAGCAAGACTCATGGTCGATCCGCAACCGACCGAACGATATCTTCCCAAGAGACCGCGCGAGCCGGGTTCTCATCCAGCTCCTTCGCTCGCTCATCGAGTTTCGCTCTCAAGTCCGGATCGACGTCGGGGGACCAGCCGGTATCCGCAATGCGATCCCAGACTTGTGCGATCAACTCCAATTGCTCCTCGACGGGAAGTTCCACTGTTTCTCGAATGGCAGTTGCCAAGTCCATGATTCTGATCTTCGTGCAGGCAATGGAATCAACGGGATGTCGACCAGACAGAAGCTATTGGCTCTGCGCCAGCGCCCAGCGGAGATACGACTCGATCCACGGATCGAGTTCGCCGTCGAGCACGGCCAGCGGGTGAGCCGTTTTGTACTCGGAGCGGTTGTCCTTGCAGTACGACTCGGGGTGCAGGACGTAGCTGCGGATCGTTTCGCCGCCGAAGCCGATGCGCGACTTCTGACCGCGCCGGGCGGCGATGTCGGCGTCGCGCTTGTCCTCCTCCATCTGATACAGCTTGGCGATCATCATCTTCCGCGCGAGTGCCCGGTTTTGGTGCTGGCTCCGTTCGTTCTGGCACTGCACGACCGCGTTGGTCGGGAGGTGAGTCAACCGGATGGCCGAGTCGGTCTTGTTGACCTTCTGCCCTCCCGCGCCGCTCGCCCGGCAGATGTCTTCGCGGATGATCTTGGGATCGTCCCACTCGACGTCGATGTTGATGCTGTCGTCGAGTTCCGGCGTGACGTCGACGGCGGCGAACGACGTCTGCCGGCGATGGGCCGAGTCGAACGGACTCATCCGGATCAGGCGGTGGTTTCCGGTCTCGCCCTTCAGCAGGCCGAAGGCGAACGGCCCCTTCACCAGCAGCGTGGCCGAGTGAATCCCCGCCTCCTCGGCCGGTGACGAGTCGAGCAACTCAGTCTGGAAACCGCGTACTTCTGCCCAGCGCTGATACATGCGCATCAGCATTTCGGCGAAGTCCTGGGCGTCTGTCCCTCCCTCACCCGCTTGAATGGCGACATAGGCGGCGTTGCCGTCATGAGGCCCGGACAGCATGGCTTGCAGTTCGGCGGCGGCGAACTGCTCCTTGAGCGACGTGACCAGCGCGGCCGCGTCGTCTCCCACGTCCTCGCCCATCTCGGCGAACTCGACCATCACGCCGAGGTCTTCCGCCCCCTTGACCAGTTCGCCGAACGGCCTGACGGTCGCGTTGAGGGTCTTGAATTCATTCATCGTGGCCTGAGCCTTCTCCTGGTTGTCCCAGAAGCCGGACTCGGACATCTTCGCGCTGATGTCGGCGATCTTTTGCTGCTTGCCAGCCCAGTCAAAGAGAGTCTCGGAGTTGGAGGATGCGGGCGATCAGGTCCTTCGATTCTTCGAGCAGTACGGCGTCCATGATGGCAGTCAGTCTTTCAGTCACGAGAAAAGAAACGGAACGGCGGGAGTATAGCGACCACGGCGGCATCATGGCAGAACGATGCGGGCAGAACGATGGAAGACAGGATTTGGTGTGTGAGAGGCTATCCGTAAAGAAACGACTTGTATTCAGGGTGACACGGTCACGGCTTTGCGTGGCCGTGCTTTG
>JANODP010000184.1:0-58702 GCA_031412755.1 Schlesneria sp. | reverse complement strand
GGGGGGGGGCTGGTTTTTTCCCGGCCCGGCCCGGGCTCCCCCGGCCCCGGGGCTTTAAAAAACCCGGCCCCCACGTTCCTCGGCTACGCGATGATCTGGTTGACCACGTTGCCGTGGACGTCGGTCAGGCGGTAGTCGCGGCCCTGGAAGCGGTAGCTGAGCTTCGTATGGTCGAAGCCGAGTTGATTCAGGATCGTCGCCTGCAGGTCATGAACGTGGACCTTGTCCTTCGCGATGCTGAAGCCGAACTCATCCGACTCGCCGTGTGAGTAGCCTCCCTTGATGCCGCCGCCCGCGAGGAAGATCGAATAGCAGTCGGGAAAGTGATCGCGGCCGAGGACGCTGCCGCCGGCCGTGCGGCCTTCGCGGAAGGGCGTGCGGCCGAACTCACCGCTGCAGACGATCAGCGTTTCGTCGAGCAGCCCGCGCTGCTTGAGGTCCGTGATCAGCGCCGCGATCGGCCGGTCCATCGTCAGGCATTTCTTGGTCAGTCCATCGCGGATGTCCTCGCCGGGACCGGTGCCGTGGAAGTCCCAACCCCAGTCGAAGAGCTGCACAAACCGCACCCCCTTCTCGACCAGCCGGCGGGCGAGCAGGCAGTTGTTGGCAAAGGTCGCCTGGCCCGGCATCGCACCATAAGCCTCCTGCGTTTCCTTGGTCTCTTTCGTGATGTCCATCACGTCGGGGACCGAGGTCTGCATCCGATACGCCAACTCGTACTGCGCGATGCGCGTCAGCGTTTCGGGGTGGCCGAGTTCCTTCGCCTGAATCTGGTTGAGATCGCGAAGTGCATCGAGGCTGGCTCGCCGCAGATCGCGGTCCATGCCGGCCGGGTCGGAGGCATACAACACGGGATCGCCCTTCGAGCGGCACTGCACTCCCTGATACACCGACGGCAGGAAACCGCTGCCGTACGAGTTCTTGCCGCCGTTGGGCTGCACGCCGCTCGAAATGAGCACGACGAAACCGGGCAGGTCATCGCTTTCCGAGCCGAGTCCATACGTGACCCACGACCCCATCGAAGGCCGCCCCGAACGAGCCGATCCCGTGTAGAGCAAGAGTTCGGCGGGAGCATGATTGAACTGCTCCGTGAACATCGACTTGATCACGCACAGGTTGTCGGCGACCCCTTGCAGATGCGGGATCGCGTCCGACAACCACACGCCCCCCTCACCGCATTGCTTGAACTGACGCGGCGTACCCAGCAGCTTCGGCGTGCCGGAGGTGAACGCGAACCGCTTCCCCTTGATGAACGAATCGGGAGCCGGTTCGCCGGTGTGCTTCACCAACTCGGGCTTGTAATCGTAGAGGTCAAGATGCGGAGGCGACCCGGTCAGATGCAGATAGATCACCCGCTTCGCCTTCCCCGTGAAATGCCCCTGTTTGGGAGCGAGCGGATCGATGTCGATGCCCGGCGAGGCATAGCCCTCGCGATTCATCAACGCCCCGAGCGCGATGGCCCCGAGCCCCACCTGCCCCTGCTGGAGAAAGTGTCGTCGTGTAATGTGCTGCAAGTTCTGTTGCGATGGATTCATGAGCAAGCTCCCAAGTTGAGCGAAGTCGGTGTCTGCAATATCTGAATTCTGTTCAGCGTTTCATCAGCATCTCGTCGAGATTGAGCAGGACGTTGCCGACGAGTGTCCAGGCGGCGAGTTCTGGGATGTCGGCGTCTTTCGGGGCGGGGCCGAGCGGTTCGGTGGCCAGTTTCATGGCGTGGTCGGGTTGTTTTTGAAGTTGCTCGCGCGAGGCGGCGAAGAGCTTTTCGAGCCGGTTCAGTTCGTCGTCGGTGGGGTTGCGGGAGGTCACTTGGCGGAAGGCGAACAAGGCTTTGTCTCGCGCGGTCGGGCCGCTGGTGGCGATGCGGCGGGCCAGGGCTTGAGCAGCTTCGACGTAGACGGGATCGTTCAGGGTGACGAGGGCTTGCAGCGGCGTGTTCGTGCGTGAGCGGCGGACCGTGCAGACTTCGCGGTTCGGCGCGTCGAACGTGGACATCGACGGGTACGGGTTCGAACGACGCCATTCGGTGTAAAGGCCGCGTCGAAATTTGTCTTCACCGGCGCTCGTCGTCCAGTCGGTACTACTGCCGAAGGCGGCCGAGAGGCCGCCTGTCGGTTGAGGCGGTTTCGCCGACGGGCCGTACATCTTCGGGCTGAGCAACCCGGAGACGGCCAGTGCCTGATCGCGGATCATTTCGGCCGAGAGGCGGAAGCGGGGGCCGCGGGCCAGCAGGCGGTTGTCGGGGTCGCGCTCGAACAACTCGGGCGTCACCTTCGACGACTGGCGGTAGGCGTTCGACATCACAAGCAGCTTTACAAAACTCTTCATGTCCCACTGGCGATCGACCAGTTCCGTGGCGAGCCAGTCGAGCAACTCGGGATGGAACGGCTGGTCTCCCTGCGAACCGAACTCTTCGCTCGTCGAGACGATGCCGATGCCGAAGACCTGCTCCCAGAACCGGTTCGCAATGACGCGGGCCGTCAGCGGGTTATTCGGATCGATCAGCCACTTCGCCAGCGTGAGCCGGTTGAGCGGAGCACCTTCCGGAAGCGGAGGAAATGCGGCGGGGGTGCCCTCGGTCACTTCCTGACCGAGATCCATGAAGTTGCCTCGATACTGCAGTTGCGTCTTGCGGCGCTGGTTCGCGGCGAGTTCCTTCATGATCGGCACGGTCATCGCCGGCTTGAGATCGGCAAGCTGCTTCTTCACCGCCGCGAGTTTTTCCCGATCCGGCTTGAGTTCCGGTGCGATCGAAACGTAGTGCTTCGCGAGTTCGCTCTGCTGCGCATCAGTTCGAGACTCCGGCTTGATGTTGAGGACCGTGAGGATCGCAGCGGGAGTTTTCGCGAACTCGGCGACCCGCGTGTCGTTGGTCCAACTCAATCGGAACTTGCCGAGAACGTGAGACTCGTGGGACGACGACTGGTCGATGGTGACGACAAGTTTTGAACCGAGCGGTGCTTCAACGGGTGCGGCGGCAATCACGGTGAGGGTGTGCAGTTGGCCCAGTGCTCCCCCCACGGCCCAACCCGAGTTGGCTTTGCCGTCGATCACATTCTTCGCTTCAAACGTCGGCTGTTCGAAATCGGCGAAGGCGGCGACGAACTTCACGTCGCGGACACCGCTGAGCGACAACTCGCGCGAGGGCTTGATCAGGTCGGTGCTCTTGAACTCCCACACGACATCGCGGTTCGCGTTGAGGACCGCGACGCGCCAGTTGTTCAGCCGCGCTTCGGTCCCGGCATCGGTGCGGTTCCAGACGACGATCCGGTCGAGCGGCTGATCGGACTTGAGGTCGACCTCCCACCACGGGTTGTCGGCCGCGCCGGTGTGCGAGACCGACTTGTTGGCGTACTCGCCGCTCGTGTTGCCGTCGATGGCGAGTTGCGGCGGCCCGTCGTAGTCGGTGCTGACCTGCTTGGCCTCGCCGTTTCGAGCAACATTCTCGGCCCCACTGAAGACCTGCACTTCGGCCAGATGGAGGAAGGCACCCTTGTTGAGATTCTCGACGCGCACGATGCGACCCGTCAGACGAGACCCCTCGGGCGGCTGAACCGTCGCCGTTAGTTTCGACACCACGAAGTTGCCCCCGCCAAAACCCGGGCCCTTCCCCGGCAGTGAGTCATCCGGCAGCGCTTCGAGTCGCACCGCATTGACATTCGTTTTGGCGGCGGAGTTCAGCGGGATGTCGATCGTGTACTTGGCGGTCTTCGCGGCGGCTGGGGCCACGATAATTGAGTCGTCTCCAATCGTCAGCGCGCCGCCACCGGATGAGTTGGCGGCGGCAGGCTTCGTCGTCTGCCACTGCAAGTCGAGCGGGAACGACTGCTCCCACTTGGCCTGACCCGCCACGAGTTCGGGCGTCGGCGTGGCGAGCTTTTTGTCGAGCGACGCGACCTCGCCCTCAAGCTGACTCTTCTGCAAGAGCTGACTGTCGGTGAACCGCATCAGCAGCGGTGACTCGTCGCGCCGGTCGGCGTCGTCGGTGTTGTTGAAGAACGCGAAGAACCGGAAGTACTCTTCCTGCGAGATCGGGTCGAACTTGTGCGTGTGACACTGGGCACACGCCATCGTCGTTCCCATCCAGACGGCCATCGTCGTGTTGACGCGATCAACAATGGCGACATTGCGAAACTCCTCGTCGTTCGTCCCCCCCTCGCTGTTCGTCAGCGTGTTGCGATGAAACGCGGTCGCGATGATCTGGTCGTCGGTCGGCTCGGGCAACAGGTCGCCCGCGATCTGTTCGATGGTGAACTGATCGAACGGCTTGTTGGCATTGAGCGACTTGATGACGTAATCGCGGAAGGCCCAGATCGTGCGTGACGGATCGTCGGCGTAGCCCGCCGAATCGGCATAGCGCGCCAGATCGAGCCACATGTGGCCGAAGTGCTCCCCATACGCGGGCGACTTCAGCAGACGATCGACCACCTTTTCGTAGGCGTTCGCGTCCTTGTCGTTGACGAACGCCTCGACCTCCGCCCACGTTGGTGACAGGCCGGTCAGATCAAGCGACACGCGACGGATGAGCGCGTGCCTGTCGGCCTCGGCAAACGGCTTCAGTCCCTCCCGCTCCAGCCGTGAGAGGATGAACCGGTCGATGTCGTTCTGTGCCCAAGCAGCCTCCTTCACTGAGGGGACCGCCGGACGAACGGGTTTCGCGTATGACCAGTGCCTGGCGTAGTTCCCCCCCTGCTTGACCCATTCTTTGAGCAGCGCGATCTCACGCTCGCTCAACCGCTTGCCGGTCCCCTTGGGTGGCATCATCTCATCGGGGTCGGTCGAGGAAGTCCGCCGCACCAATTCACTCTTGTCCGGCTGCCCCTTCACGATGGCAAACGTCCCGCCCTGATCGGCAAACGCCCCTTCCTCGGTATCGAGCCGCAAGCCCTCTTTCCCCCCCTTGCGTTCGTTCGCATCGGGGCCGTGACAGAAGAAGCAGTTGTTCGACAGGATCGGCTTGATGTCCCGATTGAAGTCGATCTTCGTCGGACCCTGGGCCAATCCGTCGGCGGTCCAGCTCAAGCTCACAGACAGGGTCAGCCAAACCAGAGTCAGCACGGGGATTCGGGCAGGTTTCATGGGGATTCCACTCTGTCGTGAAGCGCGGGTGATCAAGAGTTGTCCGGCGGGCCGTTGGCGGGCAAACACCAGCGGCGTGAAGGCGGGTCGGTCGAACATTGTGCCCGAACGCCGCGGCGCAGGGAATGCCTCCCGCCATTCGGAACGCTCATTAGACTCAAATTGAGTCCCGCCAAACTCCAGGGGGCGACTTGAACTTTTGCACGTCCCGTCCCACAATCCGCCCGCCTTGTCCTGATGTCAGGAGCGGCCTGCGGGGCGCGAGCATGGAGTTGTCATCGGCCGTGATTCGGCCAGCAAGAAAGCCAGAAGAATGGCGCGACGAGTCGCCTTGGGGTTGAGCCTGACACTGCTGATCTGTGTGACGCTCGCCCAGGCGCGGGGGCCGTCCGCGTCCTCGATCTTTGCTGCCGAGCCGCCCGCCACTGTTCCCGCGAAGACGGATGGTGCCGAGGGTGAGCGGGAGGCTGCGGCCAAGACGCCCGCGGTTGCTGACAAGACTACGCGGACAAACGGAGCGCACTCGGCGGCGTCGGTGGATTATTGGTCGCTGCTGTTTGTGCTGGCGTTATCGACACTCATCGGACTGGGAGTGATCGTCAAGGTCTCGCGGTTGTTGCACACGCCGCTGATGTCGCTCACGAACGCGATCTCGGCGATCGCCGTCGTGGGAGCGATCATCGTCACCGGCGGACAAGATCACCCCATCGGGATTCGCGTGCTCGGCTTCATCGCCCTGTTTGCCTCGACGACGAACATCGTCAGCGGGTTCATGATCACCGACCGGATGCTGAAGATGTTCAAGCAGCCGGGCAAGGACGCGAAGCCATGACGCACCATCTCGGGCAGTTGGTCTATCTCGTCGCGAGCGTGCTGTTCGTCTTCTCGCTGCACGGCATGAACGATCCGAAGACGGCCCGCCGGGGCGTCTTCGCCGGCGTGGTGGCGATGGCTCTGGCCATCCTCGCCACCTGGATGCAGCCCGAGATCATTCATCACATCTGGATCGTCGTGGCCATCATCGCGGGGTTTGCCGTGGGGATTCCGATGTCGCGCGTGCCGCTGACCGCGGTGCCTCAGCGGACGGCGATCTCGCACGCGTTCGGCGGCCTGGCCGCGGGGCTGGTCGGGACGGCCAAGTATTACCTGTGGGTCGGCGAAGGCCCCGGAGAACTGACGTCCTTTCGCATGGCGGCGCTCGTGGCCGAAGTGCTGCTCGGATTCCTGACGTTCACCGGGAGTCTGCTCGCGGCGGGCAAGCTGCAGGAGATCAAGTGGATTCCCCAGCGACCGGTCACTTATCCGTACCAGAATGTCAGCAACATCGGACTGCTGGCGCTGGCGGTGCTGCTCGGAATCCTGCTCGTTGTGAATCCGACCGGAGCGGGGTCAAGCATCATGTTTCCGCTCGTCATTGTTCTGGCGCTGGCGTTCGGCGTGTTGCTCATCATTCCGATCGGCGGAGCCGACATGCCGACGGTGATCTCGATCCTCAACGCGTACGCGGGCCTCTCGGCGGTGGCGATGGGGTTCGTGCTCGACAACAAGCTGCTGATTACGGCCGGGGCACTCGACGGTTCCAGCGGCCTGATCCTGTCGATCATCATGTGTCGGGCCATGAACCGGTCGTTCGTGAACGTACTGTTTGGTGCATTCGGACAAGTGAAGGCGGCAACCGCCGACGCGCAGGAGCGGCATTACAAGCCGGAGACGATCGAAGGGGCCGCCCAGGTGCTCGAACAGGCCAATCTGGTGGTCATCATTCCCGGTTACGGCCTGGCCGTCGCGCAGGCCCAGCACCGGACGCGCGAGTTGTACGATCAACTCACCAAGCTGGGGATCACGGTCAAGTTCGCGATTCATCCGGTCGCCGGCCGCATGCCGGGCCACATGAACGTCCTGCTGGCCGAGGCCGAGATCCCCTACAGCGACCTCGTCGAAATGGACGAGATCAACGCCGACATGCCGCAATGCGACGTCGCGCTGGTCATCGGAGCCAACGATGTCGTAAACCCGGCGGCCCGCACGGACAAGACGACGCCGATCTACGGCATGCCGATCATCGACGCCGACAAGGCCAAGACCGTCTTCGCCATCAAGCGGAGCAAGAACCCGGGCTTCGCGGGGATCGACAACGAACTCTACTTCCTCGATCACACCTTCATGCTGTTCGGCGACGCGAAGCAGGTGGTGGGCGAGTTGGCCAAGCACCTGTCGGGCGGAGATGGGGGCCACTGAGGTTCGTAGGATGGGCACTCTTGCCCGTCCGTCTTACTGCTTCCCCCATCCAACAAATGCCGGACGGGCAGGAGTGCCCATCCTACGTGGGGGTGAGCAACTCGCGGACTTTCGGATGGACGACCTGTCCGTCGGCGGTCACGAGCGTCCCCTGCACGATTTCGTCATCGCGGTTGATCGCCCAACTCCCCTCTTTGACGAGCAGCAGCAGGAACGCCGTCACGTTGCGCGAGAACATCTGGCTGGCATGGAACGGCACCGTCGAGGGGAGGTTGACGCAGCCGATGACCGACACGCCGTTTTCGACGACGGTCTCGCCCGGCTTCGTCAACTCGCAGTTGCCACCCTGCTCGGCGGCCAGGTCCACCACGAGCGATCCCGGCGACATCGACCGCACCGCATCGGCCGAGATCAGCAGCGGAGCCCGCTTCCCCGGTATCGCCGCCGTCGTGATGATGACGTCACTTTCGGCAATCGTCGGGGCCAGGGCGGCTTGTTGGCGTTGATAAAAGCCGGCATCCATCCCCTTGGCGTAGCCGCCGACTCCGGCGGCGTCCTCGACGCCCATGTCGATGAACTTCGCTCCCAGGCTGAGTACATTCTCTTTCGCCGCCGAGCGAACGTCGGTCGCCTTGACCACCGCGCCCAATCGCCGGGCCGTCGCGATCGCCTGCAAGCCCGCCACGCCCGCTCCGATGATGAAGACTTTCGCGGCCGTGATCGTTCCCGCCGCCGTCATCATCATCGGGTAGATCTTCGGCACGAGGCTGGCCGCCAGAATCACCGCCTTGTATCCCGCGATCGAGGCCATCGACGACAGCACGTCCATGCTTTGGGCACGGGTGATTCTCGGCAGCAACTCCAGCGCGAAGCACGACACGTTGCGAGTGGCCAGTTCCGCCATCAGTCCCGGACCGGAGTACGGATCGCACAGCCCGATCAGCGACTGCCCCGCCCGCAGCAAGGCGAAGTCCGCCCGCGCGGCATGATGGTTCGCCCCCGCCATGCGCACCTGCAGGATCACATCCGCCGCCGCGAAGACCTCCCCGCGCGACGCCGCGACCTGCGCGCCCGCGGCGGAGTAGTTGGCATCGGAGTACCCGGCGTCCATCCCGGCACCCGCCTCTAGAACGACGGCCACCCCCGCCTTCTTCAGCGCGGTGACGCTGCTCGGAATCAGAGCCACGCGACGCTCGCCCGGATAAGTCTCCCGAGGCACTCCCACGGTGAGCGATTTGACATCCTCGGACATGGTCCAGACGGCCTTTCACACAGTGACAACGAAGTACAAGAGTTCCCACGACGACAAGCAAGCGGGCGGACTTATACCCCATCCGCAGACAAAGTTCTGCCCTGGCCAGACCCCGCCACCACCCTCGGGTGCGGTCGTTATTTGGTGGCCCTCTTCCGGTCTCCTCTCCCGCCAGTCTTCGGGGAGAGGGTGGCCAGATGAAACGGTCTGTCAACCACCAAATCATGTTCTGCGCCGTTTGTGCTGACTCATCCGTGCCCTGGCCCTGCCATCCGTGCGTTTTTCCCTTTCGATCGGCTTCGCACGGATGGCAGAGCCGAGGCACGGATGGCAGAGGAAGCCAGAGAGAACCGGAAGAGGACCACCAATTGACGACTGCACCCGCTTCCGTCCCTTGTCCGGGTGCTGCTTGCAATCGGAGATTGTTCATCGGTACTTTCACGACCACGGGTGGCCAAAGCTGCCGCCCGAGGCACTTGCGCGTTGGACAGTTCTCGACCAACACGGCAGCCAGATCGCTGCACCGACGAAGAAACATCGAGAGAAATCTGGCGTGACAGGTTTGTGAGGGGCACTCCGTGGGTGCTCCATTCGAGTACCAAAGTGGAGGAAGTCAGCATGTTCACGAGATTCCAGACCAGTCGGTTTCCCCTGGTGGCCGCCGTGTGTGCGGGATTGTTCTGCCTGGGCCTGTGTCGCGTGGGGCACACCTCGGACATCAGCAGCCCCGTCGTGGTGATTGCAACCACCGACCCCTTCGTCGAACTGCGGCAGAACGGAAACGGCATGGCCATCCCCCAGTACAGTTGGACCGTGGAAGCGGATGAGATTGAATTCTCGGTGCGCGACCTTTCGGCCGGCCAGTTTCCGTTTCAGATCCAGGCGGGGTCGCTTTCCAATTCCATCCGGATCGGCAACAACCGGCAGATCGGAATTGGAACGGACAACCCGCTGAGGGATCTCCACATCGCCACCACCACGAACACGCAAACGATCCGCCTGGCGGGGACCGGCCAGACTTGGGACATCGAGGCGGACAACCTGGGATTTGAACTGGTCAACGATCCCGACGGCTCGAACACCCGGCCGCTGTTCGTCGGCGTCAACGGCAGCGTCGGAATCGGGACGAGCAGTCCCGATGCGAATTCGCGGTTGGATGTTCGATCGACCCTGACCAACGGCCTGATGTTGAAGTGCTCCAATGCGAATGCACACTACCTGCGAGTCGAGAACTCGGCGGGCATCTTCCGCTCGGGCGTGCAGGGAAACGGCGACGCACAGTTCGGGGCGCTCAGCGCGACCAAGGGGCTGAACCTGCTCGCGGGAGGATCGTCGAAGATGACGATCAATTCCGCGGGCCAGGTCAGCTTTGGCAGCCCGCCTCCCGCCGTCCCCGTCACCGATGCGATGAACACGAGCACCGGCGCGCATCTCACCACCGGCGGTGTCTGGACCAACAACTCCAGCCGCGCCGCAAAGCAGGACATCCACCCAATCACCGGCGACCAGGCGCGTGACACCGTGCGGGCACTCCAACCCGTCGGCTACCGTTACAAGAGTGAACCGGGCGAAGAGTACGTCGGCTTCATCGCCGAAGACGTCCCCGAACTGGTCGCCACCCGCGACCGCAAGGGCCTCTCCCCGATGGACATCACCGCCGTCCTGACCAGGGTCGTGCAGGACCAGGACCAGCAACTCGACCAGCAACGACAAGAACTGGGCAAACAACAGCAGGTGATCGCGCAGCAGCAGAAGCTGCTCGAAGCGCTCGGCCAGCGGCTGGCCGCTCTCGAACAGAAGCAGGCGGCTCCGTAGGCGTCAGAACGCGTGGTCCCAGATGTCGCCGGTTCCCTTGACTCGCAACGGGGCGAAGTGGTGTTTGACCCGGCCGAGGAGTTCGGTCGGCTTGTCGAAGTAGTCGGCGAGTTGCTTCGTGATCGCAGCGTCGATCGCCTCGGATTCGTCGCGCGACTGGAAGTGGGACAGGACCAGGATGCGGTAGCCTCCGGCGGGGAGGTCGAGGTGAAAGCGACCCTGTTCGTCGGCGGTGGCCAGCGCGCCGCCGAGAGCCTTCAATGCGGCGGCGGCCACCTTCGCGTCGGCCTCGCCATCCGCGGGACGGAAGCCGGTGACCGGCAGCTTCACGTCACCGGGTCGTTCGGTCGGGAAGACGATCAGCCGCGCCCCCCGATCGGGCTGACTCTCCCCCTCCGCCGATTGGAAGGTGATGCGGCCCGTGACTTCGCCGGACACTTCGACGGCGGGCGCGGGTGACTCGGCGGACGACGGCGCGGAGGGATTGAGCGACTCGATGATCCGCGCAAACCGCTCGACGAACATGCCCCCCACGAACAGGGCCAGGACCGCGAACGTCGTGCGACCGACGGCGGGCCGCGAACGGAGGGCGCGCGTGTCGGCGCGGGGCAGCGTGGAAGCGTCCTCCTCGCGCTGCGGTCCGTTCGGCCGGGCAGTCGGCGCGTCGGGAGGGGAGAGTGACGCGAGTTCGGCGAACATCTTGTGCTCGCGCGCCGCGGGCGATCCCCCGGCACGGCCCTCCGCCTCGGAGCCGTTCGGCACCGACTCCCCCGGCGTCACCGCGGAGGAATCGGGGACCGACTCCAGCGCCTGGACGGGCGGGTTGATCTTGATCGGCGTCGGCGCGATGGGGACTTCGATCGGGATCGGCTCGGGGATCGGCTGAGGAATCGCGTTCTCATCGTCGTCGTCGTCATCAACGACCTCGCTGAATTCAGACCGGACGGCGGGAAGCGGCTGGTCGAGCAGATCGCCGAGGTTGGCCAGTTCGTCCAGCGCGCGGGCCAGATGCGCATCCTGCATGTTCAATTCGGGAGTCGGCAACGGCTGCACGGTGCCGTCGAGCAACGGCACGCGGATCGACCGACCGCACGTGGGGCAGTCGACGACTCCCCCCGCCTGAGCCCGCGAGATGCCCAGAAACTGACGGCAATAGTTGCAGCGAAACTTGATCGGCACCGGAGTGGAAACTCCAAATCTCAAGGACCAAATCCCAAACGAATCTCAAATCTCAAGGGGAGAAATCTCAAACCAGGCAAGACAACGCGGCGATTGGTGAATCAGTGTCACTTGTCGTCCGGCCTCTGCAACTCGTTCACGGCGAGCAGTACGACGAGCGCGAGGACTGCCAGACCGCAGACACCCATCGCGACCAGCATCACTCCCCGGACGGCTGCCGCTCCCGAACCATCGCCGACGGCCCTGAGCACCAGCGACAGCAAACCGGCGACGAGGCCGATGCCAAGTGAGGCCGCTCCACTCCACAAGGCACGGGCAATCCAGGGACGCAGATTCACAATCGGCCTCATGAAGGAACGGCAGGTCGGTCGAGGGCTCTCACGAACAAGACCCCCGCAGCCGCGCATCACACTGGAGAGGCGCGGGAGTGTCAAGGACGTGGATGAAGTCGGCGCGAAAGGGCGAGTTCAAACGATCTCGACCCTTGCGGAAGTCGCCACTAGACTTCGAACGCTGGTGACCACTCGCCCCTCACCCCCGGCCCCTCTCCCCAAAGGGGCGAGGGGAGGAAGAATGATCAAGGAATGGACTCCGATGAACGACACGTGGCGGATTCTGATGCTGGCGGTGATTCAGGGGATCACCGAGTTTCTGCCGATCAGTTCGGACGGGCATCTGGTGGTCGGCAACGAACTGTTGACACGATGGCAGGGGCGGACCCAACCCGAAGAGGCGCTGACGCTGATCCTCGCGCTGCATCTGGGAACGCTCGGTTCGATCGCGGTCGTCTATTTCGCGCGGCTGCGGCGGATGGTCGCCGAGCTGGACTGGCGGCTGTGTGCGCTCATCGTGCTCGCGTCGGTCCCGGCCGCGATCATCGGCATCGGTTTCAAGAAGACATTTGAGGAGTTGTTCAAATCGCCGCTCGCCGCCGGTTACGGCTTTCTACTGACGTCGTTCATGCTGCTGCTCGGCCAGCGATTTTCGGGAGGTTCGCTGACGGAGCGGCAACTGCCGTGGCCGATCGCGCTGATCGTCGGCTGCTTTCAGGCGGTGGCGATCCTGCCGGGTGTGTCCCGCTCGGGCTGCACGATCTCGGGGGGATTGCTCTGCGGCATGGAGCGCGAATCGACGGCGACGTTCTCGTTCCTGATCGCGATCCCGGCCATCGGCGGCGCAGTGCTGCTCGATGCGGTCAAGCTGCTCAAGCCAGCATCGATGGGGGCGGAGGCGACTCCCTGGGGACTGTATGCCCTCGGCGCGGTGGTCTCGTTCTTCGTCGGCATCGCGGCGCTGCGGCTGCTGATCCGGATGCTCTCACGGCAGCGGCTGCACTGGTTCGGCTACTACTGCCTCGTTGCGGGACTCGTCACGATTGCGTGGCAGGCGTGTGAGGGAGAGTCATTAGTCATTAGTCATTAGTCATTAGTCATTAGTCATTGGCTGCGACTTCATCCTTCATCCTTCATCCTTCCCTCAATCCGCTCCAACGGTCGACGTCGACTCGACGTCAGGGGGGCGACGGGATGCTGCGCGGGCGATGGCGATGGCGATCATCAGCGGGCCGAGGAAGCCCGGGGTGAGGTAGACCCACCAGACCACGCCGAGCAACAGCCATGAAATGGTGGCTCGCGCGCTGAGCCATTCGCCCCAGTCGAGCCGGATCATTCTCCGCAGGGAGGGAATGGCGATCAGGCTGAGCAGCAGCGCCATCGCGGCCGCCAGCCAACGGCGATCGACGAGCCAGAAGTCGGCGCGCGGGGACTCCATCGTCGCGACGGTTCGCAGCGCCTGCGGGTGATCGACAAACTGTTCTTCGAGGTACGAGAGGGGGCGCGCGGCGGGCGGCAGCCTGTCACCGACGCCCGGCCGTTCGAGGCCGTTGATCCGTTCGACGATCCGGTTCCAGCGTTCGAGCCGGACGGCGAGCGCCGCCGACGGCTGAGCCGTGCGCGTCGGCAGGCGCGCGGCCACCCGCGTTTGCAATTCGTTCATCAACTCGCGGTTGCCGGCCGCCGCGCGCGGATCGTTGTCGAGCGACACCTGGCGGTCGAGCAGCATCTCCAACCGGTCGAACGCCGCGTCCATCCAGTCGGTCCGGGCGAGTCTCGACGATCCGATGAGCAGGCCGTCGCGGTACGGCAGGACCGTGACCAGCGAGCGGGACACCGTCACGCGGGAGGGCCACGGCAGCGACGCTCGTTCCGTGTGCGCGACGCCGCCCGACTGCGGACGACGCTGTTCCCAGATCAGCACGAGCACCGATTCGCGTCCGCCCCCGACCAGCGGCACGCGCAGCAGGCCCTCCGCCGCCACCGGCAGTGGCAGCGGCCGGTCGTCGAGGAAGAGCGCGATCGGTTGCAGGCCGTCCGGCACGTTGAATTCGATCGCCTCGCGCGTTTGAGACAGGAACGCGCGCGTCAGTCCGTGTCGGCCGCCGTTGGCCGAGAGCCACAGCGAGTGATCGAGCAATCTCACGACCGGCTGATCGATCAGAGCCGTGGAAGCGTGGCGGCGCAGTTTCACGGGGGCCGCTCCCAGACGATACATGGCCGCGCTGGCCTCGGGCATCCGCTCTTCGAGAAACTCGTCGGCCCACCCGGGCGATTCGTCCGGCTTGAGTTCCGTCCCCACGAGCGGCGTCCAGACATCGGCCGGAGTCGCCACCAGGCACATCTCGTGCGACGTCGTCTGCAGGGGCGCGGGCCACGGCAGTTCCCAGTCCCCTTTCGACGGCTCTTCGACGACGATGTCGAACGTCACCGAGACCTCGGTCGGATCGGGAGGGAGTGCGAGATCGAGCCGCCGCCAGCCATCGACCGGATCGTGCCACGTCGCTTCCGCCTGCTCGACGCGGACGCGCGCGGGATCGACCACATGGGCGGGAAACCGCACGCCCAGCCGCCGCGGAGACTCACCCTGCGGAGTCAGCCACAACTGGCCCGTCAGCTTCCAGCCGCGCGCATCGGTCTTCGCCAGCACGGCCACCGTCCGCGCGGTACACGGCGCGTGACGAGACGACACCCGGACCGAGGTCTTCGGGTCGGGGTCGGCAATCTGATGGCGCGCCACCAGCAGCGGTCCCTCCCCGGCCCCGGGAACGTCTGCGACCTCGAAGGGCGGGACACCGCGCGGCAGGATCGGATCGACATCAAACTCGGGGTCGCGAAACAGTTCCCAGCGCGCATCGACCAGTTCGGCTTCCTCGCACCGCACGAAGGGTAACGGGACCGCACGCCCCTGGCGCAGCGTCATGCCGGCCTTCAACGTCAACTCCTGCACACCCGTCGTCTTTTCACCGAGGAAGATCACGACGCGCGTCGGCGAAGAATTCTGACGCACCCGATCTTCGGACCAGCGCACCAGCCGTTCGGCCCCGTTCTCGATGACCGAGATCGTTTCGATCTGCAGTCGCCGATCAACGAGCAACACATGCTGATAGACGGGAGCCAGCGTCGTCTCCAGTTTCGCCGAGAGCGTCCAATCGAGACGCCGTTTGCCGATGTGGCCGGTCTGCGTCCAGCGCAGGGCGCGGCGACGTGCGACCTGCGGCGCGATCGAGAACTTCGGCACCTCGCCGTCGCGCGGCTGAAACACCACGTGCGGCCGGCCCGTCGGTGGCGAGTCGCCCCACTGCTGAATGAACTCTGCCGCCGCCAGACTTCCCAACAGTTCCGAGTCAAGGTTCTGAACCTCCACGCGAAACTCGGGAGCCGCACCGATCCACCACCAGTTTTGCAGCGTGGTGACGCGCAGGCCGGGCTCGCGCGTCAAACCGAATCGAGGCAACGGGACCGCGGAGCTTGGCTCGATCGCCGGGATCAGCAACACCCCTTCGATGGTGAAGGATTGCCGTTGCGGCTCGGCAAACGTCACCCGCAGTTTGGCGAGGCCATCGGCGGCGGTCACCACCTCCGTTCGCAGCAGTTGGGCGGCGCGAATGTCGCCGTCCCGCAGCAGGCAACCCTTCGGCAGGTCGAGATCGAGATAATCGAGCTGACTTTCGAGCGGCTCGCACCGCACGCGAAATCTCAACTCCGCCTGCGCGGCACGGATGTCGAGCGTCTGCAACAACGAGACATCCAATCGCACGGGTTTCGCGTCGGGGGCGGCCTGCGACCAGCGCACGTCGAGGTGCGAAGTGCCTCCGCATTGAGTCGCGATGCCGCGCCGATCGGCCGTGCGCGTCGAGGCACCGCGCCCGCCGAGGACCTCCAGAAACTCGGTCGGCTCCTGCAACTCAACCTGCCAGTTCGCATCGGCGATGGCGGGGATCGTGGCCGAGAACCCGCCGCCCGATGAGGTCTTGCTGCCGACCCGCTTCAGATCCAGCTCCAGATCGAACGAGGCCACGCGCGGGACCGTTTCGCCGCCGCCGGGTGCCACTGGCGGCGGCTTTGAGTCGCCAGTGTTCTTCAAAGACACTGGCGAGCGAAGCCCCTCGCCAGTGGCACCCGGCGAACGAGGGACCGCGGCCGCACCGCCGGCATCCGTCAACCGGCGAGACCAGGTGACGACGAAGCCTCGCCCGTCGGGAGTCATCGTCACCGGAGTGGACTGGCCGTCGATGCGGCAGGCGTCGGCACCGGCCAGCACGGCGTCGGGGATCGGAATGACAATCTGCCGCTCGGCGGAATCGTCGAGGACATGCACGCGAAACTTCGCCTGCAGACTCACACTCCCCTGACCGCCGACAACCGCGCGATAACGAGCCGACGCGATCAACCAATCGGGAGCCGGTGCCGCCGCCTGCGAGGCCTCCTTCAACTTCGCCAGCAACTCCGGTCCGACATAGACCAGCGGCAGTGTTTGCGAGGGTCGCCCCTTCTCATCCACCGGGACAAAAATCCTGGCGGGGGTACCGGGTGCCACTGGCGGCTGCTTTGAGCCGCCAGTGTTTTCAAAGAGCACTGGCGAGCGAAGCCCCTCGCCAGTGACACCCGGCGCCTCGCGCGCGGCGGGAGTGGCTGGCGAAGGCGATTCCTGAGCGAGGCTGACCGCGACCCAGCACCCGGCGATCACCAGGCCGCATGGAACAACGACCGATCCGGACGGAGGTCCGAATCGAAAACTTTGCGTGCTGCCGCCCGGAACCGACAACCCGGAATCACGACGGCGCACCAACAGCGTCCGGCGCGGAGCCAGCAGCGCGATGATGGTCCCGGCAATGCCACCCCCCGCCATCTCGGCATACGGCGACGGACAACACCAGGACGCGCAGACGAGCAGCGTCAGCCAATAGGCCGCCAGCCGATCGCGATACCTCCAACCCACGATTCGCAGCACAATTCCGACTGACAACGCAAGGCCCAGCATGATCCACGAGAGCAACCGCGTGCGAGTCGAATGCCAGGTCTCCAGCCACAGTTCATCGGGCACGACTGCGGACGAGGCGCTGTGAACCTGCCATTCGACCGGCGCGATCAGCTCACCGTTCAACTCGCCGACCGACGACATCGGGACTTCGCGCGGCTGCAGCAACTCGCGCCACGAGTCGATGGCAAACGGATTGAAGAGCGCCTCGTCCCGCGGCCTGCCGAGCGGTCCGAACAGTCGCTCGGTCCACGTCGAACTCGGCAGCGGTCGCGCCAAACGAACGCCCTGCGGTTCGGAGAACAATCGCACCGACGGCGGGAGTGCGAACTCCCAGTCGAAGCCGAGCACCGTGGCCGCCACGACGGGGACGACCACGCGGCGGACGTCGCGCACCGTGTGGCCCCGCGCGGGAACGCGATACAGCAACTCCGCGACATCGCGCCGCGCGGCGTTCAGACCGGGGATCAACAACTCCTCGCCCAGCGCGCTGGGCACAATCGCCTCCCCCGCCACCGTCGCCTCCTGCAACACGGCGGGCGAGGGGAGACGGACTCGCAGCGTTTCCTGAGTCGAGCCGTTTTCGAGGTGGATGCGCGCGCGATACAGATCGAACCCGTCCGAGTTCGACGAGATCAACGAGCGAAGCTGCAGCGACACCATCACCGGATACTCGCGCGACGAGACCGGGTCGCGCAGTGCGATCGACAACTCGTCGTCGAACGCGTCAAACTGCCAGACGGTCTCGGTGACGGGCGGCGCCGCGTCGGCGGCGATCGCCGACACGGAATCGCCGTCGGTGGCGGCGGCCTGCGGATCGAGTCCGCGCGCGTCGATCGTCAACTCCAGCGGCTTGGGCCGGCGCAGTTCGAGCCGACCGCGCCGTTCGGCGGACTGGGGCACGAACAGCAGCGCGGGGTGGGCGGTCAGTGACCAGCGGCTGCTGCGGGTCCCTTCGATCTCGATCGGACCGGCGGGGAGCGGTGGCATGCGCAGTTCCCACAGTTCGCCCGTCGCGGGACAGTTCCATTCGGCGTGTTGCGACGCGGGGAGACGAACGGCGGGCAGATCGCCCGGCCGGGGAAGATGCACCGACCAGCGGACTTCCGAACCGGGCTGTGTGAGGTAGACCAGCAATCGGTCGAGGGGCGAGCCATCCGCGCGACAGCGGATGCGAAAACGCTCGCGGTACTCGGCCGGAGCCGCTTCGACGATGACGTCGGTCGTGGCCGAGACCGGTCGCAGTCGCGACACCAGTTGCAGCGAACCGGGCCCTTCGGGAGTGTCGCCCCGAAACCAGAACTCGCTGCGCGTCCGCGTCGGCGGACGGCGGCGCAGCGCGGCGATCGACGAGTCTTCCGGCGGCGAGACCCGTTCCAACCGAGCCTCTTCCGACAGCAGCGGATTCAGTCCGGCCGGGACCACAAGTCCGAGTGTCGTTTCGACCGAGTCGCAATCGCGCGGATGAGGGACCGGCAGCGCAAACGATTGCCGGACCGGCAACGCCCGCCTGCGTGCGAGAACCTTCACCGTGTGAGGCCGGCCCGGTTCGATCGCCTCCAGAAACTCCACCGACAGCAGCACGCTGCCGCCCGACTGCGCCTGCACGTCCCACCCGGCGAGCCGCGCCCCACCCTGCTTCGACACAATCTCAACGTCGGTGATCTCCCATTCGGGTGGGAACAGGCATTCGGTTTGAAAGACACCGCCGCTGGACGAGGCCCACACCAACTCCGACGTCAGCGTCCACGAGTCCTCGCCCGTTTCGAGCAGCGCGAGCACCTGCGCGGCCAGCGACGCCCGCGGTCGTTGCACGTCGAGGATCAACTTCGCATCGGGCAGGAGCTGGCGAAACGCAAACACTTCGCCCTCGGCCGACTGCGTGACGGCCCCCTGTTGACGGAAGCCGTTCGCGCGAACCGAACGCAACTGAATCGGAGCCACAATCGTCAGCATCTGCCGCCCGG
This sequence comes from Schlesneria sp., assembly GCA_031412755.1. Taxonomy (GTDB): domain Bacteria; phylum Planctomycetota; class Planctomycetia; order Planctomycetales; family Planctomycetaceae; genus Schlesneria. Next base: position 39,862 of record JANODP010000184.1, on the reverse strand, counting down.
CCGAAAACACGCCCCCCTTCACTTCGATCTGCGGCGAGACCGTGGACTGGCCCTGCCGGTGAACGGCCAGACCGTCAATCCGCAGCTTGCGGCTGCGTCCCTGCAACGCGCCCGGCAGTTGCACGGTCAGCGTTCCGCCCGCTTCCGCCTTGTCCGAGCGGCTCCACTTGAGCGGCAGATCCACACCGTACGTCACCGCGTAGACTTCGACGCTCGCCGGGACGGTGAACGTCACTTCCGTGACCGGCGCATCGAAGACTTCGAGTTGAAACAGCGTTTGAAACCGCAGGTCTTCCTCGCGCACGACCGCCGCCAGTTCGTGCTCGTACAAGATCGTCGGCGGTCGGACGCGCGCGTCGCCGCGCTGGGCAATCGCCAGCCGACAACGCCGTTCGCTGCCGAGTGGGATGCGCCACACCTGCCAGTCCGCGTCGGAGCCCTCGTCGATCCGCCGCGCCTCGGGCGTCGCACGCACCGTCCGGTCGCGCGGCACCTTCAGGTCGAGCACCGACGTCAACGCCGCGGGGAACGTCAGTTCGAAGTCGATCTCGCCCGGCAGGCTCCGGCCGGTCGCGCTCCAGGTGGCCGTCAACTCACCCGCCGGCGCATCGGCGAGCAACCACGAGTGCCCCGCGGCATCGGAGCCCCACACGGCCGGCCGATCGGGCCACGCCAGGTCTTGCAGCGCGAGATTGAACTCACCCAACGGATGCAGCGCCGACCCGGCCCCCACGCGCTGCACGGCCAGCCGCGCGCGGCCCTCGCGCAACGACGGACCCGCCAGCGTCGCCGAGTAATGCGCCGACGTCAGCCGCACGGGATGCGGCCGATGCCCGCCAATCTCGGCTCCCTTCAGCAAACGCTCGAATTCGTCACGCGGAACGGCCACCGATTGCGACACGTCGCGCGGCCACTCCCGCGGCCGATCGGCCGGAACGTCGATCCGCTGGATCGGAGGGACCGGTGACTCGGGAGGCGCCGCCGAGACGAGGCCCGCTGCGAACATCAGCCAGCCGACGAGGAAGCCGCGCGCGATCGTCATGACACGCCGCTCCCCGATCCGGAGTGGGCGAAGTCGCGGCTGTCGTGAATCGGACCGCGCAACAGCGTCGGATCTTCGCCGTTGGCGGCGGGGATCAAATCCGGACGACTGCTGGCGTGCGCGGCCGACAATTCGGCGGGAGTCGGCAGCGTCAGGATCGTGCCGCCATAGAGACGACGGAACCAACCTTCGATCAACACCGCCACCGTCGGCAGCAGCAGACCCACGATCATCGGCTGCAACAACAATTCCAGCGGGGCCGCATACCACAAGCCGATCGCGGCCAGCACCAGGCCCGCAAACAGCACCGTCAACACATGACGCAACGCCGGAATGCGCAGGATTGCAAACCCCGCGATCAGCGACAGACTCGCGCCGAACAACACCACCATCGGCCGACTCAACGCGCGAAATCTCAACGCGCGCGGAGCGCCAAACTGGCTGAAGGCGTACAGGTTGCCGGCCAGTTCGGGTGAGTCGACCTCACCCGCCGTGATCAGGGGCGGACCGGACCCGGCCCCGATCCACTGCCGCAACTGGCTGGGATCGGGGTCCGAAACGCGATGCCAGAACAACCCCTGGCGTCGCCAGCGAAACATCGGAGTCGCCGAGACCGGGTAAGTGAAGGCATGCTGATCGGCCGGCAAGACCGCCTGCCAGACGACCTGAGCCACCCACGAACTTTGCGGCAACTGTGGCGACAGCAGATCCAGCGAATCGGTCCATCCCGAATCCGCGACGCAGGGCATCTGATAGTCGATCGTCAGCAGGTGGTCCGTCGCGCCGTCATTCAGCGGGGGGAGTCGCAGCGTGTACTTTCGCGAACCGGCGGGAAGTTCGACGGCATCGACCCCCTTGACCAGCGGCGTGCGATCCCAAACCACCTGCGACAACTCGGCACTGGTTGGCAGCGTCATGTTGAGCGACGATGACCGCGACGCGATGCGGAACTGCGCGCGAAGATGGCCCTGCCCCGACCGCTCGATCTTCGCGGTGACCAATCCCCGCGACACGCTGGCCGTGCCGTTGGCACTGCCGCGCGAGCGGGTCATCCGCAGTTCGAACTCGGGCTGTGTCCCGTCGAAGGACCAGAGCCAGGCCTCGGGCCGCAACGGCAGCGGCTTCCAAACCTCGGCGATGGCGGCGGCCTCAAACCAATCCGTCCGCGCCAGCGAGAACCGCGTCTGCGAAAAGGGCTCTTCGCCACTTTGCACGATCGGAATCGACAGCGTCGCATCTTCGTCGGCCGACATGTCGCCGGGGACGCGAACGAAGAACCGCGCCTGAACCTCCAAACGCCCGATCCTCGGTTCGGGAAGGGCGAGGCGGACGAACCGCATCTGCGATTCGGGATCTTCCGTCCACTCGGGGGTCAGCTCCACGTCGCGCTCGGTGAAAAAGCGGACTCGCTCGGACGGCAGATCGACCGGCACCTTCAGCTTCAGTTGCGACAGGCGCTCGTAGGCGACGTCGCACACGATCCGCTGCACAACTTCCACGCGATCGTTCTGCCAGACAGCCTCGCTCGACGATTCGGTGCGCAGACGTCGCGGCTGCAGGCTGATGTGCAGCGCCAGCGACTGCTCCTCGGTGTCGAGTCGATAACCGGTCCACTTCAGGCCGCGCAGCGACTCGGGCAGCGTCGTCTGATCCGGCGACGCGGGGAGCATCGGACGCAGCACGGTCTCACCGCGCGCGGTCAGTTCGGTCTCGACGTTCTCGGCATTGGCCACGATCAGCGAAACGGTGGGTGTGCTGGAGGCTTTGGCGCGCGGCAGGGTGAAGGCGACGTCCTCGGTTCCCTTGATCGCCCGCTTGGCGCGCAGCCGGATTTGAAACGCACCGGACTGCCCTTTGACCAGTCTCACGCGAATCGAGTTGCGATCCTCCTCAAGCGACGCCGCCTCGACGAGGTCCGGCGGATCGAGGCTGTCAATGATCCAGCCCTCCGCCTTCCAATCGGGCCAGACGATCGTGACCTCGGACAGGCTGTCGCGATAAACCTGATACTGAAGTGCGACGTCGAGACTCAATTGGTGAACGGCCGCCGACAGGAGCAACCGGGGTTCGACGAGGTAGTACGCTTCGATCGGTTCGACACCGACGGACAGATGGAACGGCTGGGTCAGAAAGCGGTAGGCCTGCGTCGCCTGCACCGACCCGGGCTTGGCGCGCAGCTCACCCGCATTGATCCGCAACACGTTGGCATCCTTTTTCTGCTGGGCCGACGACAGACGCAGGCCCTCGTGCGGCGCGAGTCCGATTTCGCCACTCTGCTTGCGCGCCCCTTCGACCACGAATCCGGCAAGCTGCAGGCGATTTCGTTCGGCACCCGGCAGCGTCACCGTCCAACGCAGCCGCACCGGACCGCTCGTGGCCTTCGTCAGCCGAACGACGGCGCGCGTCGGCTGCGTCGCATCCGGACGATGTTCGCGGTCGCGATAGTCCTCGCCCTCGATCTTCTGGATCTCGGCACCGGGGGGAAGCAGGACGGCAAACGAATCGAACGTCCCCTGCAGTGCCTGCACCCGCTGATCGACATCGAGCAGCACCGCTCCGGTGTCGACCTGCGCCAGGATCGTCGTGTTGGCTTCCAGCGACGATCCCGCTGGAGACGCTTCGGGGGTCGGTTGCCAGCTCAGGTCAATCAGCCGGCCGAGTCCAAACGCCTCCAGTTGAGTCCGGTCTCCCTCCAGCGGTGTGATTTCGAGCGGCGTCTGCTCGATCGCCTTGAGCGTGTCGCCCGCACTGGCCGTGATCGCACGATGGGGCACCGCCAGCTTCAACTTCGCCACCGGAGACGCCGGCAGCGACAGTTGCAGACGGCGCGTCGGCAGTTGCCGGCGGATCGGCACACTCAGCGACAGGTCCAACTGGTGCGGACCGGCTCCGCGAAACCACCAGACGTGACCGCGATCCGGGTCCTTCTTGTCGGGGATCTCCTGTCCGTCACCGGTGTATTTGTGAGGCTTCGTCAGCACGGCCTGGTTGAGTTGCAGCGGAACCTGCACCCATTCATTGGGCTGCCGCAATCGAACGACCAACCGCACGTTGAGAGTGGCCCGCTCGTCGTCCGCGTCACCGGTCAGTTCGATCGACGACACCGTGGCCGCGGGGGCCTCGTCACGCTTGGCGGCAGCCAGATTCTTGACGTACTCGACGTACCCTTCCACCGTCGCGTTGACGGGCACCGGAACCAACTCGCCCAGTTTGTTCGGCAGGTAGTAAATCGAAGTGGGGAGCGAATCGAGGGGCGAGCGTCTGTCGGCCCCCGCTCCGTTCGAAGCGGCTGCGGGACCGGCGGGCTTGGTTTCGCCCGGGACCGGTTCGCGCGGCGGACTCACGGACAGCGCATCGGCCGGACGCGGTGGCTCCTGTGTCCGCGCGGGTGCTCCGACGAGCAGCAGCACCGCGCAACACGCGACCGCCAGACGCCATTCCCGCTTCATCGCGAGCTTCACATCGGTCATTGTGAGGTCGTTCCTGCCCGTCGTCGCTTCAGACCCTTAAGACGTGACGAGTGTACTCAGCCGCAGAGCCGCTCGGTAGCCGTCTCACGACAACAGACCGACCAACTCGGGATGAATGGAAGAGCCGTTCGTGGCGAGCAGGTTCGGTTCTTCGACGTCAAACGCGGAACCATCGACGCGAGTCACCAACCCTCCGGCTTCCTGAACCAGCACCACTCCCGCAGCCATGTCCCACGGCTTGAGGCTCGTGGACCAAAAGCCATCCACTCGCCCGGCCGCGACATACGCCAGATTGAGCGCGGCGGAGCCGGTCCGCTGAATGGTCTGGGCGTGCGGGATCAGCTTCAAGAACCGACGCACCGCCGGATCCTCGGCACTCGTCGCCACGGGCAGACTGGCCACCAGCATGGATTGGCCGAGTTCGCTGTTCTCGCTCGGACGGAGCGGTCGGCGGTTGAGCGTCGCCCCGGAACCGCGCGCCGCCAAAAACATCTCGTCGCGCGTCGGATCGAACACCGCCCCCACGACCAGCTTGCCCTCAAACTCCAGCCCGATCGAAACCGCATAGTACGGAAAGCCATGCACGTAGTTGGTCGTGCCGTCCAACGGATCGACGACCCAGCGATACGGCGAATCGGGGCGCTCTTCGTTCAAACCCTCTTCGCCGCGAAAGCCATGCTGCGGATAGCGGCCCCGCAAAAAATCGTGGATCGCCTGCTGCGAGGCCAGATCGGCTTCGGTCACCAGATCCGACCGGCCCTTTTCACGAACGGTGAACTTTGACGACCACGCACGTAGTACGTGTCCTGCCCGCCGTGCCGCTTCCTCCGCCGCCTGCAAGAATTCGAGCATCCTTCCCCCAAAAACTGTCCGGTAAAAATTGCCGGAGTCCGATTCTTAGAATTGACCCGCCGCCTCGCGCGAGTGAGGTCGCATTGTTGGAACTCAAAGTCCGCTGGGGGACACGTGCCCCATTTCACGCAGGGAGGCGGTTCGTCGACTGTCGCGGCGCCCCACACACGGCGCTGAACGGCCAACGGCTCCAAGTTCGCGATTATGTACTGGCCCACCCGGGTGGGCCAGTGCAGATGACGAAGTCACCACCGCCCCAATCCCTAGAGCCGTCACAACCGGCTCGCTTTGCCACGAAAACGGACCGAACGGAAAGCAACGCCTGTTCCCGAAAGTCGGGTCCCGCGAGACTCATGTCACCACGCGGGACTCGATCACCGGCGCGAAGATCGCCGACCCGCGACGGACCGCGTTGCCCGATGGCAACATTTCTGACAGTTCGTTGTGGGTGAGTCGGCGAAACTGGAGACGTTTGGCAACGTCTGACGTCACTTCCGTAAACCTGTGTTATGTTTTGAACAACGAGTGTTCCGATGCGCGAAGCGGGTTCGCAAGACTGTGATCGCGACGAATGAACCGTTCATCGGGACGGTAACGATTGAACTGACCACACGACCGCCCCTCGGGCCGACGGGAACGACGACATGTTTGAATGGACGCCGCAGCACATCGTGTTCATCGTGGGAGTCGGCCTGTTGACTGGCATCGCGGCGTACACCGACACGAAGCTGTGGAAGATTCACAACAAACTGACCGTGCCATTCTTCGCACTGGGCTGGGTTTATCAGGCCACCTTTTGGGGACTGCCCGGTTTGCAGGACGGTCTGGCCGGTTTCGTCGTTGGGTTTGGAACGTACCTGCTGCTGTTCATGGTGGCCGGCGGCGGGGGTGGCGATGTGAAACTGGTCGGTGCGCTGAGCGTCTGGCTCGGACTGAGGCTGACGGTGTGGATGATGGCCGCCAGCACGCTGATCGTGATCGTCGATGTGGCGGCCATCACGTTCTACAAGGTGTTGCGGCACGGGATGCAGAAGTGGAAGCGAGACCATCTGGCGACGGGCAAGGTCGACTCCAAGGGCCGAACCGTCACGGTGAAGGAAACCTACGAACAGAAACAAAAACGCCGCATCCTGCCGTTCGCGATTCCCGTCGCCATGGCGACCTGGCTGCTGATGCTGCTCAATGGAGCGGGCGTCATCAAGGAAGGGCAACTGGGTCCTGCACGGCAACCGGCCAAGCCGCAGGCTCAAGTGGTGGAGCGTTGAGCAACATGACGATCAACCCCGGCAGACGCCCTCGAATTCCAATCGCCCTCGCGGCGAAGCCGCGTCCCCCCGCGCGGCCGCGCCGGGGCGTGCTCAGCATGGAGCTCGTGCTGACACTGCCAATCCTGTTCGTGCTGCTGCTCGGTTTGTTTGAGTTCACGATGCTGTTTTATTCGCGCAGTCTGGTGGTCGAAGCCAGTCGCGCGGCCGCCCGCCAGGCGAGTCTGCCGGGCGCCACAGACGAGTCAATCGAAGCCGAGGTCCGCCGCGTTCTCAGCCCCACCCTGCAGGAGGGAGTTCAGATCGGCGTCGATCTGGGAGACCGCAGCGGCGACCTGGTGGTCGTGTCGGTCGAAGTCCCGATGAGTTCGGCTTCGCCCGACCTGCTCTGGCCGATTGGAGCCGGTTTGAATGGACGGAATCTGTATTCGGAAACACGGATGGTCAGGGAATAGTCACACACACGTTCGAGATCGTTCGTTCCATCGTCCGGAGACATTGCAGGCCGACCGCTTCGACAGCCACAGACGGATGCCATCCGTCGCTGCGAACCCCGCGGACAGGCCAGGAGGAAATTCCAAGTGAGACGTCTGACGCCTGCCACGCTGACATTGGTCATGTTCGGAATTGTGGGTCTGCTGGTCGTGGGCTATGTGGCCAAGACCATGCTGGCCGGGCAGGGGAAGCCGCCGGCAGCGCCGCCCATGCGCGACGTGCCATCGGCCATCGCCGACATCTCGCCGGGAACCGTCATCACCGAGGGACATCTCGGGATGGTCAAGATTCCGCGCGACAGGCTGGAAGCCAACGTGCTGCTGGCCAACCGAGTCATCATCGGCCGCGTGGCCCGGGAACCGATCAAAGCCGCCACGCCAATCAAGGCCAATCAGCTCTATCAACCCGGCGAACTCCCGCCGCTCGAGGTGGCCGAAGGAATGCGCGCCGTGTCGATCGAAGTGGGCGCGGGCGTCGCCATGGTCGATGGCATGATCAAGCCGGGCCAGTACGCCGATGTGCTGTTCACTTCGACGAGCGGAGGCGGCCCGGGCGTGAACGATGCCTCCTTCCAGGGCGGACTCACGATGAGGCTGTTCGAAGGGGTGAAGATTCTCGCCATCAACCGCAATTACACTCAAAGCCGCGTCGATCGGGGGAGCAATCACGTCACGCTGGAACTGACGGAAGCCCAGGCCAATATCGTGATCCTGGCCAGTGATCGCGGCAAACTCACGCTGACCTACAACCCGTCGAACGCCGTCGGTGACGGGGGGCTTGCCCTGTCCAATGCCGAGCGCGTCACCCTGTACGAGATTCTCGGACTGAAGAAGCAGGATCCCGCCAAGGACCCGTTCCAGACCGAGATCTATCGCGGCAACAGCCGCGTGACCAATCAATTCGACGACCGGGGCCGTTTCGTCAACGGAGGCTACGGCGGTGGCAATGGCTCCTCCGGATGGAACACCGGTGGCTACACCAGTGGCTTCGGACCTGGCAATGGCGGCGGTCAATATGTCCTGCCGAACGATGCCACGAACTACGGCACACAGCCCAACAATGGCCGCAACAGCGTCCCCACGCCGAGCACCAATCAACCGTCCCAGCCGCAACCGCAGGGTCAGCCAAACAACAACCCGGGCGCCCCGCGCGTCCCAACCGCTTCGTTGCCGTTGCCGCTGCAAAACTGAAGTCGACTTTCACGACACGCCCGACCCGTCCGCTTCGGCGTGCGGGTTTGGCGCGTCTTCGGACTGTCTGGCGTCGCCGACGAATGTCTCCTCCCTTCCGATATCCGTGTCATGCTGCGAACTCACACCCGACCATCTCGATCGCTTCGCCGGCGCGGCTTGACCACGCCGGCCGTCGCGGTCGCGCTGATCGTCGCCATGTGCGGCCTGGCCCTGATCGTGGATCGTCTGTGGCTGGATGCCGCCGATCTCGAACTGACGACCGCCGCCGAATCCGCCGCGTTGGCAGCGGCGCGAGGTCTGGCCGACGATGACCTGCTCCGCCCGAATGCCGATCCCCACGATCGATTCCAGGCGGCGCGCGAAGCGGCCGCCTGGGTCGCCGGCCAGAACTTCGTCGCGGGTGATCCCGTCACGATCAACCCGGATTCTCAGGGCGATGTGCGACTCGGCCGCCTGATCCTGGATGAAACAGAGAAACAGGTCCGCTTCGAGGAATCGGACGACAAGCCGACGACAGTCGTCGTGACCGCTCAGCGGACGCGCCGCACGAACAATCCCGTCGGACTGTTCGTCGCCGGTCTGACGGGCATCCCGTTCGGCGACGTCACCTCGCGCGTCGAGGCGACGATCGACAACCGCATCGTTGGCGTAAGGCCGTTCGCAGGAGCCCCCGTTCCGGCGATCCCACTGGCGATCTGGTGGAAAGATCCCACTCAAAAACGTCGCGACACCTGGGAACAGCAGATTGATGGACGTCGCGGTGCAGACTCGTTCGGACACGACGCCGCCACCGGCCAGGTCTATCGGGGCGCGGACGGCATTCCCGAGATCGTCCTGCGGACTCCCTCGCGAAACGGGGGTTCCGACGACTCGAACCTGCTCGTGCTCGACATCGGCACAGGGTTGAAAGATCAGGACGTCGCGCGGCAGTTCGCCTCGGGTTGGTCGGCGGAAGACCTCGCGGAACTGGACGGCGAGCTGCGCGTCTCTCCGAATCACCCGGAAGCATTCACCGCCTCTTCCCAACTGAACCACGATGACCGTGAAGCACTCCACAACCTGATCGGTGAGCCGCGAATCTGCCTCCTGTACTCCGACGCCCGACCAAACGGCAACGGTTCGCTGTTGCAGGCCATGTGCGTGCGACTGGTCGCGATCCGAGTGCTGGCCGTGCGGGACGGCAGCAATGGTTCGTGTGAGCTGGTCGCCCAGCCCTGCGTCTTCGCCACACGAACCGCCCTGCTCGACGAACAGACTCCGTATCACACCGGCCTCGCCAGCGATGCCGCGACCGAAAATGCCAACCCGTACATTTACAAGCTGCAACTGACCCACTGAGGAAGAAGAGGTTGAAGGTTGAGGGTTGAAGGTTGAGGGTCAGAAAAACAGCCAAACTGATGCCACGACTTCTGACCTTCAACCCTCACCCTTCAACCCTCAACCTTCTGCCTTCCGACCCGGGAACACGCCATGATTGCCGAAGCCATTGCCCCGCCAGTCCTCGATCCGCGACAGGCGTTTCAACAACTGAAGACACGCCTGCACCGGCAGATGGTCGATGCGATCGACCTCTCCAAAGCGGGCCTGTTGCCCGAGCGCGACCTGCGCTCGCAACTGCGGTCGCTCGCCACGCACCTCTGCGGACAGCAGTCGGTCAACCTGCCGCCCGACGACCGCGAGGCGATGGTCCGCGAGATCATGGACGAAATCTACGGCTTCGGCCCGATCGAGCCGCTCATGAACGACCCCGAAATCAGCGACGTGCTGATCAACGGGCCGGACAGCGTCTTCATCGAACGCAACGGCCTGCTGGAGCAAACCGACATCCGGTTCGCCAGCAACGAACATCTGATTCACTTCATCCAGCGGCTGGTCGGACGAGCCGGCCGGCGCATCGACGAAGTCTCGCCGATGGTCGACGCCAAGCTGCCGGACGGTTCGCGTCTGAACGCGGTCATCCCGCCGCTGGCCCTGCGCGGACCGACGGTCTCGATTCGCCGCTTCAAGTCGAAGGGGATCTCGTTCGAGGACATGGTCCGCACCGGCACGCTGACGCCCGAGATGGCCGACTTCATGGTCGCCTGTGTGCGCGGCCGCCTGAACATCGTCGTCAGCGGCGGTACGGGTGCCGGCAAGACCACGATGCTCAACAACATCGGCCGGTTCATCCCCGAATCCGAGCGGGTTGTCACGATCGAACAGACCGCCGAACTTCAGATGGTGCAGCGCGACGTGGTGGCCCTCGAAACGCGGCCGCCGAACGTCGAGGGACGCGGCGAGATCACGCAGCGCGACCTGCTCAAGAACAGCCTGCGGATGCGACCCGACCGGATCGTCGTCGGCGAAGCGCGCGGCGGCGAAGTCCTCGACATGCTGCAAGCCATGAACACCGGCCACGACGGGTCGATGAGCACCATTCACGCCAACGACACCCGCGACGCCCTCGACCGCATGGAGTTGATGATCGCCCTGTCGGGAGTCGAACTGCCGACGGTCGTCGCCCGCCAGTACATCGCCTCCGCCGTGCAGATCCTGATTCACATGATGCGTCTGTCGACCGGCGAACGAAAGGTGATGCGCATCTCGGAACTGTGCGGCTGCCAGGACGGGGCCTATCAACTCGAAGACATCTTCGTCTACCGCATGTCGGGCGTGGAAGCCGGCGGCCGGGCGCGAGGGGCCTTCTATGCCACGGGCTACGAACCGCAGGCCCTCAAACGCCTCGCCAGCCGCGGCCACGACGTCCCGTCCCTGATGTTCTCGGCCCGCGAATTGAACTCGAACCGCGAATACCGACCGCTTCGGTGAATGGAGTGTCATTGGTCATTAGTCATTAGTCATTAGTGTGAACAGCCACTCAATGACTAATGACCAGTGACTAATGACCAGTGACTAATGACCAGTGACTAATGACCAATGACTAATGACCTTTCCCCGGAACCATTCCGATGGCCGCAACAACCTCCTCCTGGCAACCGCCCGTCGCTCAATCCGAGTTCTCCGGCATCCTCAAGGAACGGGAAACGTTCGGAACGGGACGCGGTGACGACACGGCCGACCAGATCAACAGTTGGTTCGATGAACTGATGCTGCAGTCGGGACTGGGCATCTCTCCCTCGATGCTGCTCGCGACCTGCTTGTGTTCGGGCGTGGCGTTGGGTGGTCTGGTCTTCGTGATTCAAGAGAATCTGCTGACCACCGCGCTCGCCGCGCTGATCGCCTTCATGCTGCCGGTGTTTGTGGTCATCATCGCGCGGACGCGGCGCCAGGATGCGATCACCCGCCAAATTCCGCCGATGCTGGAGGAACTGGCTCGTGCGGCCAAGACCGGGCGCAGCGTCGAGCAAAGCCTGTCGATGGTCGCCGACGACACACCCGATCCGCTGGGTGCCGAACTCAAGCTGGCGTCCGGCCGCGTGGAGATGGGCATCCCGCTCAAGGACGCGCTGCGCGACCTGCCAAACCGGACCGGACTGATGACGCTCAGCCTGCTCTGCATGACGCTGACCGTTCAGCAGCAGACGGGCGGCGACGTGGCGACGGTGCTCGAACGGCTGTCGCGCACGGTGCGAGACCGCCTGTTGTTCCAGGGCCGCCTGCGCGCCGCCACGGCCGCCAGCCGGGCCACCGCGATCCTGATGATCGTGCTGCCCCCCTCGGTCCTCGCGTTCTTCGTGTTCCGCAAACCGACGTACCTCACGGAACTGATGGCCTCGTCGTGGGGCCGCAATTCGACAATCCTCGCCGTCTGCCTCGAAATCGTCGGGGCCATCTGGATCATGCAAATCTTGAAGAGCAGCGAACAGTCCTAAGCCCATTGAACCGCCGCGTCCGTCGCACGATGCGATGAACCCCACCAACAGGCATTTGTCCAATCCACTTGATCGCCAGCCAAGCTGCTTCGGCGGCAGGAGTCCGCGATGATCCCTCCCTGGTTCTTCCCCGTCTTCTACGGCACTTGCGGCGTGCTGATCGTCGTGCTGCTGTATCGCATCTGGTCCAAGCATCGAGCGACCTCGGTTCAGAAGTCCGTTGCACCACAGACGACGGTTCCACCGCTGCCGACGGCGGTTCCCACTTCAGCGACGGCGAAAGAGACCACGATCTCGCTGGCGGCGAAAGTGGCCACCACACCGCCGCCAGTTCCCGCGCCGGTGACCCACCCCGCGGCAGTGGCTCCCGTTACCGCACGGCACGGCATTCCCGAGCCCTACATCGCCGCTTCGTCGTCCACGATTCTGCGCGGCGACGCCACGCCCACGTGGGAAGACCGACGGCTGCTCGAACATCGCGGAATCCTCTCGCGCGGTGAGACGAACGCGATGCCACGCATGCTGGCCGCCGACATCCCCGGCATGGACGACTCGGATCGCCAGTTCGGTTCGCTCCTCAACCCGGCGCTGGCGGCCCTGTTGCCCGAATCGCCGGAACGACGCGAACAGGCCCGCAAGGATCTGCTCGCCGCCGGTTATTACACACCGCATGCGGTCGAAAATCTGTCCGCCACGCGCTACGTCTACATGATGCTGGCGCTGATCGTCTTCGGCGCATTGCTGTTGATCGTTCCCCCGCGACTGGAGCCGTGGGTGATCGGCGGACTGATCGCCGGTCCGCTGCTGGGCTGGGCGCTCCCCATGCTCCGCATCCGCGGTCAGGCCGAAGCCCGCAAGCGCGAGATCGAGAAGGCGATGCCCGACCTGCTCGACATGCTGAACATGTGCGTCAGCCAGGGACTGACCGTTCCCGATTCGCTCAAGCGCATCCTGAGAGACTTCCGCGGAGTCTATCCCGCCCTCTCGCAGGAACTGAGCATCGTGACCGAGCAGACGCAGATCACCAACCTGCACACCGCCCTCGAAAACTTTGGCCAGCGCGTCGATCTGCCCGAAGTCCACTCGTTCACTTCGCTGCTGATTCAGACCGAACGGATGGGGACGAGCGTGACCGAAGCCCTCACCACCTACAGCGACACGATGCGGGAGAGCCTGCGTCAGCGGGCCGACGAAAAGGGAAACCGGGCCACGTTCCGGCTGCTCTTCCCCACGGTGCTCTGCCTGATGCCGGCGGTGTATCTGTTCCTGCTCGGACCCGCCGTGATCGGATTGTCCAACTTCTTCACCTCGGGAGGCCGCGATTCGCTCGACACCGGCTCCTCCGCCATCCAGCGCCTCAACGCCCAACGCACGGGAACCGCGCGACAGCCGTAACGGGTTGAGATTTTCTGACAGATGGCTGACGCAGATCAATGGGCTGACCCGATGCATGTGATCCGCAAGCCGCAGAATCAGACACCCATCCCGGTATCAGACGACGATCCCTGGTATCAGGCGACGATCCCTGAATGGGGCGTCCTTCCCCTGTTTTTCGGCCCGAAGGGCCATCCCTTCGTCCAGCCAGGGCCAACGGCCCTGGGACTGTGGTTGAGTTGAATGCATGAGGCCCAACGGGCCGGACATTCGTCTCCACCGGATCGCCCGTCCATTCCGAAAACCCGGTGCGCGAACGCTCTCGATAGCTAAGTGGACCCGCAGAGAAAAGTAGGCAGTGGGATAAGCTTCCAGCCTGTCATTTCGCGGAGAATCTGACAGGCTGGAAGCCTATCCCACAATGCGGGTCCACTTAGAACGGCCGGCCCGTTGGGCCTTCACAACTTCGGGGCGACGACCCCAGGGCCGTTGGCCCTGGCTGGGAGAATGAATGGCCCGTTGGGCCGGAAATCCGCACTCAAACGTGAAACCCAGTCGCCGTGCGAGGACCCGCGCCATCGGGCAGTCTCAGTTCGCGAGCCAATCGGTAGGCTTCGTTGCCCCAGTGACAGAGATTGCTCGCCGCGACTCCCACCGACAAATCGGCCGTGACGGTCTGGCGCGTCTTCACGCCGTCGATGAAGTTCCGCAAATGAGTCGCCAGCAGGTCCGACGCCTCGCCCGCGACAACCTCGCCGTGGTCGTAGACCTTCCAACCACCGCGATCGACGACCAGCGTGCCGTTGTCACCGTGAAACGCCACGCCCGAACTGCGGCCTTCCGGACCGTGCGACGACCACAGCCGATGCTCCCACAAAATCGACTTCGTTCCAAAGTCGTACTGCACCGACAGTGAGTCGGGCGTTTCCTGATCGTCGTCGAACGAGTACTTGCCCCCCACCGCCGAGACGCGCTGCGGAACTTCGACATTCAAACCCCAGCGGGCGATGTCCAGCATGTGGACGCCCCAATGAGCCAGCTCACCGCCGCCGTAGTCCCAGAACCAGCGCCAGTTGAAATGGAAGCGGTTCGGCTGAAAGGCTCGCACGGGTGCGGGACCAAGCCACGCGGCATAGTCCACCTGTGCCGGAGCTTCGCACTCGGCGCGGCGCCCGATGCTCTTGCGGCGATGCACGATCCACGCCTTCGCCATCCGCACCGTCCCGAGTTTCCCCGACCGCACGAACTGAATGGCCGATTGAAAGTGCGAGCCGCTGCGCTGCTGAAGCCCCACCTGCACCACGCGCTCTCCACTGCGAACCGCCTCGATCAGCGCGGCCCCTTCCTCGACCGAGTGCGTCGCGGGACTTTCGAGATACACGTCCTTGCCCGCCTGCAGCGCGAGCAGCGCCATCGGCGCATGCCAGTGATCCGGCGTCGCGATCACCACCGCAGCGAGTGACGGATCGTCGAGCAGCCGCCGGAACTCGCGCTCCGTGACCGGCTCCTTCCGCCCCGCCTCAACCACCGCACGCACCGCCGGAGCGAACTGAGACTCATCGACATCGCACAGCGACCGTACCTCGACATCGGCCAGTTTCGCCAACTCGCCCGCCAGCAACCGACCCTGATTCCGCACGCCGATGATGCCGACTCCCACCCGCTCATTCGGAGATGCGCTTCGCCCCACCGAGCCACTCGCCACCCCGGACGCCAGCCCGACAACGCCAACCGCCACGCCCGCCGCCTGCTGCGCACTGCGACCCAAAAACTGGCGTCGACTCACTTCACGTCGTTTGAATTCGTCGGTATTCATGCTCTCTTCGCTTTGATCTCGTCAACTTCTCGTCGCGTCACGTGTGCCAAGTGACAACCGCGGTGACTTCAGGAGAAACACCTGCGGAAATCGGGTGGGATTCGCCGTTGTTTGCAGCAATTGTCAGATTCTATCGAGACAATCCGCCCAACGCCCGATTTCGTCAACTTCCGTCTCGCTGGGATACTTCGCCCCCAGCCCCTTCACGCTCGTGAACGAGACCGGGAACTTCAATTTCTTGAGGGCTTCCACCGTCTTCTTCACGGCCGGAAGGGCTTTGTCGCCATCACCGCAAACAAAATGAAACTGCTGCTTGAAGTCGGGCTCCTGATCGGCGACCTGGCCCGAGAACGGAGCACCCGCCAGCGCGAGACCCCGGAAAACTTCACGCTGCTTCGTCGCCAGCAGGCTCGCCAACAGAGTCCCGCTGCCATGCGAGTGCAGGAAAATACGCTGCGAGTCGATCGTGTATTTCTCGCGCACGTGAGTCACCAGTCCCTCGACAAACTTCGCCTCGCCGGGTGTCCAGTTGGCGGGGCTGTCCGCCTTGGGAGCGATCAGGATGATGCCGCGCCGGTCGCAGATCGACTTCCACTGCCTGCTGATCGCCGCCTCCATCGTGTCGCCGCCGGGATGAATCCAGACCATCAGGCCATAGGCGTGCGAGGCGTTGTAGTTCTCGGGAACATACGCCCAGAAGCTGTGATCGTGACCGGCCAGTTCCTCGGTGAACCGCCCCGTCTTCGGTTTCTTTGCTGGTGAGTCACCTTCCGTGGGCTTGTCCGCATCCGCAGCCTTTGCGTCACCCGCATCAGCAGGCTTGTCCTCGTCTTTCTTTTCCGGCGCCACCTCGTTCGGAAGCTCGATCACCTCCGCCGACAGTTCACCGACAACGCTGTCGGGCAACGTGGCCAGCGTCACTTCCAGAGTCGCCTCACGCCCGTCCCGCACGTACGCGATACTGGCCTTGTCGCCCGGTCGTGCCCGGCTCACGAGGTCACTCAACGCACGAGCATCCGCAACCTCCGAGCCGTTGAACTTCACCACGCGATCGCCGCGCAACAGCCCCGCTTTCTCCGCCGGGCTGTCCGCGAAGACGTGTCGCGCCACAACGCCCGGCTCGGTGGAAGCAGTTCGCTTCGGCAGCAAACCGAGGTACGGAGCCTCATACGGCACGAGTTCCCCCGCCAGCGCCGGCTCGATGGTCAGCGTCTTGTCGTCGCGCTGAATCGTCAGTTTGATCGAATCGCCTCCGTACAGTCGCCCCAGCACATGCTTGAGCTGCGCCACGCGGGCGATCTTCTCACCGTTGGCCTCAACGATTCGGTCGTTGGTTTTCAGTCCCGCCTGCTGCGCCGGTGAGTTGTATCGCACCCGATCCACGACTACGGGAACATTCGTTGATTGACCTCCGGCAAACGTGATCCCGAGCAACCCCGGCAGCAAATCCTTCCCCTGCTTCAACCGGTCGAGCGATCCGTACACATCTTCGAGAGGAATGGCAAAGCCGATCCCACCGTCGTACCACTCGACCCCCGCCGTCTCGCCATTGCCCTGCGGTGACAGGGGAGCAATCACGCCAAGCACCCTGCCCTCAACATCGACCAGCGCCCCACCATAGTTGACCGGTGAGGTCTTCGCGTCCGTTTGAATCGCCTTCCCCCAGATGCGGTTCGTCGCGCTCACGATCCCGACCGAGATGCTCGGCGTGGTGAGGTCGAACGTCCGCCCCAGGGCAATCGCCCACTGTCCGACCTTCACCGCCTCGCGCGACGCCGGCCTGGCCGGAGTCAGCCCCGTGGCCTCCACCTTGAGCAGCGTCAGCAGCTTGAGCTTGTCGCTGGCGATCAGCTTCGCGGGAAAGCGTCGTCCATCCGCCAACGTCACCAGAATCGAAGCGGGCTTCGACACGAAGTTGAACGAACTGGAGATGACGAACCCATCCTCGGACACCACCACCCCCGAAGTCGGCCCCGTCCCCAGCGTGACCTCACCCACCTGCTCCAACCCGCCAACGGTCTCAATCCGCACCAGCGACGGATCGACCAGCGCCGCCGCCTGCTTGAAGGCCTGCTCTTCGAGCGCCTCCAGCTTGCCATCGGCAACGGCCGCCTCGACGGTTGCCAGAAGCAGAACGAACAGCATCACACCAACGCGGGAAATCAGCATTATCTCAGTTCTCTTGTTCTGTCTTGCGAGGCGTCACCATCTCGACACTGACCAGCACGTCGCCTCGCCGGACGATGACTTTGAGCGGGTCGTTGGCTTCGAGTCGTCCGAGTTCATCCTTCAGCATCCGGCACGATTGGACGAGGTCTTCGCCAACGAACAGAATCAGGTCGTTGGGCAGCAGGCCCGTCTTCTCGGCCTGCGAGCCGGGGAGGATGCGGTCAATGTAGGCCGGGGTACGAGTGAGCACATCGGGGATGGTGACGATGCCAAAATCGAGAGCCTCGTACCGGCGCGGCTTCACTTTGCCGGGGCTGTCTTCGTCCTCATCCGTTCGCTTTGTCGAAGAGAAGCGGCCCGTGATAATCTCCTCAACCGTCTGCTTCAACTCGCTCATCGGCATCACGTAATTGAGCCAGGTGTTGGTCTGCGTGTTCCGCAGTTCCTTGCCGAGCATGCCGAGCAGCCTTCCGTCCCACGTCGTCAGCACGCCGCCCGCCGCGCCCGAATTGTTCGTGATCGCATCGACCACATAGACCGGGCCGTTGTAGGGCGACTCAAACGCCCCGCGCCGCGCCGCCAGCGAGGTCTTGGCCGAGATCACGCCGTGCATCACCGTGACTGGCTCGTCTCCCGTGGCGACCTTGAACGCATTGCTGAACGCCAGCACGCGCGTCCCCGGTCCCGCCGCCGCGGCCTGCGCCAGATCGAAATACGGCAATCCCTCGGCCTCAATCTTGAGCACCGCCATGTCGAGTGGCGGTTCGGCCCCGACGACCTTCCCCTCGAAGCGCCGCCCGTCGTGCAGCACGACGTTCACAGTGTCACCGTCCAGAATATGACTCCACACCGTGACAATGTGGCCCTTGTCAGAGACCAGAAACCCCGTGCCATAAGCGTGCAGCTTCTGCCCGCCACCAGCCCCGAAGATTTTCACGACCTTTGGCGAGACGACCGCGATCGTCTCACCCGACGACTGCGCGCGCGACACTCCTGCCCAAGTCAACAAGATCGCTGCACACGCAAGTCCATTCGTCAATCGTCTGAACAGTTGATTCACAGCGTCAGCCATCCCCTCATCCTGCGTTTTCCTTCGTTCCCTCCGTTGCCTTCTGTCAAAACCTGCCAGAAGAATCTGAACAGAAGGCAACGGAGGAGTGCGATCAAGATTTGATCGTCAGTTGGAAGCTTCTCCCGTCGATGTTGCCACGTCCATCGTCAGCACGTCAAACGTCGCGAAGTCGGCGTCTCCGCTGCGGACCGTGAAGCGGGACGGAAACCGCTTTCCAGTGAAGTCGCCGAATTGCAGGAAGCGGATCTCGCACGGATCGACGTCCGTGCCGAGGCTCGAGTCGAACCCCACGAACGCGCCATCCGCCTTGCGGAAGTACCAGTGCGATTCGACGCCCGACTTCCGCGTCAGCAACACATCGACCGAGGCACCCCGCCCGTCCAGCGGCTGGCTGCCGACATACGAAAACTCGGTGAACGCCTCCGGCCCCTTGGTCAGCAACAGTTTAAACTGGTGCAGCGCGGCGAGCAGTCCGCCGGAACCGGGCGGTTCATCGAGGAAGTCGGTTCCATCGAGCGGCTGCAATCCGGGGCGGTTCGGCAGGAGCAGCCCGAGCTTCGAGTCGGTCATCGTCAGAGAAAAATCTTCGTTGAGGGCGGTCTTGCCCGTCAGCTTCCAACGCCCCGTCGAGGCCCGCCAACTTTGCAGCGACTCCAATCCGCGCAGCACGCGTTGCTGCTCCTGCTGGTTGAAGTAGTAGTTCGCATAACCCGCCTTCTTCACAAACAGCTTCTTGTACTCTGCGGGCAGTTCTTCCTTGGGCAGCTTCGCGCCGGCCGCCTTGTCGCCGTCATCGCCCGGCCCGGGCTTGTCCTTCGATTTCGGACGGGGTGCCTTGGGGGCCGCCTTCGGCTTGAGTTCCGACGCGCGGTGCAGAGCCCTCAGTTCGACGATGATCTCCTGCTTCTTGCCGTCCCGCCGGTAGACGAGCGGCAGCGACCAGCCCTTGGGATAGATGCCGAGGATGTTCTTGAACTGGTTCACGCTGCCGATGGGCCGTCCGGCGAACGAGACCAACTCATCGTCTTCGCGCAGCCCGCGCCGGAAGGCGTCGGACTGTTCGAGGATCGTGTCAATCAGAACGATGCGGTCCGCCCCCGTTCGCACGGTCGCTCCGAGCGTCGCGTGATCGACGATGTGTCCGCCGCGCAGATGATCGAGGAAGTGCTTGATCTGGTTGATCGAGATGGCATAGCCGGCCCCGACGTTCACGCGACCCCGCTTCTCGACCGAGATCCGCCCGTTGATGCCGACCAATTCCCCAGCCGCGTTGAACAGCGGGCCACCCGAATTGCCGGGGTTGATCGACGTATCGACCTGAATACAGTCGGTGTATTCGAGCAGCGTCCCGGCCGGGTACTGATACCGGTGCAGGCCGCTGACGATTCCCGCCGTGACGGTCGGTTGAAAGTCGGTGGCGAGCAGGAAGGGATTGCCCATCGCATAGGTCCAGTCACCGACGCTCAGGGCATCGCTGTCGCCGAGCGGTGCGTGCGGAAAGTCCTCGCGCCCGAGCAGCTTGATCAGGGCCACGTCCCCCGTCGGATCGATGCCGACGATCACCGCGTCGTACAGCTTCCCGTCGTTCAGTCCGCACTTCATGAACTCACCCGTGGCACTCGTCACGTGAAAGTTCGACAGCGCATAGCCGTCAGGCGAGATGAGCACCCCCGACCCGCCGCCGTTTCCATCCGGCGAAAAGATCGCGACAACAGCCGGAGCCGCCTTCTGCACGACGTCCACGCGGGCCTGCTGCGCCTTCAACACGTCCGTCTCGGCAGCGTGCAACAACGGAGCGGCGCACAGCCACATCAAAGCCAACGCACATCGAATCCGGAACGCGGTCATGTCGTATTCAACTCCTCGGCCCTGGCTGAAAGCCATTGGCTGACGTCTACTTCACCACCTTCGCATCGGCCAGATGCAGCCGGTCGCCGATGTCGAGTTTGTCTTCGCCGTAATCGACGGTGATTTCCAGTTCGACGACGCCCGTCACGTCGAAGTCGAGCGGTTGGGGAAGTTGATTCACTCGGGCGGCCCCCTTGAACAGCAGACGACCGTCCCCCTTGATGGCCACATCGACGTTGCCCGCCACGCGAATGTCGTCGTCGATCCCCATCACGGCCTGAAAGCGACGGTAGTCTCCGCCAAGACGATACTTCAGCACAGTCAGCGAATGGAGCGCGAGGCCCTTCGCGTAGACCTTGTTGCCGAGGCTGAGCGACTTGCCGTCGAGACTGCGGTCGCGGCGATACTCCCAGACGAAATCGAAGAACGGCGTGTACTTCACGTCGCGCGGTTCGAGGTTCGACAGGTACGCGATCTTGCCGAGACTGAAATCGACCGTCTGCACGAGCGGCATCGGCACCGAGACGTCGGTCCCCGAGGCCAGCTTCACCTTCCAGGCCGCGCCGTCGAATGAGACCCCTTTCGCCGCCAACCGGTCCCCCGTGGAGAGTTCAACCGCCGCGACCGCCCTGCTCGACAGGTTCTCACGCCGCGCGTAGATCAGGCCGAACACCCGCTCGCGCTTGACCGGAATCTCATCGCCATCGAGTTGGAACTTGACGGTCGCCGCGTCGAGCGATCCGATCACGCCGTCGAGGTGGTCCAGCACGTCGCCCTTCCTCACGGCAACCTGATCCTTCTTGGCCGTCCGGTCGAGCAACTGGTTCCACGCGGCATCGACCTTCGGGTCCGGGGCCGCGAACCGCACGCTCTGCACGACGGTCATCGGCAGCTTGATCGATCCCACCTGCGGATGCTCGATCGCCGCTTCCGTCCCGGTTGAGGCAAAGCTCGTCGCCCGCAACCGCGTGCCGTCGGTCAGCCGAATCTCAACGGCGGTCTCGGCTGTGGCGGGTGCGGTCGCGCCGGAGGGGACTCGAATCGCCAGCAGTTCGGCGGCGGGGATCGTCACCGCCCCGGCCGGCGTTTTGAGGACGACGTCCTCGCCACTCAGACGTTCGAGCGAACCGACGTGCTGCTCTCCCTTGAGCGTCGTCACCTCCACAGGTGGAGCGGCGAGGAAACAGAGAACGAGTAATGACCAAGCGGACATGGAGCAGGCATTCCAGTGCGAGGAGGGATTCACAGGGTCGTCATCAACGGGGTTGTAGGATGGGCACTCTTGCCCGTCCTGCATTGGGTGCGAGGCAGGACGGGCAAGAGTGCCCATCCTACAAAACATCATCACGGCTTGTTCTTTGCGGCGCGTTCGGACTGCTTGCGGAAGTACTGATCGATGGCGCGGCCGTAGTGGGACGGGAAGTTTCGGTTCAGGTCGCTCTTCGCCTTGGCCTGATCCTTGCCGGGCAGGTTGCCCCAGTTGCCGTCCTTGGAGAATTTCTTCTTGTCGACATCGCCGGGTGCTTCCGCTCCCTTGACGCTGCTGTCGCTGGCCGGGTTGCTCGACTCGTTGTTGTTGCCACCCTGACCATCGCCGCCCCCTCCGCCGCCCCCCTGCTGCTGCTCGATCTTTTTGATGATCTCATCGAGTTCCGAGATGATCCGTTCCTGAACGCCCTGCACTTTCTCACCGGCCCGCCCGAGATCGAGCCGTCGTTCCGAGTCGCTCATCAGCCGGGCAATCTCGCCCAACGACTTCTCTTCGAGACCTTTCAAGTCCGCCTCCATCAGCGTCGCGGTGGCCGAGTACCGCACGGGAACCCGCTCGACGTTCTTGAGCAGCGTCTCCAGCGACTCCAGCGCGGGCTTCACTTCGAGCATCCCCTGCGCGGCAACGGCTTTGAAAAAGAAGAGGCTCGCCGGATCCACGACACGCTGCGCCGGAACGGCGTTCAACTGTTCGAGGGCCTCGTCAAACATCCGCCGCTCGACCAGAAACCGGCCGTAGAACAGACCGAGATTCGCGGCGAAGAACGGATCGCGACCCGGCTGCTTGAGAAACGCCCCCTCCGGCGGTAACAAACCCGGCGCGGAACTGTTGCACGCGGCGAACAACTTCGAAGCGTCGGCATCCACCGCGGCAAACGATCGCACGACGAGGTCCAGCAACCGATCGGCCTCCTCGGTCGAAGGGCCAGCCGCCCACAACGCGGCCAGCTCGCGCTGCTTGTCCTCCGCGATATTCGGCTGAGACGCCGCCCATGCCAGCACCTGACTCTTCGCCTCATCCACCTTCATCGGCGCGAAGACTTCGCCCGCCGCGAAAGCGTGAGGTCCGAGTGCCAGGCAGGTGGC
Source organism: Schlesneria sp. (assembly GCA_031412755.1). Lineage (GTDB taxonomy): Bacteria > Planctomycetota > Planctomycetia > Planctomycetales > Planctomycetaceae > Schlesneria. Next base: position 17,099 of record JANODP010000184.1, on the reverse strand, counting down.
GATGGCCAGCATTTGAATTGAGGTTCGCATGATCAGAGCTTTCGTCAATCGTCTTGTAGGATGGGCACTCCTGCCCGTCCTCTTCTTGAAAAGCAGGACGGGCAGGAGTGCCCATCCTACATCCTGTCATCATTCATTCTTCCCGGTCGCCAGATCGTGCGTCGCCTTCTGAACCTTGGCCTGGCGTTCGGACAGTTGTCTCAACTGGCCGACCACGTCCGCGTCAAGGGCCTGTTCGCCTTCGACCAACCGCCCCATCTGCTTCGTGCGGCGGTTGACCCGGTACTGGAGCGACCTCAGCATTTTCAGTTCCGCCAGCTTGTTGACCAGCGGCGGTGGCTTCTTTTCTTGTGGTGGCTGTTGTTGCTGCTGTTGTTGTTTCTGGTCCTTGAGCTTTTCCAGTTCCTTTTGGAGGGCCTCCAGAATCTCACGCAGCGATTCGACGATGTCGGCTTCGATGTTCTGCGTGATCTCGCCGACATCGGCTCGTTCGAGGCGGCGGGCGACGGTCAGCATGTCGTCCCGGATTTGTTCAACCGCCTCGGGAAAGGCGACAGACGAACCCTCCTCTTTCAACAGCGTCAATGCCTTCGCGGCGAGCAGCGAGATTTCGTCCTCGTTCCGCGCCAGTTCGACCGCCCGGTTGCGATGCCGGTCGGACCGCTTGTCGACGGGGACCGCGTGAATGCCGAGCGTCCCGTTGTTGACCGCCTCCTGCTTGAGCAGCATGTCGCGGAAGCGGGCCTCCAGCGCGGCGAGAACCATCGCCCGCTCCTCTTCGCGCAACTGTCGCAGGATTTCCTCGAGCTTCTCCTTCGCCTTCTGCAACTCGGCCAGCGCCTGGTCCTGTTTGTCGGAGGCCTTGTTCTTGCTGTTCTTCTTCAACTCCTCGATGGCCCGGTCCATCTCCTGCTTGGCCTTTTCGACCTCATCGCGCCCGGGAGTCTTGTCCGGCTGCTTGGCGTCGTCGTTCTGATCCTGCTGGTCCGGCGAGTTCTGATCCTTCGGCTGGTCACCGTCCTGCGGAGGCATGTCCTGCGGCTCGCCGCTCTGTCCCTTTTGCGGCTTCCCATCCTTGGGCTTGCCGTCTTTCGGCTTCCCCTGTGAGTCGCTCGGCTTGCCGTCCTTCGGATCACCCGGCTTCGCATCCTTGGGATCGCTGGGTTTCCCGTCTTTCGGATCACCCGGCTTCGCGTCCTTGTCGGTCTTCTTCGGATCGTTCTTGTCCTTGCCGTCCTTGTCTTTGTCATCTCCCGGCTTGGCGTCTTTTCCGTCGGTCGGCTTGCCATCCTTGTCCTTGCCATCCTGATCTTTGGCGTCCCCGTCCTTGGGATCGCCCTTGTCGGACGGATCTTTCGGATTCGCATTCGCGTCCTTCGCCTTGCCGTCTCGTTCGCGCTGCCTGGCCGCCTTCTTGTCCGCGTCCTGCCCGTCGATCTTCTGGACCAGCTTCTGCGCCCCTTCGGCCACTTTTTTCTGTTGCGACTGCAAGTCGTTGGGGTCTCCGCCCCGCTCGGTGTTGGCCCGCGCATCGGTCTGCTTGCCGATCAGCTTGTCCACCTCCTTGATCAGATCCTTGATGCGGGCCTTCTCCTTCTCGATCTCGTCCTTGCGGTCTTCGCTCATCAGCAGGTCGAGCATCACCTGCATCTGCCTGATGACTTCCTCCTCCCGCTCGATGGCATCGCCGAGCTGGTCCTTCTTGAGCAGATCGGTCAGCACCTGGAGCTGGTCCGGGATGCGACCCTCCTTGCTTTTGCCGATGGTGCGGACCAGCAGGTCCGCCCGCTGCGGATCGGTCTTGCGCAGATACTCGGAGAGTTGCTGCAGCGTGTTCTCGAACCGCAGGTATCGTGCGCGGATCACCTCCTGCGACGAAGCCAGTGGCGCGGAAGACTCGGCGGCGGCGGCCGGTGCGGCGGCTTCCCTGGCGGGAGGGTTCTCCGCAGCAACGGCCTGCCCGGCGAACGCCAAGGCGGCCACGGCGAGCAGCGACAGGAACCAGTAGTAACGACTGAGGCGGATGGTCATGAAACAGTCTCCGAACGGACCGGATGGAACGGCGGACAGTATATCCTCGACCAAGGCTGGCGTCGCCATGTGGTTTTCTTCCCCAATCCCCTCTCCCGGCAAAGCCGGGGTTGGGGACTGGACAGACGCACTCCACAAATCAATTTTTACTCCAGCGCCTTGATCGCATTTTCCTTTCGCTTGCGTTTGGTCTCTTCCAGCAGATCCTGTTGCGCCTTGATGTTGGCTTTGAGCTGTTCGACGACCTCGTGGAACTTGGCCAGTTCGCGCATCTCGACCAGGATCAATTCCATCTTGCCGATCATCGAATCGAGCGTGTCCGCCGCTTCGTCCATTGAGCCGGTCGGGTCGGTGTTCTTCTCCAGCGCCAACTTGAACAGGCCGAGCGACGCATCCACATTCGGAAAGTCGGTGCCGTTGATCCGATGCAGCGGCGCGATGATCTTGCCGTCGAGCCGTTCCAGGAGCAGCGGCGTGTCGGCGGCGTTGTTGACCAGTTCCTCGCGGATGTCGGCGAACGACGTTTCCACTCCGGCGGTTTCGACGGCGTTCTTGCGGATCGCCTGGAGCGACCGATCCGCTCCGGAGGACAATCCCAGCGCCAGCGTCGCCAGTTTTTCGTCGTCCGGTTTGGCTCCCGATTTTTTCAGGGCCGCCGCCTCGTCGGCCTGGCCGCGTCCCTTTCCAAGCACCTCGCGCGTCTGCTTCATCTCGGTGATGATCTGCTCGAACCGCTTCCGAATGTTGATTTCGCGGACGTAGAGCATCGAGAGCAGCTCTTCCTCCGAGACGATCGTGAAGACGTACTTCTGTCCGAGGGCGCGGTGAGCCTCGCCCACCGTGCAGCCATCCAGAGCCGAGACCGCCACGGTCAGACGCTGTTTGATCGACAGATCGAGCGGCAGGACATCGAACCGTTCGAACGGCTCTTCCTCGGCGCGACGCAGTTCGAACTCGCGCAGGCTGCGCGGCGGAGACGACTGGAATTCGCGCGGCGACCACGCCTCGGCGTCATCCACTTTGTAGTCGAAGCGGGCCGAGACGACTCCGTAATCGTCCGTCAGCATCCCGGCGATCGGGATGCGGGCCTTGCGGGTGACCGAAGATCCGATCCCCTTCAACTCGGTCGTGACGAGCGGCGGCTGATCGACGATGCCATTGATCGTGAACTTCGCGGGGGCGGTGCTTTGAATCTGATCGGTGTCTTCGAGGGAGACTCGTATCATCGCATCGGGGGGCAGCGGCAACGGGAACTCCAGCGGCTGCTTCGATTCGGCGGCGGCCCGGATTCTTTCGGGCAGGCTCGTCGCGCCATCGGGGGCGAGCACGAACGGCAATGCGACGGCATCTTTCTTCGATGACCAGATCGCTTGTTCGATGGAGGCCGGCCACGGGACGCGGACCTCGGGGCGGCCGTCCTGCGATTTGAGCGAGATCGTGGCTGATGGAAACAGGAGGTCAGTTCCGCCCAAATCTCCCGCTCCTCCTGCCGCGGAACTACTGGCAAGGATTACAATCTCCCATCGTTCCGTTCCCGCATCCCCTTCAATGCGAATGTGACTCAGCGGCTTGTTGGCCGTCAGATCGAGGACGAAGTCGGTGGCGAGCGGCAGCGATGTCTGAGCGCCGTTCACCTGCTGATGCGCACGGACGGCCTTGCCTTCAACACGCTCGTTCAGTCCGGTGTACTCGGGGTAGAGGCAGTGGAGCGTCACCGATTGAACTTCCGGCGGTTGGACGACCTGCACGCGATACGGCCGCGCGTTGGTGAAGTCTCCCCCCGTGACCCAGATGTCGGCGTCATCCAGCAACCCCACCAGCGTGTGCCGAAACGGTTGGTCGCCCACGCGCGTGAGGTACGCCCGCACGTTGCCTCGCCCGTTGGCCAACCGCACGTCGAGCCGCACCTGTTCGGGGGCTTTTTTGTTGGGCGCGACCTCGATTTGCAGCGACAGGTCCGATCCCTTCGGATGCTTGTAGCGTCCGTCGGTGAACTCGCGCACGCGGTCACCCGGTTGAACGACCACCTTCACGATCAGTTCGGTCTCACGCGGCCAGTAGCCGTCACGCAGGCCGAGATACCCGGCGATCCACCGCTCCATCGCCGCACTGTTTGTCACGGCCAGACCGAAGATCGATGCCACCAACACACTCGCCGTGATCACCGCGCGACGAATCGGCTTCCGGTCGAAAACGCTGCCCAGATCGAGGCCGCCCGCCGTCCGAGCCGCCTCCACAATCGTGTGTCTGAGCATCGCCGACGTGACCGGACTGTCGCCCGACTCCGCCCGCTCGGCCGCTTCGACCGCCGTAATCAACCGGTCGTCGAGTTCCGGAAATCGCCGTTCGAGCACCAGCGCGAGGGCCTTCGTCCGAAAGGCCCGAAACAACCGCAGCGCGATCCAACTGACCGCTCCCGCCGCCAGCAGACCGATCCCCGCCACCAGCACCGCCGCCCGAAACCACCGCGGCAGTTCCAGGCGACTCAGTTGGAAGTAACACCAGTCAACGAGGAAGCTTCCCCAGAACAACGCCCCCAGCAACACGACCACCAGCGCGATCCCCTCGAACAGCACGTAAGAGCGGATGCGGGAACGAAGGCGATCCAAAACGGAGGCGGCTTCGGGAGGAAGTGGTACGTGAGTCATGAAGGATGTCTTGTTCAATCAAAAGGGGACTTCGATCAGTCCGGCTGACCTAAATAAATTACGGCTTCGGTTTCTCCGACGACAGCGACTTCAAGCGGGCGATGGCACCCCGCATTTCGCCTTGTGCTCCCGAGTCAGTTTCTTTTTCCAAGGCCGCTTCCAGGGCGGGGAGCGACGCGGGATCGGCGGTGCTGCCCAGGGCGCGGGCCACGTAGCCACGGCGATGATGGTCCGTTTCGAGCTTCAACACCGCGACGATTTCCGGAGCCGCCACCTTGGCCGCCGGCCCGAGCATTCCCAGTGCGTGAGACGCCTTCATTCGGACCAACGCTTCGTCGTGGTGCAGGTATTTGCGAAGCGAGGTGATCTGCCCGGCCACTTCGACATCGATCATGGCCAGGGCACCATGCGCCACGACGCGCGTCACGGGATCGGCATCGTCCTGACTCGCCGCCCGCAGCGGACCGACGACCGACTGCTCGTCGGGAGCCGCCTTGCCGATGCGGCCCAGCGCCCGAGCGGCGGTCTCGCGCGCTTCTTTAAACGGGTCGCTCTTGAGTCTGGAGATCAGTTGCGGAACCGCCGGAACGGCGACCGCCCCAAGATTGCCGATCGCGGTGGCGGCGGTCGACCGAACCGCACCGTCGCGGTCATCGAGCGCCGCACGCATCTCGGCCAAACATTTCGACGAGATGTCCGAGTGAACGAGCGACCCAATCGCCGACTGCCGCACCTTCGGATTTTCGTGCTTGAGATCCAACTTCACTTTGGCAAGCCGTTCCTCCGCGGAACCCGCCGGCTCGGCAGCGTGGACGCCGACCATGCTCATTGAAGCCACGGTGAGGAGAGCAGCGATCAGGGCTGAGTTCCAACGAGTCGGATTCTGGCAGATGGTCATCAGGCACCCTTTTGAATCAATCAGGTCGCGCATGCAGTCCGGGGTCAGGTCCACAATCCGTCACGCCAGCTTCAGCAACTTTCTCGTCAGCCATTCCACCGACAGCAGGCCGACCAGCAGGTACATCACCCAGTCGCGGTCCCACAGGGTTCGAAGACGTTCGGGGATGAAGAATTGTTCCCCCCGGTTGGGCAGCAGCATCGGTAGCTCATCGGCCGCCCTGTCGAGGGGCAGGTACTGACCCCCCGTGTCGCGGACGAGTTCGGTCAGCAGGCGGACATTCTGGCGGATGTTCTCGTCCTCCAGTTTCGGGATCGCGACGGCGACTTCACTGGTCAGACGTTCGCGCGATTCGGGGAGTTGAAGTTCGAGCTTGTAGGTTCCCGGCAGACTGGCCCGGAAGTCGCCGACATACTCGCCCGGCTGGGACGGCTCCCGGCGGAGTTGCCTGGTCGGAGTGAGCGGCTTGCCCGTCGGATCGAACACTTCCAGCGGGACCGATTCCAGATCGAGCGGTGCGAACTGCGCATCGAGCAGCCGCGCGAAGATGCGCACCGTCTGGCCGAGCGTCGCCTTCTGAACCTCCGGTCGCAACGAGCCGCGCTTCACCCCCTTCTTCGTGCGGCCCTGAGCCACCTCGCGGATGAGCTTCGTCCAGAAGCGGTCGTAGTCCTCGTCGCTCACCGCGCGCAGCCGCCACATTTCGGGACTGCCCAGATAGAACGACTGGCCGCGTCCGACGTTTTGAGCCGCCATCAGGACCGGCGGCTCGGCCACCGCGCGCGGATCGGAGAACCTCGCGAAGACGCGGGCGGCCGCCTTGTGGCCGCCCGTCGGATAGGCCCGATAGAACCCGGCGAACTCCTTCCAGCGCGCGGCCGATGTCGTCGGGTCGTCCGTCAGTTGCAGGAAGCCGGCCCCCTGCCCTTCCGGCGTGAACGCGATCGGCCACGGCTGACTCGAATCCTGATCGAACCGCGCGGCGGTGAAGTACGAACTGAGGAACACCGGGTACAGCTTCCGCAGCGGCGACAGTTCGTCGGTCGCCTCGTCGGCCCCCTCCGCACCGGTGGCCACCTGCGGCGTGTTGACATCGCCCGCGACCAGAATCAATCCGCCCGACTCATCCGCGACCCAGTCATAGACCAGCGGCAGCGCATCGCCGGGGATCGACTTCCAGTCGGGGTCGAACGCAATGATCGCGTCGTATTCGTAGAGCTGTTCCCGCGTCGCGGGAAAGGTGAGCAGCAGATTGTTCGACTCCTGACTCGTGCCGGGCGCGCCGGTCTGGAGCAGCACGTCGACGTCGAACGACTTGTGCCGGAAGAGCATGTTGCGGACGAACTGATAGTCGCGCATCGGCCCCCCCGCGACGAGCAGCACGCGCGTCGGCCGGTCGAAGACCGTGACCGCGAACGTCTGCGAGTTGTCCTGCGCGTTGAACTCGGCCGCGGGCGCGACCGACGTCGTGCGCACCGTGTAGTTCGTGCGGCCGGCCAGCGTGGGCGAGCGGTCAAACTTCACCTCGACTCGCGCCCCGTCTTCGAGCAGCGTGACGGACTTCTTCTCGACGAGCGTCGGCTCACCCTCTTCGCCCTCACCCTGTGCGAGCAGTTCGACTGCGACCTCGCGCCCCGCCAGACCCTGACCCTGGACGAAGACCTTGATCTCATACGGATCGTTGATGGCCACGTCGGTCGGCGACGCGATTTCGGCCACCGCCAGGTTGACCGGTTGCTCGGTCGTCCCCGTGCCGACCGCGATCAGCCGCGTCTTGGTCGAGACCGCGCGATCGTGAGCCGTCGCCACATCGACACCCGCGTTCGAGGCTCCGTCCGTCACGATGACGATCCCCGACAAGGTCCGACCCGCCGACTGACGGATCAGTTCGCCCAGGCTTTCGCCCAACCTCGTCTCCAACCCGCGCGGCCGCAGAGTTTCGTCCCAATCGAGCGTTTGTTCTTTCGTGGTCGCGGGCGGTCCGCCTGCGGCGGGTTTCCCCGCGTTCAAAGAGTCAGCGGGCGAGCCACCCGCGGCCACGGTGACCAGCGGGTAAACCCGGTGTGGTCCGTTCAGCGTCGAATCGAATGTAAAGAGGCTGACCTCGTGCTGCTTGCGGAGCCGTTCAATGAGCGTCGTCTGCGCGAGCAACTTCTTCACGGCCTCGGCCCGCGACGGTCCGTTCGTCGCCCCGGGGGACGCGCCCGCCGCCGGAGCGTCCGCCAAGTGCCGCATCGACAGCGACGTGTCCACCACCACGGCGACTCGCGACGGACGAAACGCCTGCTTCTGAGTTCGGTCGGACGGATTGAGGGCGATCACCAGCAACCCGGCCAAGACGCCCAGTCGCAGCGCCGTCAGCCAGAGCTTCCAACCCGCCGACAGATCGCGCGTGTCGCGCACATACAACCAGACGACCCACAGCACGAGAGCCAACCCGCCGCCGAGCAGCAGCAGCCAACCCAGCGGCGAATCGGGCCAGTCGAACTCGCGCGACGTAATCGTCGCCGAGGCATCGGCCGCCAGGAGAAACAGCGATGTCATTGGAGTTTCGGTCATCGTGTTGAGGTTTCGGTTCTTTGTCCGCCTTGGTGACGTCAGGACAGCCGGGTCTCGCACGGGCGCGGTGCCGACAGAATCTGACCGGCGATCATTCCGCCGGAAGCAATCCCTGTTCTCGCAGGCGTTGTTTCATCCACGCAGAGTCTTCCGTGACCAGCGGGGGATTTAACGGCTCTTGATAGTGCAAACGATATCTCCCCCGTTCAAAGCATTCGTCCAACAGAGGCTGAAGCTGGAGGACGACATCGACATCGGTGGGGCGCAGCGGGATGCGGATATTGGGAAGTGCCTGGCTGAAACTCGCCGGATAAAGAAACGCCTTTTCGGGGTACGTCGCCCGGCGGACGTTGATCAGGTAGTGCGTCCGACACTTGCGGGGCAGTTTTCTCTCCGGCATCGCCAGCACGAACAGCCCGCTGCGGATCAGGTCGATTTCCACGAGATTGACTCGCGCGGTCACGAACTCGGTCTGCTTCTTGTAGTACGCCGCACGACCTTCCGGAGTCTTGTTGGCAGGGCTGATGAGTTCGATCGCGGTAATCACCCTTCCACCCGTCGTGCGGTCGAGGATTTCGATGTGCCGCTCAGTGCGCGGCTCATCCCGCAGCGTCACGACGGTTGGCTCGGCCACGGCCACAGCCGACTCCATCGCCACGGAAGAATCACCCTCAACCTCGATGACATTCACGTCCGGATAGATCGTGCGATGCTCGTCGTCGTAATCGACGGTCACGCTCTCTTCCACCCGCGCCTCCAAATCGCCGGGCAAGCCGCGATTGAGGGCGTCACGCATGGCGACGTTGAAGCTGGTGTGAAAATCCCCCCACCTCTGTTCGAGAAAAGGGTTCATTCCGGGGAAGGGGTTTTTCATGACTGGTTCATCTTGTCAAGAGACCGATGTCAGGGATCGTTTGCGATTCGGATTGGTTCCGCCTCGTCCGGGCAGCGGGTTCTTTTCAGTGACCGGTTGCGTGGGATGGTAGCTCAGCCGGTAGGCCAGTGTCTGTTCGGCAACGAGAAATGCGAGGAGTGCCCACAACAACCACTGTCGGATTTCGGAGCCGGCCTCTTTGCCTTGGACCCACTCCAGTTGGCCGAACTCCTGAATCGTGACGTGGCTGTTGCCGCCCAGCCGCTTCCGCAGGTCGGGCGTAGTCGCCAGTTGCAGATCGCCCTCGCGAGGCGACACGTTGTAGGCGATCAACCGGTCCTCGCTGACCTGACTCTGAGTCATCAACCGGACGGTGTAAATGCCCGGCTCGTCGGTGTCTCGATAAGTGGCTGTCAGTCGCAATGGACCGGGTTTCGCGGGAGGGATCGCGTCATCTGTAGGCGTGGCGGAGTTTGCCTGTTCGGGCGACGCTTGCAGCCGCGTCGTCCGCTCGCCGTCTGCACCGGGAGACAACACCTCAACCGTGTCGGTGTAATCGGCGGGGTTGAGCGACAGTTGAATCGGCTCGCCGATCTGCCGCGTTTCGGGACTGCGGTCGGTCCGCGCGATGTGCTTGATCAGTTCCAACTGCACGACGACGTAGCTGTAGTCGGTCGCCCAGTTGTTCCAGTCGGGCGAGACCGTGGTGAGGCACGTCACGACGCGGCCCCTGCCGAACGTGTGTTCGAACAGCAGCGGGTCGTCATTGCGGAGCGTGGCCAAGGTTCGCACGCGGTCCTTGCGTTGCTGATCGTCCTTCACCCATTCCTTCGCCACGGGGAAGTAGTTGTCGATCCGCACGCGGCCGATGGTCGAGTCTCCCTCACCCTCGAAGATGCGGAAGAGCGGATGGTCGACCGTGCGCAGGTCCGCTCCGGGATTGGTCGAGTCGGCGACGAGTTCCCTGGGCGACGCATCGAGCGGCACGGGGAACAGCCCTTCGCCCTTGCGATACAGCGCGTCGTTGTAGTGCGCCGCGCGCAGCGACTCGCCCGCGAACCACGCGAGGCCGCCTCCCGCCGCGACGTACTTCTCCACCGCGTCGAGGGCATCGGCGGGGATCTCGGGGACGTTCAGGAGGTAGATCGCCCGGAAGTCGTCAAGCGGGCGGCGACGCAGGTATTCGACGTTCTCGATCACCGGCGCGAAGCCCGTGCTCTTGGGGTCGGCCGCCAGTGCATCGGCCACGTAGGATCCGTCGTCTCCCGACGGGTCGCCGTCCACGATCAGGACCGGCACCGCCTTCGGCACATCCACGGCGAGCGACCGCGCGTTGTCTTCCGCCAGCGAATCGGTGTCGAGGCTCACCCGCAGCTTGTGCTTGCCCGATGTCGTCAGCCGGACATCGACCTCGTGCGTGACCTCGGTCTGCGGGTCGATCTTCTCAAACACGACGCTCGTGGGGATTTTCTCCGCGTTGTCGAACAGGGCGAGCCGCACATCGGTGGCCACCTGCAACCCGAAGTTCTTCACGCCGACCTTCAGTCGCAGCGGCACATCGGCGGCGGCGACCTGCACGTCACCCGCCAACTCGGTCACGGCGAGGTTCGCATGAAGTTCGGGCACGGTCCGCACCAGGTTCACCGAGACTCCCGCATTGGTCAACTCCTCGACCGCCGCCGAGATCGCCTTCTGATCCTGCCAGTCCCGCTCGCGGAAGTCGGAGATGACGTGCAGGTGCTGCACGGCCCCCTTCTCTTCCGACAGCAGCTTCCGCGCGGCGCGCAGCCCCTCCAACAGATCGAGTGCCCGATGCGTGCAGGGGAACGCCTGCGGATCGAACTTCGCCGACAGCTCGGTCACGAAATCCTCGTTCACGTCCCGCTCGGACAACACCGGCTGCTCGGGCCTCGACAGGCGGAGCAGCGTGAACTTCTGCGTGTTCGGCTGCTCGGCCCCGCCCGCCACGAGCCGGTTCACAATTTTGAGGGCTTCGCCAAACGCACTCGTCTCACCCCAGCGGTCCCGCATCGAAAGGCTGTCGTCCAGCAGCACGACGTGATGGGCGCGGGCGCCGCGAAAGATCGACATCTGCGACGGATCGAGGATCAGCCGCGAGATCAACAGCACGATGGCGGCCACGATCAACAGCCGCAGCAACAGCAGCAGCAACTGTTCGAGCAGCAACCGCCTGCGGTTCCGCTGTTGGCTGGCGAGCAGAAACTCCATCGCCGCAAACCGCACGCGCCGAAACCGCATCCGATTGATGAGATGGATGATGATCGGCGACGCCAGGAGTAACGCACCGCCGGCGACAAACGCCGGATTGAAAAAGTGATTGGCCAGCCAGGCGCTCATGTTGCTTTCTGTCCCGGCAAGCGAAAGAAATCGGACACTTTGCACGAGAAGCCCGGCAGGTCGTCGCCCCCCGTCAACTCATCGTCTCGTTTGAGCAACCGCATCGACTGCCCCGGACGATGCACCGCAACGTTCTTCATTTCGGGATCGACCACCCACACCTGCTTGACACCAAACGCCAGGTACTCGTCCACCTTGCAGGCAACATCGTTGACTCGATCATTGGGAGACAGGACTTCCACGGCGATCACGGGCGGAACTTCTGGGTACTCGTAGACGAGTTCGGACTCGTCCGTCACGTCGTCGAAGTAGGAGACATCGGGACCGCGCACCGTGTCGGGATCTCGTTCGACGATCACACCCGAATCGTTCGTGCAGACAATTCCACGCCCGGTCGACTCGGCATGATTGGTGAGCCGCCACGCGATGTTGTTGCACACAAAACCATGCGGTCGTTTCGGCGGGGGCACCTCAATGACCCCTCCTTGCACGAGCTCAAAGTGCCGATCCGCGTTCTCGGGCCGTTCAACCCAAGCCGCGAACTCTTCGGCGGTCATCGGCGAAACGCCAACATGAGCGGGAATGGTCATCGCAGGCTGCGGACGAGCAATGGAATCGGTGGCGATGATGGACATGATGAACCTCGGGCAATTGGACACTCAACTATTTGAACGCGAGGGGGTCCGGTCCCGCTGCGGATTTCAGAACGCGATCAAGCTCTCTGCCCCTGATGTCGTCAAGCACCTCTGGGAACAACCAACAAAACGTCTCATGAGCCACCGAAATGAGCCAGCACTCGCCCGTCGGCAGGTGGCAGCTCATGTCCTCGGGAAAATCAGGGGCGAGCCAGCCGTCAAGCCGTTCCGCGCGGGCGAAGATTGGTAGCGAATGCTCATCACAGCGATAGAGGCGATACCAAGCCTGACTGCCGAACAAGCGAGTCCCCGGCCACTCATCCGTCAGTCGTTCTTCGACGAGTGACGGTTTGAGGTCGGCAGCGATTTGCAATGCAGATGGCGAAAACTTCAGTTGCTCACGCCAAACGAGACCGATCAACGACTCTGTTTGGCGGGCCAAGTCGAGCAGGCCGAGATATGCCTTACCCGTGATGTAGCGTGCCTGCGCGACGATCGGATCCCTGGTGGTGATTGTCATGTCAGAGGCCCTCCGAGAAACCAGAAATGCCACTCGGGGAAGTCTTGCAAATGAAAGTGGAACGGCCCATCCATGTGGCTTTCCGGGCCGCGCAGATCGGGGCGGCACCCGAGTTTCGCGGCCACGTCACGGGCGAGTCGTTCGGCCGAGTCGATGTCCGGGCTGAGTGTGCCTCGAATCGTCTGCCGCATCGCACGGAACGCGGCGATGGCTTCGTCCGCGTTGCGGTTGAGTCCGCGCGAGACGAGACCGTCCGGGCCAAGATGGGCCGGAGCGCTGAAGGCCGTTTCGTCGGGCATGCCGTGGCTTCCGGGTTCATGTTCAGTTCCTCACCGAGTGTCTCATGCCAACGCGGTGTGTGACGTAGTGGGCCAGGACCGCGTCGAGGTGTTCGCTGGTGCGGATGGTTTGGTAGTCGACCATCTGGCGGGCGCAGTTGCGGCGCAGATCGTCAATGAATTGATGGACCGCCTGCTGGTAGCCCTCGCGCAGGGAGCGCGGATCGCAGATCAGGTCGCCCATTTCTTCCATCCCTTCAAACTTCGTCGTGCCGGCGTAGCTGAAGTCGAGTTCCTCGTCGTCCATCACGTGGAAGACCATCACGTCGTGGCCGCGCGTGCGCAGCAGCTTCAGTCCCTTGAACAGACCGGCCCGGTCCACAAACAGGTCCGACACGAGCACGATCAGGCCACGCCGGGTCTGTTCGTCGGCGACCTGGGCCAGCATCTGGTAGAGGTCCGTCTTCTTGGCGGGCTTCTCGCGGTCGAGCGACGTGAGGATCGCCTGCAAATGGTTCTGCTTGCTGCTGGATTGGACTCGCGCCCGGATCACGTCGTCGAACGTGATCATGCCGACCGAGTCCTGTTGCCGCAGCAGCAGGTACGCCAGCGAGGCGGCGATCTGGCAGGCGTACTCGTACTTCGTGAGGCTGTGCGAACCGAACAGCATCGACTCGGACAGGTCCACCAGCAGCGTCGTGCGCAGGTTGGTCTCCTCCTCGTACTGCTTGATGTAGTAACGGTCGGTCTTGGACCAGACCTTCCAGTCGATGCGGCGGATGTCGTCGCCCGGCGCGTATTCGCGGTGCTGGGCGAACTCGACCGACTGGCCGAAGTAGGGACTGCGGTGCAGGCCGGACAGAAAACCTTCGACCACGTTGCGGGCCAGAACTTCGAGCCGCGCGATCCGGGCGACGGCTTCAGGCGGCAAAAATCTTCGCGAGGTTGGGGTCACGAGTCAGCTCGCCTTCCTTTGACGGAGTGGACCGGAGCAGTTGTTCGACGATCTGGTCGCTGGTGATCCCCTCGCTCTCGGCCGAGAAGTTCACCACGATCCGATGCCTCATCACGGGAGCGGCCAGCGCCTGGACGTCGTCGGTCGAGACATACGTCCGGCCGTTGAGCAGCGCCCGCGCCTTGGCCCCGAGCAGCAGGAACTGCACCGCGCGCGGGCCGGCCCCCCAGCTCAGTTGCTCCGCCACAAACGCGGGCACGCCCGATTCGCCGACGCGCGTCTGCCGCACCAGCGCCAGCGCGTAATCGACGACGTGATCGCTGGCCGGAACCTGCCGGACGAGCCGCTGCAGCGCGAGGATTTCGCCGGCGTCGAGCACCTCCTTCACATCGTCCATTTGCAGCGAGGTCGTGCGCTTGGCGATCAGCCGCTCCTCCTCGAAGCTCGGATACTTGACGAACACCTTGAACATGAAGCGGTCCTGCTGCGCTTCGGGCAGCGCGTACGTCCCTTCCTGCTCGATCGGGTTCTGCGTGGCGAGCACGAAGAACGGGTCGGCCAGGACATGCCGCGTCTGGCCGACGGTGACCTGCCGCTCCTGCATCGCTTCGAGCAGCGCGGCCTGAGTCTTCGGCGGCGTGCGGTTGATTTCGTCGGCCAGGACCATGTTGTGAAACAGCGGTCCGCTGATGAAACGAAACTCGCGCTTGCCGGTGTCGCGATTCTCCTGCAACACGTCGGTCCCGGTGATGTCGGCCGGCATCAGGTCGGGCGTAAACTGAATGCGCGCGAAGCTCATCGACAGGCAGCGGGCCAGCGTGCTGATCATCAGCGTCTTGGCCAGACCCGGCACCCCTTCCAGCAAACAGTGGCCGCGACTGAAGAGCGCGATCAACAGTTGCTCGATGACCTGGTCCTGGCCCACGATCACCTTGGCCATCTGCTCGCGAATCGACTCGTAGGCGGTGCCGAGTTTGTGAATCGACGCTTCAACTTCTGTCTGTGACACGGAGTCGCTCATGGCGAGGCGGTCTCCCAATTGGAGGCGGTGACGGAACGGCGGTTGTGAAGAACTCGCGAACGCCGGAATCGTAGCGGCCTGCCAGACGGGAAGCGACCCCGCTGACAGACGTTTTGCACGATGACGTTTCAGGTTCCCGAAAGTGGTGCGCCGCGTGGGTCTTCCCGCTCGACGAGCGGCCGTGAAGAGCCTGTTGAAAAAGGAGTGCCACGGCTGTGTCAGCCGTGGAGACTGTCACAAGTCTCTCGAAATACACACGGCTGACACAGTCGTGGCACTCGATCAATCCCTTTTCAACGGGCTGTTAACGCGGGTGAATCCCCCCTGCGCCGCGGGAAGCATCTCGTTCAACCGCGCCACCAGCGAGGCGGTCACGTCGCGCTGCTGTCCCGACACGTCGTTGACCTCCCAGATGTCCTCCGGCTTGGCGAAGAGCTTCGCCGCCGGTTCCACCTCCCCTGCCGAGACCGCGTCATCGACGAGACAACTCCACTCGGCCGTCCGAATCCCGCGCGAGCCCGCTCCGTCGGTGAAGCAGATCATCTCACGAGAAGTGTGCGTCTCGGCCAGTTCGCGCAGCCAACTCCGCCCGTCGCTCAAAGCGGGAGTCACCGGCAACTGAAAGTAATCGAGCAACGTGGCGGAGAGGTCGGCCGTTTGGACGAGGCGGTGACACCGTGTCCCGGCGAACTCGGCATCGAACGTCCCTTCGCCAAACAGACGCAGCAGGAGCGGAGTGCGCGTGATGGAGTCCGCCAGCGCGACCGCCTCGCGCGGGGGCATTGGTCCGCTGATCCGGGTCCGCTCTTCGACGACTTCCTCCGCAGAGGAAGGCGAAGTCTCTTCGCTCGACTTGTTCTCGCTCACCGGCGGATTGGCCTGTTCGGCAGGCAGCGTCATCCAGTCGCCGCCCCGCGCGGCGGAGACGATCAGCAGCGTTGGCTCCGCCTTCGCGAAGGCCTCCACGGCAGACACGAGTTCCCCCAGCCAGTGGTCCAGCAGCGAAACGTATCCCGCGTAGGCGGCGGGATGAGTCCCCCAATTCTCGC
This sequence comes from Schlesneria sp., assembly GCA_031412755.1. GTDB lineage: Bacteria > Planctomycetota > Planctomycetia > Planctomycetales > Planctomycetaceae > Schlesneria. The sequence continues at coordinate 1,273 of JANODP010000184.1, read as the reverse complement.
GTGTGAGGGAGGCGACGTCGCAGCCGCGCTCTTCATATTCGTCGAAGTAGAGCGTGGCAAAGCCTTCCGGAGGGAGCCACGGTTCGGGAACTCCCGCCGAGTGCAACCACACGAGACGCGAAGCCGCACCACGCGGCGCCGACAGCCGTTCGCGCGCGGCTTTGACCAGACAGGCGAACGGAATCTCATCGGGCTGCGGATCGGGTTCGTGTCGGGCCGCGACCAACATGCGCGAGGTCTTCTGGAGTGCCATCGACCACGGCAGAATGTCGAACTCGCTGACGAGATGCAGTTCCACACCGTGGCTCGCCAGGAGCGCGGACCAGGCCGACGCAAACTCGAACGGACGGGCCGAGCCCTCCGTCGGAAGACGTCCCGTACTCCAACCCAGCCCGGCCGAATCGCCGACGTGCTCGACAAAGTGCCGGTCGAAGACCACGGCCTGTGAGGCGAGCCGATCGAAGTGCGGTGTCTCGATCCACTCGTTGCCGTAACAGCCGAGAGCCGTTGTCGCGAGACGATCAAACGTGACGACAACGGCCTGCATGGTGAACGTCCATCAAAAACGACGCCCGGCTTCCATCGAAAGCCGGGCGTCGAAAATCTCGTCACATCACATCGACCAGGACCTCAGGCCGCCACACGCTCCAGATCGCGCCGCCACCGGGGACTCGACAGGATTCCTTCGACCTGCATTTCGTGAAGCTGATCGAGCCACGTCCCGTCGAACTCAAAGACCTCGTACATCCGCTGAGACCGGTCGAAACGCGGGTCGGTGGTGCATCCCCCCTCATCGGTCCGCGAAAGCTGGCTCGGCACGATCAGCAACCATGTCCGGTCGCCCGCCCGTTCCCAAGTCGGTCTCGTCCAGCGAAAGCCCACATCCTGCAAATCTGACTGAATCATCGCTCGGCCTCCCTGCCCTTGTGATTTCCACGATCCAAGCCATTGGATCGCCCGATTCCATTCGGGGCGGGATTATCGACACGCCCCCGCCCGAGGTCAACGGCAGAGGGAAAGTTTGCCGGAGAGTACGAGTCCGTAGGGTAAGCCTCTGGCTTGTCCGTCCGCCGATGTATGTACCTGACTGGGCTGCCTGCCAGCCTCCACGCGGGCAAGCCAGAGGCTTAGCGGCTGTGCATTTACTACGTCCGAGAGTTCGCACGGACTTCACTGTACTCATCTTTCTGCCGCTCTCTTTCTGTCTCCCCGCTTCAGTCTTGCAGGAAGAAGGAGACAGAAAGAGAGCGGCAGAAAGATTGCAGAGCGAAGA
>JANODP010000183.1:0-19111 GCA_031412755.1 Schlesneria sp. | reverse complement strand
ACGTTTATGATTAAGATCATCAACACGCGGACGCACATGGGGGACGCTTGTGCCACGGAGATGCCCCCTCGCGCGGCGCAGCCTCCAGAATCGCGATCAGCAGCAGCACGCAGCCGACACACGCCAGCACCACGATCGCCGCGTTCCAACTCGTCACGGCATACAGCGTCAGTCCGAGCAGCCCCGTGGTCAGCGTGGTCAAAAGGACCGTCAGGACCGCCTGCACCTTGGTCAGCCCCAGCGCGACCAGTCGGTGCGAGAAGTGTTTCTTGTCGGGTTGAAACGGGCTGCGGCCCTCCCGCAGACGAATCAGGATCACCGAGCAGATGTCGTAGAGCGGCACGGCCAGCACGCAAAACGGGGCGAGGATCACGTGCTGGTTGCGGTCCATCGGCGAGTAAAACGTGCCGAGCACCGTCATGCTCGCAATGCTGAATCCCAGAAAGTAACTCCCCGAATCTCCCATGAAGATGCGGGCGGGCGACCAGTTGTGGCACAGGAACCCGACCAGCGATCCGGCCACGATCAGGAAGAATCCCCCCACCAGCCACCGCGGATCGCCCGGTTTGGTGAGCATCATCAGGGCGAAGACCATGCTGACGATCAACGCGATCCCTCCCGACAGACCGTCCATGTTGTCGAGGAAGTTGAACGAGTTGACCAACACCACGAACCAGCAGATCGACAGCAGCACACCGACCCAGGGATTGCTCACGAAAATCGTGGCCCTCACGCCCGAGACGACGACCGCCGTCGAGACCGCCAACTGTATCGCCATCCGCGGCTTCCAGGGCAGGGGCCGAAAGTCGTCGACCAGTCCCATGATCGCCAGCACCGTCGCCGCCCCCAGGATGCCCCACAACTCCCGGGAGCGATACACCGCTCCTGCCAGATGCTGCTGCAACTCCAGCGGTAACCACGCCGGACGGTCGGCGTCCCAGACGTGGACCAAAATCTGGGCGACCAACAGCGGCACCACAACTCCCGCCCAGATGCCGATCCCACCCCCGAGCGGCGTCGGTACGAGATGGACCTTGCGGGCGCCCGGCTTGTCGATCAAGCCGATGCGCGGCGCAATCAGCCTCATCAGGCCCGTCGTCAGGAACGACACCCAGAAGGCGGGCAGCAGACAGCCGAGCAGGAAGAACCACATGAAAAAATGAAACCAATCCAACAAGTGTCGGTGAGCCGCGCGGCGTCAGTTCTTCTTTTGCTTCGCTGTGGGCTTCGGATCGTCGGGGTCGTGGTAGAACTTGCGGAGCCGCGCCAGTTCCGCTTCCAGTTCCTGGCGGGCTTCGGCGTAGGCCGGGTCGTGGTAGACGTTTTTCATGTCGAGCGGGTCTTTCTCGAAGTCAAACAACTCCCACTCGTCGAGGTGGTAGTAGTGCATCAGCTTGTACCGGGCGGTCTTCACGCCGTAGTGGCGATGGACATCGTGAGCACCGGGGAACTCGTAGTAGTGGTAATAGAGGCTCTTCCGCCAGTCGGCCGGCGTCTTCCCTTCGAGCAGCGGAACGAGGCTCCTGCCCTGCATCGAAGCGTCCGCCTCTACGCCCGCCGCCTGCAGGAACGTTTGCGCGAAGTCGAGGTTCGAGACCAGATCCTCATTCACCGAGCCGGCCTTTGTCTTGCCAGGCCACTTCACCAGAAACGGCGTCCGGTAGCACTCTTCGTACATGAACCGCTTGTCGAACCAAACGTGATCGCCGAGGAAGAAGCCCTGATCCGAAGCGTAGACCACGATCGTGTTGTCCGCCTGCCCCGACTTCTCCAGCCAGTCGAGCAACCGGCCCACCTGGTCATCGACCGCCGCGACACAGCGCAGGTAGTCCTTGATGTACCGCTGATACTTCCAGCGCACCAGGGCGTCTCCCTGAAGGTTCGCGGCACGGAACGCTTCGTTCTCGGCGTCGTAGGCTTTGTGCCAGACGGCGGCCTGACCCGGCGTCAGGTTCCCCGGCGGATTCAGCTTCAGATCGAGTGGCGTCATGTTTTTGGCGATGCTCAGCGTCTGCGTGTGAGCGGGCGAGGCGTGTCCCGCCAGGTCGTCAAACAGATTGGGAGGCTCGGGGATCGTCTCGTCCTTGTAGAGATCAAAGTACTTCGGCCCCGGCTGCCATTCGCGGTGCGGAGCCTTGTGCTGACACATCAGCAGGAACGGCTTGTTCGGATCGCGTTTCTTGTCGAGCCAGTCCAGCGCCAGATCGCCGATGATCTCGGTCGTGTAGCCTTCACGCTTCAACCGCTGACCGTTGGCAATCATCGGCGGGTTGTAGTAAGGCCCCTGTCCCACCAGGATGTCCCAGTGGTCGAAGCCGGTCGGATCGGTCTCCAGGTGCCACTTGCCAATGACGGCCGTCTGGTAGCCCCCCTTCTGAAGGAGCTTGGGGAACGTCACCTGGCTGCCGTCGAACTTGTCGCCGTTCTGCCGGAAGCCGTTCGCGTGGCTGTGCTTTCCGGTGAGGATCGTCGCGCGGCTCGGACCGCACAGCGAGTTCGAGACGTAGCACCGGTTGAACCTCATCCCACCGGCGGCGATCCGGTCCAAATGAGGCGTCCGATTGATCTTCGAGCCGTAGCAACTCATCGAATGAGCCGCGTGATCGTCGGTAAACAGGAACAGAATGTTCGGCTGCTGCGCCGCGAGGACGACGGTCGGCGAGTCGACCGCCACACCGAACACGACCAGCAGCCCCGCCAAACCAAGGGGTGTGAACACTCGCGACATGATGGAACTTCCCGCAGAAAAGGGCAGGGGACAAGTGAGACCGCCGTATTGTGGGGCCTCGCGCGGGAACTGCAACCGACTTGGTCGGCTTGCGAATTAACAGTCCACCTGCCGCTTCAGCAACCAGTGACTGCCACACGATTGTCAAACTGACATTCTCGATCAGCGAACCCCGTGGGGGTTGACGTGTCATAACTCGCGTCTATCGTTAGGACTCAGAGAGCCAGGCAAAAATGCTGAGCATTCGGCACGTTCCATGCTCCGCAAGATTGCCCGATACTGGCAAACGAGTTGCTCCACGGCACCGCGAGGTCTTCAATCCCAAGGGACGGAGGCGACCATGACAAACGAGACCAACAGCACGACAGACACCACCCCGTTCAATCCCCAGCGCGTCGTGAAGCGCCTGGCCGCCGCCGAGGGCTACCTCGAAATCGGCCTCCCCACGTACGCCATCGCCGAGTTGAATCGCGTCGTCGAAGCGGGGCCGTTCGAGCCAATCGTCCAATTGTTCCGCGGCGAAGCGCTGCAGGCTCAGGAAAAATTCGCGGACGCCATCGCCCCGTTGAACCGCGCCGCCGAAATGTTCCCCGCGCCGTTCAACCAGCGGGCGCTGATGGCCCTCAGCAATTGTTATCGCCACCAGGGTCAGGACCGTTTGGCCGACGAGGCGGTGGCCGCCGCCATGCCATCCAACGTTTCGCCCGGCACAAACCTGCAAGTCATCGTGGCTCCGATCTTTTTCATCAAGAATCCGGGACCGGGCCGAACGGCCAGTGGCGACAACTGAACCCGGCTCCTCAAAACGTCCAACCCAACGGAAGCGTCCCCCGGCTGAAGCAATTCAACCGGGGGATTTTTCGTAGCACATGCTGCCAGCTTGTGCGCCTTCAATGCGTCACGAACCGCGAGTCGTCCACCGAGGAAGAGGGACGCACAAGCCTGGCAGCATGTGCTACGGCGCCGAGCAGACGGGCAGGAGTGCCCGTCCTCCAAGAGCGTCAGGCCGGAACACGCGCCGCCTCTTCTGCGCGGCGCGTGGCCAGCCGTTCGCGGATCGCGCTCACCGCATCGGCGAGCGGAACCTTGGCCGAGTCCTTGGACTCGCGCCACTTCAGTTCGACGACTCCCTCCTTGAAGCCCTTGCCGCCGATGTTGACTCGCAGCGGGATGCCAATCAAATCGGCGTCCTTGAACTTCACCCCCGGTCGCTGATCGCGGTCGTCCAGCAGGACATCGACTCCCACCGACTTCAGTTCCGCGTAGAGTGACTCGGCCGCAGCCATCGTCGGAGCCTCGGTCACATCGATCACACTGAGAATCACTTCGTACGGAGCGACCGACAGCGGCCAGATCAAACCGTTCTCGTCGTGCTTCGTCTCGGCGAGGCCCGCGATGATCCGGTTCACGCCGATCCCATAGCAGCCCATGATGATCGGCTGACGGAATTCCTTCTCGTCGTCGAACATCGCCCCGAGAGAAGTGCTGTACTTCGTGCCGAGCTTGAAGACGTGGCCGACTTCGATGCCATGCACCAACTCCAGCGTCCCCTCACCGCGCGGAGACGGATCGCCACCGACGGCGTTGCGCAGATCGTGTGTCGTGTCGAGCGCATAGTCCGATCCGGCGTTCACGTTCACAAAATGCTGGTCTTCCTCGTTTGCACCGGTGATGGCGTTGACGAGCAGCGGCACGTCGTGGTCGGCGATGACGGGACACTTGATGCCGACCGGCCCCGCAAAACCGACGGGCGCTCCCGTCACTTGCAGGATCGTGGCGGGATCGGCCATCTCCAGCGAGGTCACACCCAACGCGCGGCGGATCTTCCCCTCATTGGCTTCGTGATCACCCCGCACCAGCACGGCGACCGGCTTGCCGTCGGCGACGTAGATCAGCGTCTTGATCATCTTCTGCGGCTTGCACTTCAACAGTTTGCAGACCGCCTCGATGCTGCCGACCTGCGGCGTGTGGACCTTGGCGATCGGCTTTGCATCGGGTGAGGTTGCAATCACGGGGGGCTTGCGCCCGGTCTCGGCCCGCTCGCAGTTCGCCGCGTAGCCCGTCTGTTTGCAGTGGACGATCTGATCCTCACCGTTCGCAGCCGGGATCATGAACTCGTGCGAGGCGTCGCCGCCGATGGGGCCGCTTTCCGCCTCGACCGGCAGGTAATCCAGGCCGCAGCGCGAGAAGATGCGGCAGTACGCGCGATACATCTTCTGGTACGTGTCGTTCAGCGATTCGAGCGTCGCGTGAAAGCTGTACGCATCCTTCATCAGGAACTCGCTGGTGCGCAGGACGCCGAACCGCGGACGCTCCTCATTCCGGAACTTGATCTGGATTTGGTACAGAGTCAGCGGCAGTTGCCGATAGCTGCTGATGTGCTTTGAAATCAGATCGGTCACGACCTCCTCGTGCGTTGGCCCGAGAGCCAGATGCACGGTCCGGTCGCCTCGCTTCACGTTGAAGTTGATGAGGACATTGCCAAAAGCCTCGCGGCGGCCGGTCCGCTCGAACAGGTCGATCGGCTGGAGCGCCGGCATGAAGATTTCGATGCCGCCCGCCGCGTCCATCTCCTCGCGAACGATGGCCTCGGCCTTCTTGAGTGCCCGCACACCGAGCGGCAGATACGTGTAGGCTCCCGCCATGAGTTGCCGGATCAGGCCGGCGCGCAGCATCAGTTGATGACTCGGGACTTCCGCATCGGACGGAACTTCCTTCATGGTCGGAATGAACGTCTGAGACCAACGCACGGGCGACTCCTTTCAGTGGGGGAAGGCATCGAATGGGCGGGAGTCTATACCGCACGCGGGCCTTGATGAAAGGTTGCGAGTCGCCCGACATGCAGGAAGACAGCAACCCAAAAAAAGACGCGGAACCACAGATGGCACAGATTTCACAGAGAACACAGATCAGACGAAGACCAACAACACTCCTCTCCTCCCTCTTCATCCGTGTCATCTGTGAAATCCGTGAAATCTGTGGTTTGTCTTTTGCCCCTTCGACGGGTGTCATCGTCTGGCTCCGAAAAGTGCGCGGGGCAACTGCAAGACGAAGCGAGTAGTACGAGCCCGTTCAGATCTCGCCTGACTGCCGTCATCGCCACCGTTGCTTGTGACCGCTCACAGCCCAACCTAGAATCCCGCCCTCTTTCAAACAGCCTTCCTCGCAACGGACTCTGCCCATGACTCGCCGCTATGTGACTGACCTCAAGGATGGAGACATCGTCGATGAAGTGTTCCTCGTCGCCGACAAGCAGTTGCGGGCGAACCGCAACGCCGCGCTCTACCTGACCGTCGATCTGCGCGACCGCACGGGAGTCGTCAACGGGCGGATGTGGAACGTGATGGAAGAGTCCTGCAACCACATCCAGATCGGCGGCTTCGTCCGCATCAAGGGGAAGGTGCAGCTCTACCAGGGGACGCTGCAACTGATCCTGACTCACATCGACGCCGTGGCCGCCTCCAACATCGATCCGGTCGACTTCGAGTCGATGACCTCGCAAAAGATCGAGGAGCTGTTCGTCCAACTCCGCACGATCCTGCTCGGGTTCGAGAACCCGCAACTGCGAACGCTGATGGAGTGTTTTTTGTTGGACGACCCGCTGATGAAATTGCTGGCCGAAACCCCCGCCGGAGTGAAGGCGCACCACGCCTATCGCGGCGGACTGATCGAGCACATTGTCTCGCTGATGAACGTCGCGAAGAAGATGTGCGAGGTCTACGTCGATCTCAACGCGGAACTGCTGCTCGCGGGCATCTTCCTGCACGACATCGGCAAGACGCGCGAACTCTCCTGCACCGCCGGCTTCGTCTACACCGATGAAGGCCAGCTCCTCGGCCACCTCGTCATCGGGGTCGAGATGCTGTCCGAGAAGATCCGCCAGGTCGAGCAACTCACCGGCGAAGCCTTCCCCGACGAACTCGCCTGGCGTCTGAAGCACATGATCGTCAGCCACCACGGCACGTACGAGTTCGGCAGCCCGCGCCTGCCGATGACCCCCGAAGCGGTCGCACTCCATTCGCTCGACAACCTCGATGCCAAGCTGCACGAGTTCCAACGCGCCATCCAGGACGACCCCAACAGCAACTCGCACTGGACACTCTTCATCCCCCGCCTCGACCGCAAAATTTTCAAGGGGGCGAAGTAGCCGACACGTCTTACTCATAATCTTACTCTTACTCGTAATCTTACTCTTGTTGCTTTTCCCAATCTCAGCGTCAACAAGAGAACGAGTAAGAGGTCGCGGACTACCGGGAGCCAACAATGTCTCGACGATCCTGTCTGTTGTTCGCGTTGCTTGTTGTCTGTGGTTCGATGCCGAGCGTCTCGCGCGCCGCCGAGCCGCTCGAACTGCGCTGGGTTTACCTCCAGCAGAACCTTCAGGTCGCCGAGAACCTGCCGAAGATTGAGGCCATTCTGCGGCGGGCCGCCAAGTCGGGATACAACGGCGTCGTGCTGGCCGACTACAAGCTGAACATTCTCGACCGCGTCCCCGACCACTATTTCAAGAACGCCGCCAAGTTTCGCGAACTCTGTCGCGAGTTGAAGCTGGAGATCATCCCGACCGTCGCCGGCTTCGGTTACAGCTCGGGAATCCTCGCGCACGATCCCAATCTGGCTGAGGGGCTTCCCGCGCGCGATGTGCCATTCGTCGTGAAAGCGGGCAAGGTGGTGCTCGATGTCGACGGCAAGCATCTGATTCCCGGCGACTTCGAGAATCTCAAGGGAGACGCCTTCGCCGGCTGGGGATTTCAGGACGAGCCCGGACAGGGGACGTTTGCCGACCCGACGGTCAAGCACGGCGGCAAGACGTCGCTCCGCATCGAGAACGCCAAGGGTGTCGAGGGCAATCGGCGGGTGAGCAAGCCGATCAAAGTCCGACCGTGGTCGCAGTTCCACGCCTCCGTCTGGATCCAAACAAAAGACTTTGAATCGGCGGGTGAGACGCGGATGTTCGCGATGTCCCCAACGGGCCGAGTCCTCTCGCACAGCAACCTCGGCGTCAAACGAGATCAGGATTGGACACATTATCACGTCGTCTTCAACACGCTCGACAGCACCGAGGTCCGGTTCTACATCGGCGCGTGGGGCTGTCGCGGCGGCAAGCTGTGGATGGACGACGCGACGCTGATCGAAGAGCCGTTCGTGAATCTGGTCCGTCGCCCCGGCTGTCCGCTCGTGGTGAAGGACGACTCGGGGCAGACGACGTTCGTCGAGGGACGCGACTTCGCCGAGCTGCGCGATCCGAAACTCGGGACGTCGCCGTGGGCGGGCGAGTTCGACGTCTATCACGAACCGCCGACGCTCACGCTGCTGCCCGGTTCGCAGATCAAGGACGGTCAGAAACTGCGCGTCAGCTACTACCACGCGGTCACGATCTACGACAATCAGGTGCCGTGTTCGCTGACCGAACCGAAGGTCTTCGAGATCGTCGAGGACCAGGTCCGCCGCGTCCAAAAATTGTTCGAGCCGCAGACGTACTTCCTCAGCCACGACGAAATCCGCGTCGCCAACTGGAGCGAGCCGGACCGCGCGTCGGGCAAGACCGCCGGCCAGCAACTCGCCGACAACGTCCGTCGCTGTGCCGAGATCGTGCGCCGCATCAACCCGCAGGCAAAGCTGTGCATCTGGAGCGACATGTTCGACCCGCACCACAACGCCGTGAAGGATTTCTATCTCGTCAACGGCGACCTGTCCGGCTCATGGGAGGGCCTGCCGAAGGACACGATCATCATCAACTGGAACAGCGGCAAGGCGGCCCCCAGCCTGAAGCACTTCGCCGCGCAGGGCCACTCGCAAGTCCTCGCCGGCTACTACGACGCCCCGCCCGAACGAATCCGCAACTGGCTCGACACCGGTAAGGATTTTCCAAAAAGCCTCCGCGGCGCGATGTACACCACCTGGCAAGGCAATTTCACAGACCTCGAAAAGTTCGCGACCGCCGCCTGGGGTGGAGCGAATTGATCCCGACGGGGTGGCCCAGACATTGCTTTGAATGTTTGGGTGACGAAGTCACAAGAAGCAGCCAGCGAACATTTAATCTTGTACCTCTTGTCGCTCTGCGACCCAGACGCTCAAAGCCGCTTCTGGGCCACCCCGCGTAGAGCGATGAGCCAAAACGATTCTGGTTGCACACCTGCACTCTGGATCACCCTGCCGCGTTGCCCAACTATTTGAAGGCAGGGTTGGTGCTGTTCAAACACGAGGCGATTCGTAGGGAACCTTGAGGGTATTTCAGGACAATTTCCAATGAGCCATCCGACCGTTGAAGAGTCAAAAACGAATCTAACCGGCCGGCCCGACGGGCAGGTTGGCAAACATCCCTGCCGTCGCCACAGTGATTTTTCCGTTCAGTAGTCGTCCGACTGGAGTTCACCGTCATGTCATCACCCCCGCTGTCCACGACTGCGAAGAAGAACATTGACGCCATTGCCCTAGTCGAGCAACAACTGCATGGACGCCGCTCACGTGTGGAGAAGATCGGGGATTGGATCACCCGGTTCTTCGGAAGCCTGTGGTTCATCACAGCCCATGTCGTATTCATCACCGTCTGGATCGTGCTGAACGTGCAGGTGCTACACAACGTCCCGGCGTTCGACCCCTATCCGTTCCCTTTCCTTGGCTTGGTTGTCGGAATCGAATTCATTTTTCTGACGACGTTCGTCCTGATGAACCAGAACCTCCAGTCCAAGCGGCAAGAGCATTGGGGCCACTTGAACCTGCAAGTTTGCCTACTGGCCGAGCAGGAGATCACCAAGAACATGCAGATGCTCCACTTGATCTGCCAGCACTTAAAACTACAGACACCCGCTGCGGATCAGGAGGTCAAGGACATGGCCAGACCGACGCCAGTGACTGCCTTGGTGGAGGAGATCGAAAAAGCCCGTGAAGTTGGAGAGACATTGGTTGAGGAGACCAAATGAAGCCGATCACGTTCTCGTGCAATGAAACCTTGGACCTCACTCCCGAAGACATTGCCCGGCAAATTCTCGACGTAAACAAATGGCTCGACTTCAAGGGATTCGGCCCGCTACCGGGAATCACGATTGCTGAGTTCGAGGTCCGCCGGGTGGCCCAGACGTCGCTTTGGACGTCTGGGTGACGAAGTCACAAGAGGCAGCTAGCGAACATTCGATCTTGTACCACCTGTCGCCGGGTGGCACGCCGGGTGCCACTGGCGGCAGCTTTGGGCCGCCAGTGTTTTTGAAGATCACTGGCGAGCGAAGCCCCTCGCCAGTGGCACCCGGCGCGGTGAGTTCCGTCGACATCACCACGACATCGAGTTCTCAACGCTGCTGGGAAGTGGCCGTCGAGCCGATTGACAATCCAAAGCCGGAATGAGACGTTGGTTCAACTAGCGAGCGTCGAATCGATTTTAGTTGCGACCGCGATCGCTTGATCGAGCGGTCGATCGACGGCAGAAACACAGATGCGATTACTGCGGCAGAACATTGAGCGGCTGGAAGGTTGGTATCCCAATCTGTTCCTGGAGCCGCATCTCGTCGCAGCCGTGACGGTGCTGAGTGAATACTCCGGCTCTCCCGCAACCGTTGACGTTCGCGGCGAGAACATTGCTCAGCTCGCCGCGAACGAGAACGAACTTCAGCTCGATTTGAGTTGGCAACAAGCAGCGGAAGCCAAGGCGGAACGATTGCGAGCGACGATGCAACGCAAGCCGCTGGTGGAGTTGGCGGCGACGGCCGTCGCGTTGATGGTGGCACATCGTCTCCTCGACTTGGGAGAAGTGGATGTCACGGCCTACGGCGAGCGTGCGGACTTCCGGGCGGTGCGCCGTCGTTGCGTTCTCGAAATCAGCGGAACTGAGGTTGCGGCCGAGTTCGATCGGCGTCACCGTGAGAAGGTGGCGCAAGCCGTGACGAACCCGTTTGGTTGGGATGCTTATGTGGTCGTGATCCTGTTCTCTGCCAAGGGGCACCGCCTGCGCATTTCGCGTCACGAATACCGGGAGGAATCCGATGAGTAAGTCGAAAGAAAAACCGTACGGACCAGCCTTGGCAAAACTGATGTCGGAAAAGACGAAGGTTCTTTCCCAAGCCCAGGCGTTTGCGCAAATGGGTCTGGCTCAGACAGCCCAGCCGCTCTGGCAAACGGCGGGATCGCTGGAAGAACGGATCGCCCCGCGTCTGGACGCCATCGGCCGCAACCGCGAGGCCGCCGTACATCGGATCAGCGCGGCGACGTGCTACCGCAATGCCGGAGAGTTTTCGATGGCCACCAACCTGTTCCAAGCCGCCCTCGCAGGTCCACTGAACGACGCCTCCCGTGCGGACGTCCAACGACTCTTGGAAGAATGCCTGGGCGAACTGACAACGTCACTCTCCTCGCGAGCCGCCGTCGCCGTCTAAACCAACTTGATCCGACATCCTCGCTGGCGACTACGACGCCCCACCCGAACGAATCCGCAACTGGCTCGACACCGGCAAGGATTTTTCGAAAAGCCTCCGCGGCGCGATGTACACCACTTGGCAAGGCAATTTCACCGATCTCGAAAAGTTCGCAACCGCCGCATGGAGGGGAGGAAAGTGATCGAGACGTTCCGCATCCCGGACCTGACCCTCGTCGATCTCACGTGCTCGGTGCTATGAAGGTCGATCGAACTCGTATTGCCTGAAATCCCAGCTGCATCCGTGCATTTGACCGACGAACAAAGATCCGGATAATCGCGACTTATGATCATGCTCGTCGGTATAAATCGGAAATGCGTCAAGAGCGAAACCGACACGGCGGCGTGGACGCTTGGCTTGCGCATCGTTCTTCAACGATTGTGGATCACTCATGAATGCTCAAGTCGAACGTCTGAAGGCTAGGCTTTTGCCTGAAGTCAGAAAGCATCCTGATTCGGTTCAGATTGAGCACTATCCCATCAAACCGTCTCGGTTTCGGGATGTGTTGTATTCTGTGTTTCGTCAGTGCGGATTTGAGACCCCACAGGTTGATGATCCGAGTCGGATGGTCACTGCAATTCGCAGTTTGCCGCTACCTGCTCCCTTATCGGGCAACCGTCGGACTTGCGTTTCGTTGACGTGGGAAGCTGTCGACCAAAATCCAAACGAGACTTTGGTGGCTTGGGTGGCCATCGATCAAAGCCCCGGAAGTGGCGGTCGTCCCGATCGAAAATCATCAATACAGTTGGGGGAATTACTTGTCGCCGCAGTCGCTGAAGCGACTGCTCGTCCCGATGCCGACAATGCAGAATTTTCTCGCGAACGCGTCCTGGGTCCCGGCGAAGTCTTGAGGGAACCGGTTCGAGGCAACCTCCGCGATTACTCAGGATGCGCTAACTCGGCGGGAGATATCAGGGATTTGCTGGAGGGGGACTTGCCCTTGGGAACTTATGCCTTCGATGGCGAACAAGCGGATCGCGCCCGCGGCCCCGAACTGTTCCTGGGTCGCGACCGCACAAACGCGCGGCGCGAGTATCGCGGCACGTTGATCTGCGCCCCGCAGAACTCCGGCAAGACGGCGTTCCTGATTCGTTGGGCCATTGCGGCCAATCGCGCGGGCTTCAATATCTTCTTGATCGACGTCAAAGGCAATCTGCGGACGAAACTCGCTCCTCATTTAAGGGGGCGCATTTGCTTTTTCTCCACGGAACCGGAGGAAGTTGAAAGTCATCGCATCAATTTTCTCGATGGCCTCGATCCGCTGACGCCGTTGGGAAGCGAGCGTATTCGCGAGATCGTCACCGCACTGTTGCCGGATGAAGGGATCTTGGCACGCGGGAGCGAAGAATCGCGGCACCACCGCAATGATGTGGCATGGCTGACGGGGCTGCTGCATCTGCTGAAACTCCGCGAGGTTTACCGTCCGGAAACGCTGCTCGACAATGACGGCGAACCACGACCTGCCGATCTGAATGATCTCTACGAACTAGCCGCCGACGAAAACTTGTTGTACGCCACGATCGAGCAATTGCGAGCGGACGAAGCGGTCTTGCGTGAAGTGGGAGCCGGTGTTCCCGAGTGCGGCGTCGACCATTGGGTTCGAGAAATTTCACTATTGCTGAGTCCCCAGCGGTCGCCCGCGCGGTACTTGCTGCCGGCTGGCGCGATGCGTGAATTTCCCGCGGAACTTGTGGAACGCTTGCAGGCGGTGAAGGACACCTATTTCGGCACGAGCGGATTGTTTCAGGAAGCCCTGCAACAAGTGCTGACTGCGGACGATCTCTCCCAATGGGGCTCACAATTGGAAGAACTCGCCCGGTTGCCTCCCGAAGGTGACCGGCGACCGGAGTTCGGGTATCGGGACTACACCCAGACCATTGTGACTTCGCTGGAACCGTTCGCGCGGCACGGCACTCTGTATGAGCGCGTTCGCGGAGGTGCCGATTCCGAGACAAATTTCTCGCTGGCAGAACTGAATCGCGTCGACGAACCGGTCACCATCCTGCTGGCCGCGCGCGAACAGGATCTGGAGAAAGCCTCCACGGTTCTGGCGCTGGCCGTCAAACACTTGCAGCATCTCCTGTTCGAGCGGGTCAATTACGCGGACAGCGAGTTGCGGCCCGTATTACTGCTGCTCGACGAGACTCGGCGCATTCGAGCGTTCGAAGCCAACAAGTACATCACTTACGCTCGTGAAGCCAAAGCCGGCTGTGTCGTGGTTTATCAGTCACTCGATCAAATCGGCGACGACAAAAAGATTTCAGAAGTGCTGGAGAACGTCGGGCAGCAGATCTATTGCGGTTCGCTCGTCGGCAATACGGCACGGCACTTCATCCATGTTCTGCCGAAACGTTACCGACAGGTTGTCTCCGAACAAGTCATGGAATCCGGACAAGCCGTGCGCAGCCGAACGCTGACTTTTTCCAAGGAACTCGTCGACTACTTCACGACGAACGAGCTCTATCAGCTTCCGGCGGGCGACTGGCCGGCGTTGATCTATCTGAACGACCTCCCGAAACGGAAACCGATTCTCGTTGATCTGTATGATCCGGCGGTCACTTCCCAGGGCACTCGATCGGAGACGCCCGACGCGGAAGAGAATGACGCTGAGCCGGACGCGGAATTTCCCACCACCTCCATGACTCCGAGTATCTAACCATGGATGACGCCGCAATTGCAATTGCACGTTTCACCAATCTGCATATGGAAGACGAGGCTGCGCACGACGCTTTGCGTCAGGCATTGATCGCTGCCCGCGAACCTCAACCGCAGGGACTGTTGGAAGGGATGGCCGCCAACTGGTTGGATAGTCAGGGCAAATCGTGGGCGGTCACGCCCGCAGGCCAGGAACGCTTGCGGATCGCTAAGTCCCAGTTGGCGGCCAGAGGTGCTGAGGCGTATGTCCATGGCTGGGGCGGCAATGCCTACACGCAGCACCTGCGTACGCGGTTTGGGCCGTATCAAGGCGCACGGCCTAACTCGTACTCCGGGGCCACTCAGTTTACGGGGGACGCGAGCACGCCGTCAGGCAACGGTTTCTTCGCAGAGGCTGCCAAAACTGCCAGCGACTTGTGGACTTGGTATCGAAGTCAGCACGAAGTGGTGCAAGGTACGATTGCGGTAATCTATGTGGGGATCATTGCGCTTATTCTCATTACGAAACAAGAGATGCGAAGCAGTCCTTTCGATTGGCTGCTTATTGCGTTCGGTGCCGGCATTTTTACAGCCATGATCTCGATCTTTCTGATATTTTTCGTAGGCGTTGGTGTGCGCATCAGGGAGTGGTCTCTGGAACCGGCCAAATTCAGGGAAGGATTTTGGGGTTGTCTCAAGATTGGAGCATGGGCAAGCGCAATTGGAGCGGGAGCCGGGCTGCTGTGGTGGCTAGTCGCGACTGCTGGCGGCAACGATCAGAGGACGCCCCCAGCATGGGCTTACGTTGCAGGCGGAGTCTACCTCATCTTGTGCATCCCGGTCCTGATCGGCTTTGCCTTCATCGGCGAGGCGGGGTTCGGTTTTCTGGAGAAGCTAACGCCCACGCGCAAGAAAAACGGTGAGTCAGAGCCGACCTCTGCTGCCGTGAGCGGATCGGCAGCGGGATTGACCAGCACAGCCGGCAGCGATGTGCCATCGCCGCCAACGTTCACACCGTCCACTGTCGCACCGCCGACGCTCGCGCCGCCCGCTACACCGGCACCGGCCGAAGCACACGCGCCTGCCAACATCCTGGCGTGGGCCGAGGGCTGTTTGACGGGTGACCGGATGGGCAAGAAGACATTTCGCGCGCGCATCGCTACGGAACTCGCGCCGCTCGACGTCCTGGCGCAAGCATCCCGTTTGCTGATGCAGTTGCACTACGTGCAGCCGTGGCGCGTCAATGGCCAGGTTCGAAGCCACGCGAGCGAGGCCGGTGTCAGTATCACCGCCGTGTCGAGTTACGAGTGGGACAATAGTCCATATTACGCGGAAGAGAATGGCAAAATCGTGCTCGTCCAGTCGATTTCGGGACAGACCAAGCGGGGTTCCGGTGCCGTCCATTTGGAATGTGCGATCTTCGGCGAGGAACTGGAAACTCATGTCGTGGTGCAAATCGAATTCAGCGAGCCGACGTATCCCATGTGGTTGAAGCGGCAATCAGAAGGGATGGCCGCATTGACCTTGCTCGAATTGGGAAAGGAACTGGCCGCCGTCCTGAATGCGGATATCACCTGGGAATTCGTCGGCGGAGACTGGACGGCGTTTCAAGTCATTGGCACACCCCTTGGTTCGCTCACCATCCGGCGGGCGCGAGGTCATTGAGCGAGGTCGCCGTTTAGGAACGAATCACATGAACCCAACCGAAGAGCTACTCAAGCATTTGCTCGGCAAAGCGCCGAGTCCCGTGTTGACACAAGTTCGCGCCGATGCCTTTCAGGCAGGTTACGACCGCGCGGTGAAGCAGCCCAATTTCAAAGGTGATGTCTCAGGCCAGCACCGGCATGTCTCGGTCACCGTCGAAAAAGGTGGCGAGAAATTCTTCATCACCGAGAGCTGCGGGTTCCTGGGTTCGACGAACGCATTACGGCACGACTCGCCCAAAGCACACCACGACCTGTCGCACCTTACGGGGGACCATGCCGCTCATCGCATTCCACGCCACGCCGGAGGGGCCGACGGGCCGGAGAACCTGGCGCGGTTCCATCCAAAAATGAATCAGGTCGAGCAGTATCACCGCGTGGAAAAAATGCTGCAGCAAAAGATCAAATCAGGTTCGGCAATTTTCGTAATGGTCCGCGACGTCAGCCGAGTCGCTTCCTCGAAAATCAAAAGCACAGCCGCCGCGCTAAGCCGCCCGCTCCGCCCGCAGCACCGTATCTATGAATGGATCGAAATCAAAGACAACAAGATGATCAGCAGAGGTTCCGCGCCCATCCATCCCAACTTTTCGCCTCCCCCAAAGCCGACGGCGAACACGCCCCCCGCTAAGCCGGTGCAATTGGTTCAGCCTGATAAGGTCGTGGTCTTTCCCGGCAGCCCCGCCAACAAGATCGCTCCAATGAAAGGGTCTTATTCGGGACCAAAAGTTGTGGCTGGAACCACCGTTCCCAAGACTCCCAAGGCCGTTGCCGCCACAACACCCGGCGGCAATGTCATCGATCTGACCGCCCGACGTCAGGCGTTACGAGTTTCGCAATACCAATCGCAAACAGCCGGCTCCAATGCACCTGTCGCTGCCGGAAATGTACCGAAATCAAATCCCAATTCGTCCTCATCCTCGCCAATTCAATCGGCACCAACAAAGTCGGTGACAGCTCAATCCGCATCGAAACCGGCTGCCATATCCAAGTCTCCCAATGTCCAACAGATTCGCAATGCCCTTAAATCTGCTCCTATCGCCCGTACACTCGGATCCGCGAAAATGTTCAATGTCGTGAAGCCGTCAGCGGCAACGAAAGTCATTTCACAAACACTGCAATTGATCAGAAGGCTCCTTCCACTTCCATGACTGGCCTACTTTCTGGCGCTCATCACCACGCCTATTTGATCGGTAAAATACGGAGACTTAGACAGCGTTCCGCTTGGTTCCAAGTTGGCCCCGGTTTGATCCCGCCTCGTTGCCGGTGGTGGTGATGACGTAGACCTTAGAAGCGAGTAGATATCATCGGGGGACGTGAGGCCCGCAGCGGTGAAGAATTTGAGCGGATCCGACGAAGCTGGCGACCACGGTCTCGTCTTCGGCCGAGTAGGTCGAGCCCGCTGCGCGGAACGACCAAGAACGCGATCCGGTCAACAGCCAGAACAGAACCGCCACAGCTCGGTCGTCGCTCTTTCAAAACCGTAGCTACGTCGCCAGAACGTGGGCGAGCTCGGAAAAACCCACGTTCTGGCGAACGTGGCTACGACGGACCCGGATGCTGTCGTTTCAGATTTGTTGCGTTGTCGGCGGGGTGGCCGGGTTGGAGCCGCTTTGGGCGAAACCCCGGTCGGTGGTGAGTTACCTGCCATAGCATTGACAACTAGTCCTCAAGCCGACGTCGTCCAACTCCCCACCACCGGGGCTTCCCGTTGGTCCAGCCCCGGCCACTCTGATGCGCGGCTCATATAACTGTTAGATGCCCATGGAGGACTGAATGCGTAGGCTCATAGCTGCTCCGTGGGTCGTCCTTCTGGGGCTTTGCGCGAGCCTCACGGCACAGGACCGGAAGAATCCGGTACCGGTTCAAGGAAAGCCCGAAGTTGTGAAAGACATGGTCAAAGGGTCGATCCATCATCGCCCGCGCGGACAGGAAGTCGAGTGGGAGAGGATCACGGGTCAGGTCCAAGTCATTGACCCCGTTGTCCTGCGGTTTTCCGACGGAAGTCCCATCGAACTTGGCGCTGCCCCTGAGTTGAGCGAACAGGACACCAAGGAAGCGACCGAGTTCCTCCGCAAACTCATTCACGATCGGCCGGTGACTTCTTTTGGTTATGTGGGGGACACGAACCTCCAACACGCGATGGTCATTCACGGCTGGGGGGTGGCCACCCACTCGTCGCTTCACCCGGCGGAGGTGATTGCCCGCGAAAACAAGCGGGGATTCTGGCGCGACGGGGGCATTGCCCCCGTCAAGAAAGCAGAGGAGAAGCCGGAGGTCGTCAAGGATCGGGTGAAGGGCGCCATTCACCACGACAAAGGCAAACGGGAGTGGGACAGGATCACAGGCCGGGTGAAAGTCATCGACGCTCACACGCTGGAGTTCGCCGACGGGACGCGAATCCCGCTTCACGTCGTGGCCCCGGACTTGGGCCAGATGGGACTGATCGGCGAGTCTCTCTATCCGTGTGGAAAGGAAGCGGCGGAGTTCCTTCGCAAGCTGATCGGTGATCAGCCGGTGATGTGCTTCCTGGTGGAGGCGCAGGACAAATGGATCGGGTATGTCGGAGACACGAACCTCGGGCACGCGCTGGTCATCAACGGTTGGGGCCTGGCACACCACAGTTCCCTGCACCCGGCCGAGATCACGGCTCGTGAGAATCAGCGTGGCATGTCGCGCGGCAAGTTCCTCAACCCCGACGATTGGCGCGCCGGGAAGAGGTTGCCGAACGAGAACTGATAACTGTCTGACCACGAACCGGACTGGCAGAAAGAAGGGGGCAGACTGTTTACGAATCAGAATTCGTTTTCTCGGCATCATTCTGCCCCCATCGTTCTGCCCATCTTTTGTTTGTCTGTCGCGGCTGGCCCGCTTTACGCCCGTTGAGTCATGCGACATGATCTGCCGTGTGGCAACCGAAAGTTCTCTAGTGCGGGGCGAAGGATCTCTGAGGGACCGACTGCCCCGATGGGCCTGCCGTGAATTCCAGCGATGTTCCGACCGATCTCGTCAACCGCATCCTGGCCGGGGATCGCGAGGCGTTGGCGGAGTTGTTCTCTCACTACCGGCCGCGGTTGTTGCGGCTGGTCAATCTGCGGCTGCATCCGAAGCTGCGCGGGCGGATCGATCCCGAGGACGTGCTTCAGGAAGCGTGGCTGAAGGCCGTGGATCGGATGAGTTACTTTCTGCGGGATGCGTCGCATTCGACGTTCATCTGGTTTCGGCTGATCACCACGCAGACGCTGATCGAGATGCACCGTCGGCATCTCGGGGCCGAGAAGCGGGACGCCGCGCGGGAGGTGTCGATCAACGGCGGCTGGGATGCGGACTCGACCGCCTCGTCGTTGTCGTTCTCGTTGCAGGGACGATTGACGTCGCCCAGCAGTGCGGTCCGCAAGGATGAGCTGGCGAAGCAGATCGACCTCGTGCTGTCGGGCATGGACGCCGTCGATCGCGAAGTGCTGGCGCTGCGTCACTTCGAGGAACTGACGAACCGCGAGGTGTCGCTGGTCCTCGACATGTCCGAGCAGGCGGCAAGTGCCCGCTACCTGAGGGCCCTCACGCGGTTGAAACGTCTGCTGCAACTGATTCCCGATTTGCTCAGTTCGTGAGGGATTCCATGTGAGGGGTCAGGCACTCCAAAC
>JANODP010000182.1:0-7155 GCA_031412755.1 Schlesneria sp. | reverse complement strand
CACGAAACAAGAAGACACTTCCGACTTCCGACTTCTGACTTCTGACTTCTGACTTCTGACTTCTGACTTCTGACTTCTACTTCTTCAGCCTTTCCGTCTTCGGGAACATTTCCGGCTGACGGGGCGTCGATGAATGGTTATCGTGATGGCGTCTGAAATCCGTTGGCGTCCCGCCACGAGGGTCTCTTCCCCGAAGAGACCGGTGAATTGATGAGCCTTGCCGTCCGAAGGGGCAACCCACCATGTCGACCACAGCCGGTTCTGCGAATTCCGCGCGTTATGTCGATTTTGACGAGTACGTCGATCTGAAACTTCAGAAGACGCGGTCGTCGATCAAGACCACCGACCTGCTGGTCGCGCTGGCCGGTGTCGCGGCGATGTTCCTCGGTTATCTGCTCGCGTTCGTCGTCCTCGATCAGTGGGTCGTGCCGGGTGGCTTCGGAATCGGTCTGAGATGGACGCTGCTGCTCACGCTGCTCGTCGCCACGGTGGCGTGGCTCGTCTGGAAAGTGGGGCGTCCCTACCTCCGGTCGGTCAACGGCCTGTTTGCCGCCCGCGAGATCGAAAAGTCCGAACCGGGATTGAAGAGCAACCTGCTGAACCTCGTCGACCTGCGGGCGGCCGGGCGCGCGATCGATCCGACCGTGCTGCGGGCTCTCGAACGACACGCCGCCGTGCAGTTGCAGCAGATCGACGTCACTCAGGCCATCGACCATCGGCCGCTGATGCGCACGGCCTACGTGCTGCTGGCGGTCCTCGTGATGTTCTGCCTGTACGCGCTGTTCTCGCCGAAGAAGATCTCAAACTCCATCTGGCGAGCCTTGTTGCCGCCGGCCAACCTGGACGTATCGACTCGCACCGAAATCATCTCCGTGCAACCCGGCGACACGACGGTCATGGCCCGCGAAAGCGTCGAGATCATCGTCGATCTGGTCGGCGTGATCCCCGAGCGAGCCGAAGTGCTGTTCACCACCGTCGATGGCAAGTATCAGGATGAGAAAGTTTCCCTGAACCCGGATGACACGAAGACGCGCTTCCGAGGATTGCTCGCGGGCGAAGGCAATCAGGGCCTGCTGCAAGACCTGACGTATGTCGTGCACGCGAACGACGCGGTCTCCAAGACGTACCGCATCACCGTCGAACAGCCTCCGTCCGCAACTCCGGACAAGGTGTTGTTTGAATTCCCGGCCTACATGAAGCTCGAATCGACCGAACAACCCGGCGGCCAGATCGATGCCTGGGAGGGAACGAAGGTCACGCTCTCGGCTCGCACGAACATGCCGGTGAAATCGGCGGTCGTGGAGTTTCTCGACGAAGCCAACGCCGACAAGCCGAACGGTGAGGAAGTGCCGATGACCGTCTCCGGCGACGGGCGGCAGCTCGAAGCGAAGTGGACCCTCGCCCTGCGCTCCGATGCGTCGTACTCAAAGCACTATCGCATCCAATGCCTGTCCAAGACCGGCACCAAAGATCCAAAGCCGACGGTCTACGGCATCGCGATCCGGCCCGACCTGCCCCCCGAGGTCGCTCTGCTCGAACCGGTCCGCGACTTGGAGGCTCCCGCCAATGCCATCCTCCCGCTGCTGATCCAGGCGCGCGATCCCGACTTCGAACTGAGCCGCATCAACCTGCACGTCGAGAAGGCCGGGCAGTCGATCCTCAATGAAACGCTGTCCGACACCAAGCAGCCCCGCACGCTGCTCAAGCACGATCTGGCCCTGGAGCCGCTGGGCCTGATCGCGGGAGACGTGATCGAGTTCTGGGTCGAAGCCTTCGACAACAAGCAGCCACGCGCGAACCGCAAGAACACAACACCGCGACTGAAGGTGACGATCGTCAAGCCGGTCAGCCCGAAGGAGGCTCAGCAGCAACTGGCCGACAATCAGAAGCAGCGCGATCAGCGACTGGCGGATGCAAAGCAGGAACAAAACGCCGACGCACGTCCCGATCAACAGCCGCAGGATGGCGACACGAGAGACGCGCCGCGCGACCCGAACGGTCCCAACGAACCCCCAAAAACCGATCGCGATCCGATGCCTCCCGACAATGGTGACCCCTCCAAGGGCGAAGCCACCGGGAAAGACGGCACGACTGGAAGGCCGGGCCAACCCAAGGACAAGGGGAAGAATCAGGGCCAGTCCGCCAACGACACCGACCAGCACGAGCCGGGAGCCGCAGACGGCAAGAGCGGTGATTCGTCGAAGGACGATCCAAAGCCGGGCGCTCCGAAGTCCGGTTCTCCGAAGCCGGGCGATCCGAAACAGGACGGTTCCAACAAGGACGGCACGCCGGGCTCGAATCAGAAGCCACTCAGCCCCGATGGTGAGCATGATCCCGAAGTGTTGAAGACGCTGATCGACAAACTCGGCAAGCCGGGCGACGACAAGACCCCGCGCGAACAACCGAACGCCGACTCGAAGGACGATCCTCAGCCCAAGGGAACCAGCGGCGAAAAGACTCCGAAGCCGGAGAACTCGCGCCCCGACGGCACCGGCACCGCACCGAAGCCGGACGGCACGAACAACGATCCGGCCACGAACGATTCCACCACGAAGGACAATCCCCAACCCGGACCGAAGCCGGCCGAGACCGAGTCCGGAAAAACCGATCCCAACCGGCCCGGTGCTCCCAAGCCAAAGGATGACGCGAAGCCGAACGGCGACTCCAAGACGAACAGCGACCCGAAGAACGATCCGGACAACAAGGGTCCGCGCCCGGAGACAACGCCGAAGGACGATCCGCAATCGAACGAAGCGGCAGGGCCAAAGAATGAGAAGGGACCCAAGGGGACGGAGGCTCCGAAGAACGATGCGACCGGCAAGACACCGTCTTCTTCCGACCAGGGCGACATACCTAAAAATGGTCCCTCGCCCGAGAAGGGTGCGACAGAGACCAAGCCCGGGCCCGGTGAGAAGCCCGATCCCGCCTCGCCGAAGAAGGAGGGAGCCGACAACAAGCGACAGGGCGAACCCAATCCCAATAGCCCGCGCGAACAGGTTCCCGATTCACCCGACGCCGTCAAAAAGCCGGGGACCGGTGACGAGAAGGGCCGTGCGGAACCCGAACACGATCCCGATGTCAAACCGACTCCCAAGCAGGGGGACGGCCTGAATCGCGATCCCAAAGACAAGGCCAGCACACGCCCCGCCGATCCAAACAACGCAGGCGCGACGCCGTCGCCCAAAGAAGATCCGAAAGCCGATCCCAAGAGCGAGAAGCGGCCCGGACAGCCTCCCGCCGATCCGAAGATCGAGCAACAGCCGACGGAACCGGGCAAGACTCCCATGCCGCAGAAGGCGCAGAAGCCGAATCAGAACAGCGATCCGAAAACCGCCGACGAACCCCTCAAGGGGCAGGGAAAGAAGGATCAGAAGTCGGACAAGCCGACGGCTGGCGGTGAACAGGGACTCACGAAACCGGATAAGGAAGGAACCTCCGGCAGCGAGCAACCGGGCGAGGGCGATCCCAACAATCGTCCCGGCAAGCAGCAGAAAGCCGACTCCAAAACGGGGCAGCCTGGCTCTGCGAAGGAACCCGGTCCCGGTTCCAATTCCAAAGAGAAGGACGAAGCCCAAGGGGGTGACGGGAAGGGTGTGAAGCCAACCGGTGAACCATCCAAGGACGCCGACAAACCGGACGGCGCCGGCAAGTCCTCCGACAAGGGGCCTCAACAGGGTGGAAATCAAGACAGTCCATCCAAGCCGGGCGAGTCGCCCGCCTCAGACAAATCGAACGACAAGAAACAGGGGGCCGACCAGCAGGGCAAACAACCGGACAATCAAAAGGACGAAGGAGACAAACCCAAGTCCAAGGACCAGAATGCCAAGGGCGATGGCAAATCGGGTCAGGAGAAGAGTGATTCCGGCAAGCAGGAGGGCCAGCAGGCGGCCGACGGCAAGCCCTCGGGCAAACCGGGGAAGAGCGCGGCGGGCGGAAAGCCGGGCCGCAAGAGTGACGGCGGCGGCGGCGCTCAATCGGGTCCGATGAGTGACGTGCCGAACGAAGAAGGGTCGGAGCAGGCGACGACCGTCGAAGAGGGCGAAGCGGCCAACCTGGAGTACAACAAGCAGGCGACCGAACTGGTGCTCAAACGATTGAAAGACGGACTCGAACGAGGCGACGTCGATCCCGAGTTGCTCGAACAACTCGGCTGGACCGAAGCCGAAATGAAGCGGTTCGCCGATCGGCTCGGCAAGCACCTGCAGGAATCCAAGTCCCTCGACGAGACTCCCGAATCGCTCGCGCGCCGCCAGCAGTTTGAAGAGATGCTCAAGAGCCTCGACCTCAAGAAGCAGGGAACCAAACGTTCGGGTGAGAACTCACCGCAACGCGATGTAAACCAGATCGAATCGCGCCGGGCCAACGTCCCGCCGCAGTACCGAAAGGCCTACGAGCAGTTCACGAAAGACCTCGCCCGCCAGAAGCAGCCCGGATCGGCGACGCCGCCCAAATAGGGCGGCCGAAGGCTTGATCGCGTGCCACGGCTGTGTCAGCCGTGCGGATTTCGTCGGCTATCGACCGACCTCACGGCTGACACAGCCGCGGCACGCCTTTTCAAAAAGCTGTGAATGCCGAAGGTTCAAGCCGGCCAGGGAAGCGGGCAATTCAGTTTCTGGGCGGCTTCACCCAGATCCCGCAGGTGGTCTCGATGCAGCGGGATGCCAGCGGTCGTCCACCGCCGGGATCGCTCCCATTCCAGTTCGCCCGGCAGCGTGATGCGGTCGAAACCGTCGGCGGGAGACAGGGCGCGGATGTCGTTCATCGTCCGTTCGACTTCGTCGTGGAACCGGTCGGGTTCGACGAACTGGGCGACGTCGATCACGTAGAAGAAATGCTCGGTCCCCTCGTTCTCGGGACTCTTCGTCTTGTGAAACGGCATCTTGCCGCCGACGAGTGGTCCGGCGAGGAGGGAGCACAAGAACGCGAGACCATAGCCGCGTGCGCCGGCGGCGGGGAGCAAGGTCTTCGCGGCCTGGGGATCGGTGGTCGCGTTGCCGGCGGCGTCGAGAGCCCACCCGGCCGGCAGCGGCTGGCCGTACATGCCGAGACTCTGCACCTTGCCCCACGCCGCCACCGCGCAGGCCATGTCGAGGCAGAACGGAGCCCCCGTGCGAGCCGGCGCGGCCCACGCAAACGCGTTGTTCGCGACCGCCGGCTGACGGCTGCCATAGGCCGCCACCGACGCATAACCGGTGCTGGTGGTGCAGTAGCCGATCATCCCCGCCTGAGCCGCCAGCAGCGAGTACACCGACGCGGCCCCAAAGTGCTGACTGTTCCGCACCGCCACCGTTCCCGTACCGGCTCCGCGGGCAAGTTCAATCGCCAACTGCATGGCCTTCGTCGAGGCGACGTGTCCCATCGCGCGGCCGCCATCCAGGACCGCTATCGCCGCCGTCTGCTTGATCGTCTGGACCTGCCCGCGCGGGTCGATGTTTCCCACGTCCATCGCGGAAAGATATCGCGGCGTCGCGCGACTGCCATGCGAATGAATCCCCCGCAAATCGGCTTCGACCTGCCGCGCGGCCACCACCTCCGCCTCGCCGCGCAGCATCCCCTTCTGGACGTACATCGTCACGAGCAACTCGGAAAGCCGCTCGACGGGAACAACAATTTCCTGGGCCGAGTCATGGGGAATGTCGGGTGTTTCGAGCATGGTGGAATGAATGTTCACTGGTGACTGGTAGAAACAAGACCGTGCCGGTAACGAGGCGAAATTCGCGACTTCTGCCACACACGTCTGGCCCACTTCAAGGCGCCGCGTTACGGGAAGTTCGTAGAGAGCTTTCCGACGACGGTCACGGGCAAGATTCAAACGTTCAAGATCCGCGAACAGGCGATCCTCGACCCGGCCTTGCAGGATGTCGCTGCCATCGAAAACGGCATCGGCGAACGCACCGCGGTGGGAACGGCCGACCCTCAACCGGTGTGCTCCGAAGACTTGGCAAAGCCGGGGTCATCCGCTCTTTGGTTTTTTTAGTGTAATCATATAGGCCGCTAACTCGCCCTGGGACATTTGGATGGCACCCTGAAGTGTTTGCATCTTCTTCACGACATCGCGAACCTGCTCAACATCCTGTTCAGAGAGCGGAAAACTCATCTCCTTTAGTTTGTCAAAGCCGGATCGCTTTTCTTGCATCGCTTCTGTCATCGATTGAAACGTTTTCAGTTGTTCGTAGTGGAATCCTCCCTCTATTCTCTTCATCAGCTTGTCGACTTTTTTCGAGCTTTCCTCTAGTTGGCCGATTGCCTTAATGATGCTGACCCACGCTTTCTCCCCGTCACCGTTAGTATTGCTGTAGCTCTCGAGCAGCAACTTAAGGGGCCCTTTTTCGCTGAGCTCGGTCACCATGACAGTGAGTAATTCGTCAAGTTGCTCCAACTCCTTTTTGACTGCCTCTCTCGCGTTGTCTTGGGCTGTTGCTTCTGCGGCGGCTTTTACTCTTGCCGCTTCTGCGTCTGCGCTTACCTTTGCCGTTTCCACTACCGCCGCTGCGTCTGCTCTTACCCTTTCCCTTTCCACTGCTGCGTCTGCCGCACGTTGCAACAAGGTAAACACCGCGGCGATAGTAAGACACAGCAGGCATGAAACCGCAATGACAATCAAGGTCAATCGCTTCGTCGCATCGCGTTTGTGCATCTCTTCGCGGATCAATTGAAACTTTTGCTCACGCGTCAGGTTGCGTGCGTCAATGCCGTAACGGGTCAGCATTTCATCGACGATCTTAACTCGGTCTTCCTCAGGCAGCATTTCCAGCCGCTTCGTTTCCTGCCTCGATCGGGTTGTACTCCAGACAAGCCACGCGGCAACGGCAAACCCCAGAAGGCCGAGCGCCGAAGTGATTCCCGCGCCGATGTCGAAAACGCTCGAAAGTATGTACGAGTCAACTGGCCATGTTTCCATGTTCTCTTACACCTCATCTTGGCTTGGAATTAGCGTGTTGTGGGATGACTGATCGGAATATTAATCCCCTGCCACCCCAAGCTACAACCGTCGGTTGCCCTTTTTGCCGACTTGTCACCGCTCTGGACGCCCTCGTGGACCAGTTCGACAACACCTGACCCCGACCCTTGTGTGGCTGGGGTCGGTTGTCTTCGACCGCCCCCAGCGGAGGATCGGCGATTGCTGGGGGCTCGAAGACTCGACCCCAGCCACAC
>JANODP010000181.1:0-13726 GCA_031412755.1 Schlesneria sp. | reverse complement strand
CCGCCATCGCGACCAAACTACTTCCGGGCTCAAAGCACCAATGCCAGACCGGCCAACACACTCACGGCACAAAACAACCAAATCCTACACCAATGTTCCTCCCTCACGAGTGTCCCCCACGGGAACGGATGAACTACTTTGCAGAATCGGAACTTGCGAACAGGAAAATGACAGCGAGTCGCACGAACCGACGGTAGGTGATCTCCAATCAATGACTCCGTTCCACGAAAGCCCCCTCACCCTAACCCTCTACCCGCAAGGCCGGGGCGAGGGGACTCAAACGAAGAAAGACAGCTCATGACTCAGCGCTCGTCAAGACGCGACTTCCTCAAAACCACAACCACTGCCGCCGCTGCGGGGGCCGTCCTGCCGTATTGGACTTGGACGCCGAGCACGCTGGCGCAGGAAACCAAGTCACCCAACGAGCGGCCTCGCGTCGGTTGCATCGGGAACGGGGGCATGGGGAGCGGCGATGCCAACTCGATCAAGCGGTACGGCGACATCATCGCCAACTGCGACGTCGACAAGGGCCACGCCGAGCGGCTTCAGAAAAACATCGCCGGGGGCAAGTCGGACATTTACGAGGACTACCGCGAACTGCTCGACCGGAAGGATGTCGATGTCGTCACGATCAGCACGCCCGACCATTGGCACACGCGGATCGCCCTGGCCGCGCTGCGGGCGGGCAAGGACGTTCACTGCCAGAAGCCGCTCACGCTGACCATCGACGAGGGCAAGCTGCTGTGCCAGGTCGTCAAGGAAACGGGCCGCGTCTTCCAGGTTGGCACGCAGCAGCGCAGTGAGAACAGCAACATGTTCCTCAAGGCGGTCGCGATCTGTCAGGAGGGCCGCCTTGGCAAGATTCAGAAGGTGACCGTCGCCATCGGCGGCGCCCCGCGAGGCGGAACGTTCAAGAAGGAGACCGCGCCCGAGGGACTCAACTGGGACCTGTGGCTCGGTCAGGCTCCGCTGGTCGACTACATCAAGCAGCGCTGTCACAACGATTTCCGCTGGTGGTACGAGTACTCGGGCGGCAAGCTGACCGACTGGGGTGCGCATCACGTCGATATCGGCCAGTGGGGAATCGGCATGGACCAGAGCGGCCCGCAGTCGCTGGAAGTCGTCGCCGTCGATCATCCCGTTCCGTACGAGAAGGGCTGGCCGACGAAGGACGACACGTTCAACGCCGCCGTCACGTTCGACGTGAAGGTGATGTTCGCGAACGGCGTCGAGATGCGCATCCGCGACGATGCCAAGGATCTCGGCTTCGACAACGGCGTCATGTTCGAGGGCGAGAAGGGCCGCATCTTCGTCAACCGCGGCAAGCTGACCGGCGCGGCGGTCGATGACCTGAAGGACAACCCGATCTCGGACGACGTCCTGATCAAGCTCCGCAAGGGAAAGCGGCTCGACAACCACATGGCCAACTTCATCGAGTGCTGCCGCGACCGCTCGACTCCCGTCTCGGACGTCTGGACGCACCATCGCATCCTGACGACCTGCCATCTGGCCAACATCGCGATGCGCCTCAACCGCACGCTCAAGTGGAACCCCGAGACCGAACAGATCATCGGCGACGACGAAGCCAACAAGTGGCAGGGCCGCGAACAACGCAAGGGCTACGAGGTCGCGTAAGCCGCACCCGAGCCGCACCGCCGGTGACGACCTCGCGAAACACCACCTTTTCTCGTTCCCAAGCTCCGGCTTGGGAACGCATGTCTTTCTCGTTCCCAAGTTCCGGCTTGGGAACGCATGTCTTTGAAGCTCCGCTTCGTCTTCGATCGCCAAGCAGAGCTTGGAAGACAGAGGGTTCCCAAGCCGGAGCTTGGGAACCAGAGAAATTCAATGGTTCCGGAACGGCTGTGAACTCATGAATATCCAGGAACTTCCGAACGCGGTCTTTCTCGTTGGGCTGGTCGTCCAAT
The DNA here is from genome assembly GCA_031412755.1 of Schlesneria sp. GTDB lineage: Bacteria > Planctomycetota > Planctomycetia > Planctomycetales > Planctomycetaceae > Schlesneria. Next base: position 11,801 of record JANODP010000181.1, on the reverse strand, counting down.
GCGCGATTCGTCACCACTTTGTCCAGCGAACGAAATCCGAGAAGAAGACGGTTCGACAGTTTGACCGTCTCGAAAAGATCTTGCTGGCCGCCATGTTCCCGCCCGTGCTCCTGTTGCCACTGCTCTACTTCTTCACGCCGTTCCTCTCGTTTGCCGACTATCCTCTCGCCGGGTTCATCCGCTGGGCTGGTGCCGTGGTCATGGTCATCTCGCTGTGGCTGTTTTGGCGATCCCACGCTGATCTGGGACAAAACTGGTCCGTGAGCCTGGAACTCCGGGAAAACCATCAACTGGTTTCGCACGGGGTCTATCGTTGGAGTCGGCATCCCATGTACGCCTCCATCTGGTTGTGGGGACTCGCTCAAGGCCTGATGCTGGCGAACTGGTTCGCAGGCTGGTCGGTGATCCCTGCGTTTGCGGCGATGTATTTCCTTCGCATGCCTCGTGAAGAGCGGTTAATGTGTGAAGAATTCGGGGAGGCCTACCGTGACTATGCTCGACGCACGGGCCGTCTCTTTCCCCGCCTCACAAAAGCCGCCGAACCAGCACAGGAGTCCACGGCCGTAGTGGCTTCAAATGGAAAGTTGCCACCGCCAGCCCGGTGATGCCGGTCGTTCGGCGACGGGTGGCAGGGGCGTACTTCACTTCGAGGAAAACACGTCTCTTTTCTGGCCCCAAGCCAAAGCTTGGGAACCAGAAAGAGAGAGGCAGGCCGACACTCTGTTGTAGGTCATCGGCCAGCCATAGCGCATGTCGCCAGCAACCTGATAGATCACCTTTCTGAGTTCTGCGGTATCGCCCCGGCGCGAGACCACGGTACGATTCACCACGCCGAACATAACAATCGACGCTTGACTTGCCTGCACCACAGTGACATGCTCGCCTCCGATGAGTGACCAGTAGCAGGCGGTCGAGCCGGATTATAGGCCGTGCGCGGCTCAATAAACTGTTGGGCGATCTCAACACAGAGCCGCAATGAACCACCAGTCAACTCGGCGCTCGACGCGATGCTGAACTACTAACAACACAAATCCGGAGGAATCATCCTCAGGGCATTGGACGAAGCCCCCTGCGGACTGTCAGTTGGAGTCACAGCTTCGCAACTCACGCGCTTTATTGACGATTGCCCAAGACCTGTATTACTCAAGATCTGAGGGAGCCGCCATGTCTGTCACCGAAAACCTCGCCGTTCAGATGCATCAACAAGACACCAACTACTACTGCGGTGCCGCGTGTGCCCAGATGGTTCTGGAGACCATCGGCGCGGGCATACTCGAGCAGGACGACCTGTATGCCGACAACCACAGCCACAGCACGCTTGATGCGGGTGTCAACTGGGCTACCGGGCCTGACGGCCTGCAGTGGACGATGATGGATCGCCGCCCACCCGCCTTCACCAACTACTTTGCCCTCTACGCGCTCGACACCGAAGAGCTCATCTCGCGCAAGCTATGCTGGACCATCCACCACTACCAAGTCGCACCGATCGCCCTCGTCTACGGGTGGGCGCACTGGATCGTCGTGCGCGGCTACACCGCCAGCGCGCACCCGACGAGTTCAGCCGATAACAGCTACACGATTGACGCCTTCGACATCAACAACCCCTGGCCGCCGACACCGAGCTTCGACACGCCGGCACTCGCGCCGCCACCGCCGCATGGCGCCGCCGACGGCTGCGGCACCGGTGGCGACCGCGGCGTAGCCAACGAGCACGTGACCTACGCGACCTGGCAATCCACCTACATGACCGGCGTGCCGGGAGGCTATTGGAATGGCAAATTCGTGGCCGTGTGCGACCCCGAACCACCGGCGGCCCGTGGCGGGCCGCAGCGGCCGACGCAGAAGCGTCGTGACAAAAGCGACCTGATCGCGCCCACAGCGTTTGCCGAATTCGCGCACGAGGGATTGCGCGAGTATGGGCTGCTCGATCGCAAGGACTGGGGACAGTCGCTGCGGCAAGCCAAGCCACAGCCCGGAGATTTGGTGCAGCGCCTGGACCGGCTCGACAGCTACTACGCCCTGGTTCCCTTCCTCGTCAAGAAGAACACTGTGGCAATCGCCGCGGTTGACGGTCGCAGGGGCGACTACCTTCAGTCGGTCCTGCTTCCCAAGCCGCAGGAGGCACGCGCCCGTCTCACGCGCGAGGAAGCGTTCAAACGCATCGTCGGAAAGCGATTCGACCTCGGCGATCGCCAGGGTCGGTTGCTGGTGCGCGAACAGGCCGTGTGCTTCCATCCACACTTGGTGTGGCGGCCTTGCCTGGAGTCGCTGTCGCCCTACTATCCGTTCTACCAGTTCACGATCGGCGACCATTGCGTGTATGTCAGAATCGACGGAGCGGTGTTCACTTCGCTGACGCTCGACATGAAGGGAATCTGATGCCGGTGCAGTCTTCGGCGGAAGCGGTAACGCAGGCGCGGCGGCTGCTCGGGTTGTCGCCCTCTGACGAAGGGAGTGCCTGGCACGTGCGGCGGCTCGATCGTGAAAGGGCATACTTTCTCGTGCATGTGGCGGGCTTTGTCGCCTGCCTCGATGCCGGCACTGGCGCGTTGATGGCCTCGGCGGAGTCGATGCGATCGCCGGTGAACATCGTGCCCGAGGCGGCGCTCGAATGCGCCGGGCTGGGCGACGCAGCCCACGTCGAACTCGTGTGGAAACCGTGCGCCGCCACGTTCTCGATGTTCGACCCGTTATGGCGGGTCGAGTCTGGTGGAAACGACGCATTTGTCGATCAGCGCGCCAAGGTGTGGCGCACGTTGCCTCTCGGCGGGCCTGGTGGAGCATTGGGCTGATGCCAATGTTGACACGCTAAGCAAAGATGGCGCATGCCAGTGCAAACAAAGATGTCAGGAACCGTTGCCATCCCCCAACAGGTTCCAAGACAACAGCAGGCCGCGGGTGACCTCGGTTGCCGCTTCGGCTTCCACTGAGGAGTTGATGTTATGGTGACGATCACCGCCTTGAAGCCGTTCATTCCTTCAGGGAAGGATTTCGCTGCCGCGAAGAACTTTTTCCGGGATCTCGGATTCGTCGTGAATTGGGAGGCGCCGGGACTGCTGGAATTGCAGTTGGGCTCGGCGGTGTTCCTGCTGCAGGAATTCCACAACCAGACGATGCAAGAGAATCTGATGATGTTCGCCAAAGTGGATGACCTCGATCTTTGGTGGGATCACGTCTGTCGGTCCGGCGTCCTGGAACGGTATCCCGGAGTGCGCGGCAAGGAGCCGACCGAATATCCGTGGGGAGTGCGTGAGGTACACCTCATCGACCCCGCGGGAGTCTGTTGGCACTTCGCGTGAGCCAATGTTGCCCTACCAGTTCCCTACTCGTCGAAGTGCCACGTACACATGACCGTGGGGGCGTGACGGGCGAACTGCCAGTAGGGGCCGTCGGGGGACTTCTGTTTTTCGAGGAAGAACCGCTTCGAAGGCGGAAGATCCTCCTTGATGAGCATGAACAGGTCGGTCGTTACGTCGCGGTTGTCACCGTAGTAACTGTGCCCCATCAGGCTGTCTTCGATGCGGCTGCAGTCGATGGTTTCGATGCCGGGAACGATCAGGGGAACCTCGGCGTCACCGGCTCGCATCTCGTTGTGAAGTCCCTTCGACACGATCAGGGCGCTGTCTCCCGAGTTGGCGTAGAGCGTGACCCGTTCCGCCTGCTCGACAACACCCGGCGCCCACGCACGGAAGTCGGCGTGACCAACATCGGGGGCACACAGGACCACGTGACCGAACGGTTTGGAGCCCTGCGGCGCCGGCAGATTGTCGAGGCATTCCATCACGATCCGGTTGCCCATGCTGTGGACCATGATGTGAATGCGGGTCTCGGGCGGGATGCCCTCGCGCAGCGTGGTCAGGAATTGAGCGAACGGAGCCACCGAGGCCTTGTTGATCGGTTCGTCCTTCTCGTACTTGAAGACGCCGCACTGGGTCGGCCAGCAGTACGAGACGATCGCGCCGTTGAACGGAATCTTCAACGCGACCTGCGCCGTTCGAGCGACCGCCGCCTCGAAGCTGACATTGAACCCGTGAACAAAGATCAGCAGATCCTTCTGCCGCGACCGCCGCACCTGATCGCTCACGCCGTCGAGAAACGCCGACTCAGACAACCGCACGGCCTCGACCTCGCCCGCCGGTTCGACCGGCGAAGACGTACTCGTGGCGGACGCACTCTTGCTGGAGGCACTCGCCACCGAAATGACCGCCGACTTCTTTCGCTTCTCCTCCAACTCCATCCGCAGGCCAACGTCGTTACGCGGAAGAGTTGCCTCGCAACGGCCGTAGTGAACCTCATCGAGCACCCGGTTCGCGGCCGCGGGATCGTCGGGCGATTCCAACCACCCCCGGTTCGTCGCGACGAAGACCTCCCACGTGCAATGATCGGCGGACCACTCTCTCACCGCGACCGGTTCGGCCAGCGTGTCGACATAGCGATCCATTCCGTCGAGACCAAACCGCAGCGGCTTTCCGCTCCGCAGTTCGGCCTCCTTCGCCGAGTCATACATGATGACGAGCGGCTCGCGCTTCAAGACAGGCGGAGCGGGAACACGACAGGCGAACGGCAGGAGTAGCAGGCACAACGCCGCTGCCACCCACGACCGTCTGGCGACAGACCACTCGAAACTGCTGCGACCGTCCACTGGCAAAATCTCTTTTCGGGCGACATCCTTGTCCCGCGTTCGGCGGGAGTCTATTGGAAGCCGCCTTCCTCGCGAAGGTGAGTTGGTCGCGGGGCGATCAGGCCGATGCCGGTTACGATTTCCATCACCCTTCAGAGATCACACCGATGCGATTTTGTTATCACGACGCCGCCAACCTGTTCGCCATCGGTGTCTGTTGCGTCCCACTGCTGTTGGCGACGGGAGAAGCTCGCGCGGCGGAGGCGGCTCGCAAACCGAACGTCCTGTTCCTGTTTGCCGACGACATGCGGGCCGACTCGATCGCCGCGCTCGGTAATCCGACGGTGAAGACTCCGAACCTGGACACGCTCGTCCGGCGCGGGTTCACGATGCGGAACGCCTACTGCCTGGGAGGCAACTCGGGCGCGGTCTGCACTCCCAGCCGCAACATGCTGCTGAGCGGCAACGCCTACTTTCGCTGGAAGGATTTTGAACCGCCGAACGCTCCGAAGCAGAAGGGGCTGTTGTCGCCGGGCGATGGTCCGAACCTGCCGCTGTCGATGAAGGCCGCGGGCTACACGACCTATCACCACGGCAAGCGGGGAAACACCGCCCCGCTGATTCAGGCGAAGTTCGACGTCAACCAGTATCTGGTCAACGACGAGGACGAACGGCGCAGCGGCGAGCCCGGCCGTGAGATCGTCGATGCCGCGATCGAGTTCCTCAACCAACGGAGCGAGCAGCGGGAACAACAGCCGCCGTTCTGCATGTACCTCGCGTTTGGCAACCCGCACGATCCGCGCGTCGCCGCGAAGAAGTATCTCGATCAGTACCAGCGCGACCTGATCCCGCTGCCGAAGAACTGGTTGCCGGTCCATCCGTTCGACAACGGCAACATGGAGATCCGCGATGAGAAGCTGCTGCCGTGGCCTCGCACCGAGGCCACTCTGCGGCAGACACACCACGAGTACTACGCGACGATCACCGCGCTGGATTTTCATATTGGACGACTGCTGACCGCTCTGAAGGAACAGGGGCAGCTCGACAACACGCTGATCGTCTTCTCGGCCGATCAGGGGATCGCGATCGGCAGCCACGGGCTGCTCGGCAAACAGAGCCTGTACGACGCGGCGATGAAGTCACCGCTCGTGTTCGCCGGACCGGGCATCCCACGCGGGGAATCGAACGCCCTCGTTCACCTGTTTGATATCCACCCAACGCTTTGCGATCTCGTGGGCGCTCCCAAACCAATCGGCATCGACGGCGTGAGCTTTCGTCCGGTGATCGAACAGAAGTCGAAGTCGGCTCGATCCGAACTGTTCTTCTCGTACCTCAACCTGCAGCGTGCATGGCGGGACGACCGGTACAAGCTGATCCGCTATCCACAGGTCAACGTGACGCAGCTCTTCGATCTGGAGACCGACCCGGATGAGATGCACGACCTGTCGAAGGAGCCTGCCCACGCGGACCGCATCGCCCGAATGACGGCTCAACTCGCCAAGGCTCAGACCCACTACGGCGACTCGCAACCGCTGACCGTCGCCAATCCGAAGCCCGCTGCATGGACGCCGCCGACCAGCCCGTAGCACATGCTGCCAGCTTGTGCGCCGCCTTTGAGGATTACCACCGCCACAGTGGAACGCGGGAGCGTCGCGTTGAGCGTCCAGGAAAACGCCCAGGCTGGCAGCCCGGGCTACGGACCTGCGGCCTCTTCATCGGAATGTCGCCACGCGATGATCGAGTAGCCGAGCGCGGCGGCGAGGGCCGTACCGCTCGAGGTCAGGTACATCGCGGTGAACCCGTACTCCACGATGATCCGGCCGAGGATCGGGGCGAAGATCAGGGAGCCGAAGTCGGTGAACCCGAGAATGATGGCGGTTCCCGCGCCGCGGCACTCTTTGGGGAAGGCTCCCGAGCCGAGCGAGACGACGGCGGGGAAGAGCAGGGCGTGGCCGAAGCCGCACACAATCGCCGCCGGAATGAACTGCCAACTCGTCGCGACGAAGGCCAGCATCGCGTGACCGACGACGTGGCCGAGCAGTCCTCGCACCAGCATCCAGTGACGGCCGATCGTGCGACTCCAGTTCGAGACCAGCAGCCGAAACACGAACGCCGAGAGGGCGTAGCCGGTGAAGAAGACGCCGATCTCGCGAATGTGATGCGCGGTGGCATACCGCGTGAGAAACGTCTGCGTCGCTGTGACGCCAAGACCCATCACCATCGCCGCCAGCACGACGGTTCCCGGCCAGAATCGGCACAACAATCGAAGCGCGGGGGGCGAGTAGGCATGCCGCTCGTGCTGCTGATCGCGCGTGAGCAGGATCACGATCACGAGGTACACCGTGCCAATCAGCGCCGCGCCACCGAACAGGATCAGGAACTGAGTCCGCTTGTCCGGCACGAACCTGAGCACGAGATCGCCGATGTTCGAACCGAGGATCATCCCCACAAAGCCACTGCTGCCCAGATTGCCGATGATCTCGGTGCGGCGTTCGGGCGGAACGTGATTCTGAATGTGCGTCATCGAGCAGGCGAACATCCCCGTCAATCCGACGTAGTACGCAATGCGCGCCGCGTAGAGGACCCACGACAACTGCGTGGCCAGCAAAAACGCGAGGCTGCCGACAATGAACAGGATCGCACACAACGGCCACATCCGCCGCGTGCCGTAATCGTCGAGGACGTGCGAGGCGCTCAGACGCAGCACGACGGCGACGGCCGTCCCCACCGCCACGATGTCCCCCGCCACACTCTCTGTCCCGCCGAGATGGTGGACCAGTTCCGCGAACCGAAACGTCAAAGCGTTGGCCAGGAGCAGGACCGAGTTCGCCAGATACGCCAGCCAAAACGCGCGGCCATACACGCCGGACATCTGTTCGGGGGAGGGGCAGTCGTCAATCGAAAGTGGTGCGGCCATGACGTCCGTGTCTACGAATCTCGTCGTCGTTGCATCCAGTAGTTCGGCTGGCTGGCGGTGTGAGCGAACGCAAGAATCCGAATTTCGTTGGCGAGAATCTCAAACACGATCATGTAGGGGAAACGCTTGAGGATCGACCGTCGAATGTTGAGGTCCGTGGCGAGCGTTTCGAGGCGGGGATGATTCTCGGCGTTCAGCTCGATGCTACGGACGCAATCCCTGAATCGCCCCAACAGCTCCCTCGACAACCGTGGCCGGATGAGCGCGTAGTATTCCACCGCTTCGTCCAGTTCGATCGCCGCTTCGGAGAGCATCTCGATCTTCACGGCTGGACCTCTGCGCTGTCGCGTTGGCTCCGACGTTGGTCGAGTTTCTGCTCGATTTCCGCGACGACTTCGCGCCAGTCCCGAGCCGTCGTCTCCCCCGCATCAAAGGCACGCGAGCGACGGACGGCCTCCTCCGTCCAAGCGGTTTCGATCTCGGAATCAATCGATGTCACATCGTCAGTTGAATCCTCATCGAGGCTGACAAGAAGTTCGCGAGCCAGGCTGACACGTTCCTCTCGCGGTAGATTCATGAATTCCGTTCGGAGTCGTTCCACTGTTGTCATGGTTGCTCACCTCGAAAACATCATCGATCACAGCTCACCCGCCATACGCACTATAGCGTCTCAACCCCCGCGCCAGCGCCAGGCGGTTGAGAAGGTACAGCACCAGCACCCACGCAAAACCAAGTCCCAATTCAAAGGCCAGTCCCTGGTGATCGTACTTTTGCAGCAGGACGGCGGCCGGGACGAAGGCCAGGTACTTGAACGGCAGCAGTCGAATCCAGTCGCCGTACGGCGCAGGGAGCCAGTCGAGCGGGAGCATATGTCCCGACAGGAAGTAGCTCAACAGCATGTAGACGAACACCAGCGAGCTGACTTCCAGGAACCAGAACGCGCACAGACCCATCAGGCTTTCGATCAGGAACCCGATCAGAAAGGCCAGCACGAGCGAGACGCACCAGCCGGCGATCGTGATCCAATCCGGCCAGCCTCGAAAGTAGCCCCGGCAGAGCCAGAAAACCAACGCGAACGGCACCAACGCCACGGCGTAGTAGACCAGCTTGTGGGCGACCCGATGCCAGAAGAGATAGTCCAGCAGATCGACCGGCTGAATGAGGAACTTCTTGATCGTCCCCTCGCGAATGTCTCGGGCGATACCTGTGGTCAGCCCCGGCATCGACGAGAAGGCCCGGCCGACCATGACCAGCAGCGAGTAGGCCACCATGTCGCCATACGTGTACCCGCTGAGCACCTTCGGATCGCGCGGCCCCGTCGCCTGATAGATGGCTCCCCACAGGAAGACCTGCGTCACGATGGGGAGGAAGCGCACCAGCGTCGCGAACGCGAAGTCGGCCCGATACACGAGCCGCTCTTCGATCGACGTTCGCAGGATGCACCATTTGATGCGCAGGAATGAAGGGAGGTTGGTCATGAGTCACTGGTCATTAGGAAACGCGGAGCTCGGAGCGCGGAGTGCGGAGCGAAAGCAGTAAAACATCGTGCTGTGGTGTCTTTCATTCCGCGCTCCGCGCTCCGAGTTCCGCGCTGGTCGTTGGTTCCTTCCGCGCGAACAGTTCGGCGATGACGTCTTCCAGTGGCCGCTCCTGCACGCCGACGTCTTCAATCGTGTAGCGGTCGAGCAGGGCGGCGAGCACTTTGGGGATCTCCTGCCGCGGGACTTCCAGCTTCACGCGGGGGGGCATTCGTTCGACGATCCTGCCATAACGTTCGAGGTCTTCGGGGATCTCGGTTCCCGCGAACTGAAGCTGCACCTGTTTGACGCTGCTGAACCGGTCGAGGATTTCGTCGAGCGGACCGTCGTGTTTGATCTCGCCCTCGTTGATGATGATGGCCCGGCGGCACAGGGCTTCCACGTCCTTCATGTAATGACTGGTCAGCAGCACCGTCATCTGCTGCTCCTGCTGGTAGTGCCGCAGGAACCCCTGCACCTTTCTCTGTGAGACGACGTCGAGTCCGATGGTCGGCTCGTCCAGCAACAGCACTTCGGGCGAGTGCAACAGCGATGCGATCAGCTCCATCCGCATCCGCTCGCCGAGCGAAAGCTCGCGAACGGGTTGGCCGACCAGCTTGCGAACTTCGAGCAGATCGGTGAGTTCATCCAAGCGACGTTGAAATTGTGCGGGTTCGATGCCGTAAATCTCGCGGTGCAGGATGAACGACTCCTGTGCCGGCAAGTCCCACCAAAGCTGGTTCTTCTGTCCCATGACGAGTGAGAACCGTTTGCGGTAGGCGTTGTCACGCTGCCACGGCACATAATCCAGAACCGTGGCCGATCCGGACGTGGGATAGATCAGCCCGCTGAGCAACTTCAGGGTCGTCGTCTTTCCCGCGCCGTTGGGACCGAGGAAGGCGACCATCTCACCCCGCTCGATCCGAAAGCTGACCCCATTCACGGCCCGAACCACGTTGTATTCGCGATGGAAGAGGCCGGCCAGCGAGGCCCGCCAACCGGCCGGCTTGCGGTAGACCCGATAGTGCTTGGCGAGATTGCGGACTTCGATAATCGACATGGGGCGGATGATAACGACGCGAGGGACGTTTTCAACGTGCCGCTCGACACGGCCCGACATCGCGCCGGCTGGAAACGTGCTTCCCGTGTCGGGCAAAATCGGGTGCCCTCCAACAAGCAGGCCCGGGTCTCGCGGGAGACCCGGGCCTGAATTTCTGTGACCGTTGTTCCATCAGCGAGCGGCCGTCTTGGCGGCCTTCAACTGGGAGTAGTAGTCGAGGGCGATCTGCAAGACCTCGTTGTTGTACTCGGTCGCGGCAAACACAGGCTTGTCGGCCTTGGTCTCGTGCTCCTCTTCCTCTTTCTCGACCTCTCTCGTCGCCTTGTCTTCATCCCGCTCACGCTGCATGGTCTCTTCGTTGAGCGAGACGGTCTTGCGATTCTTGCGGGAGAGATACCGCTCGATGTCCTTCTGGACCTGTTGGAACTTGGGATCGGCGGCGACACGCTTCTGGCTGGCCTCTTTCAGCGAGGCCACGATCTGCCGGTTGGCCATGTCATAGGACGAGTGCTTCGCCGGGGCGATGCGATCGAAGGCGAGGGCGTTCTCGAGAAACGACTCACCCAGATCCATGTGGTCGATCAGCGAAGGAAGAACGACGTCAGACTCGACGCCGCGATTCTGCGTGCTGTCGCCATTGACCCGATAGAACTGGTTGATCGTCAGCTTGACGGCCCCTCGATCCTTCCTGCCGCTCAGGCCACCAAACATGCTGCTGCTGACCGGCATGACGTTCTGAACCGTCCCCTTGCCGTGCGTGGTCGCGTCACCGATGACGATTCCCCGGCCGTAATCCTTGATCGCTGCGGCAAAGATTTCCGAGGCTGATGCCGACAGGCGATTGCACAAGACGACCAGTGGTCCCGAGTACTCGACACCCTGCTCGTCGTCATCGTGGGTCTTGATCTTGCCGTTGGGCTCCTTGATCTGCACCACCGGACCGCGATCGATGAACAGGCCCGAAACTTCAATGGACTCACTCAGTGCACCGCCGCCATTCATCCGGAGATCGACGACGATGGCATCGACCCCGCCCTGGGCGCGAAAGTCGTCCAACACCTTCAAGACATCGCGCGCCGTGCTCTTGAAGTCATCCTTGCCCGCCTGAGCTCCCCCGAAGTCGCGATAGAACGAGGGGATGTTGATGATGCCGATGCGGCCCTTCGCCCCGGGAATGCGTTCCTCCGCAGGAATGATCACCCCCTTGACCTCTTGCGCGGTCAGCGGGATCGTCTGACGAGTCAACTCGTACACCACGGTCTCGCCCGTCTCTTTGAGCACCCGCAGCCGGACCTTCGTCCCCTCATCGCCCCGAATCAGACGGACGACCCGGTTCAACTTCATTTCAACGATGTCCTGGAATTCACCGTTTTCCGGGGCGACGGCTGTGATCTTGTCACCCACCTTGAGCCGCCCGTCCTTCTCGACCGCGCCGCCAACGACGACCTGCGCCACGATGGTCATTCCATCCTCGGACCGCAGCGCCGCGCCGATTCCCTGCAGGCTGAGCCGCATTTGGATCTCGAAGTCCTCCACAGTCTGCTTCGACATGTAGCTGGAGTGCGGATCAAAACAGTGAGCCATCGACGAGAGATACATCTCCAAAACCTCGTTGTCTTCCGTTCCGTGTCCGGCCTTCTTCAGCGTGTCGTAGCGCTTGTGCAACTTCTTGCGCGCCTCTTCGAG
>JANODP010000180.1:0-27587 GCA_031412755.1 Schlesneria sp. | reverse complement strand
GCGTACGCCCGCATGACGCATCTGTTGCTGTGTTCGCAAGAACTCTTTTCGTGATCGTGAGTGGGTCTGTGTTCTTGCGAACTCAGCGACAGCCACGTTCAGCGCGACAGCACGAACTGACCCTGGTCCTTCTTCGAGCAGTAGCCGGAGACGAACTGGCAGTCGTTGGCCCAGGCGTTGTAGGAGAAGGTGCCGAAGAGCGGGCCGAGGTTTTGGCTGCCCGAGAGATAGACCACGCCGTCCGAATGGCCGGTGACGGTGAGCGTGGTCTTGTAGCGGAACGGAATCAACTTGCAGAAGCGTCCGGAAAACGTGACTTCGTAGTTGCCATCGCACAGGCGGCAGAACGAGGCTCGCATTGGCCCCTTGTGCCCGTTGGTGCAACTCTGCCACGAACCGCACCAGTCGCCGTTCAGGTCGGGCACTCGCACGGGCTGAGTTGCCGGAGCAGTTCCTGCGGGCGCGGCGGCGGGAGTCGTTGCCCCGCCTGCCGCGTCGTAGGCCGGCGGGGCGGGTGGGTTTTCGCCCGCTCGGACGAACGTGTTCAGACCGGTGAAGCAGAGGGAGAAGGTCAGAACGGAAACGGCGAGTCGCATGGCAGACATTCCCGGCACAAGAGTCTTGAAGAACCCAAGACCTCCCTGTCCCGCAGCCGCTCCCTCCACTTGCATGGCACGTGCGAGACGAATCGGCGCGAGACCAGACGTGAGTTCAAGGAGCCTGTCAGCCAGCGACAGATTTGGCTCGAGTCGGTTCCGCGCGCAACGGCGAATGCGCGGGAAGCGGTCCTGCACATCGGTTTGGTCCTGCAGGACGTAGCGTCTGCGCGGCGTTGCGGTGCCGGGGCGTGATGACACACAAGCTGGCCGCATGGACCACGGAAGTTACGCTTCTTTGCGTTTCAGTTTGTCGGCGTTCTCGGCCAGGAACGACTTGATGTCGTCGCCGAACGCGAGCAGTCGTTCCCACTGTTCCACGTACAACGTCACGGGCATCCGTTGCAGACCGTAGACGCTCATGCCTCCCTTTTCGCTGACCTTGCAGTACAGCGTGCCGCGCGGCGGGGCGGTCGTCTTGATGAGCTTGGCCGCCTCGTCGGGAGTGATCTCGCCACTCGCCACCTTTTGCAGAATCTCTTCGTTCGTCATGGGACTGCTCTCCGAGTTGAGGGAAGTTCGTGCACTACTTGCCGAGCGCTTTGAGCCGGATGTTGCGGAAGTCGACTCGCATTGGACCACCGCTGTGGACTTGCAGGGCCACGATTCCCGAGCGGGCGATGTCGGCATCCGGTTCCTTGTAATCGACCGTCGTCACGCCGTTGATCTTCAGCGTGATGTGGTCTCCCTCGGCGCGGATCGTGTACTCGTTCCAGTCGGCCTTCTTGAGCACCTTCGCCAACTCGGGCGACGCCTGGACGAGCACCTTGTTGCGGCGCGACTCGTCGTACAGGCAGCCCCAGTAATTCTCACCGAGGTCCGCCTGATAGCCCGAGACTTCCGTCGTGTTCGGCAGCTTCTTCGTGCGGAACTGCACGCCGGTGTTCCCCGCGCCGTCCTTCACGCGGAACTCCAACTTCAATTCGAAGTCGCCGAACTCCTCCTTCGTGCAGAGGAACTGGTTGTGCTTGATGCCAGGCGAGTCGCCGACGATCGCCTTGTCCTCGACCTTCCACAGCGTGGTGTCTCCCTCCCAACCGGCGAGATCTTTCTCGTTGAACAGCGAGCGATAGCCCGGCTCATCGGCCGCTGAAACACCCTGCGAGACAATTTGTGAGAACAGCGGCAGCAGCCCGCAGACCAGTCCCAACGCGCACACGATCCAAACTCGACGACTCAGCATGATGGAGGTTCCTGAAACGGTGAGGGGAAAGTTGCGGGTTCGAGTCTATTTCGCGGAAGTCCTCGGAACAACCAACACGGCTCCTCCGATTGTCACTGTGCGAGGCCAGCGGCATACTGCCCGCCAGATTGTTTGAGTTCGTTCAGGCCCACACGGAATGCCGCTCATGAATCGCCACGCTCGTTGTTTGCTTCTCGCCAAAGTAGCCATCACCGCTCCGCGTGATGAGCCTTCTCGGAACCCGGCCTGTGTGACAAAAGGCTCATCACGCGGAGCGATGATGGCTACCTTGAAGCGGCTCGCGTGCCTCGTCGCCGTGACCGCGCAGCTCAGCGGGACAACCTTCGCCGCCGAAGCGCCGCGCACGAACTTCGTGATCGTGCTGTGCGACGATCTCGGTTACGGAGACATCGGCTGTTTCGGGCACCCTCACATCAAGACGCCTAACCTCGACAAGCTGGCGGGTGAGGGGCTGCGGTTGACGGACTGTTATGCTGCCGCGCCGGTCTGCTCGCCGTCGCGCAGCGGCCTCCTCACCGGACGCACTCCCAACCGGATGGGGATCTACGACTGGATTCCCGCGCAGAGCCCGATGCATCTGATGCAGAAAGAGATCACCGTCGCGCGGTTGCTGAAGGACGCGGGCTATCAGACCTGCCATGTCGGGAAGTGGCACTGCAACGGCCACTTCAATTCGCCCGAGCAGCCGCAGCCCGGCGACCACGGGTTCGATCACTGGTTCTCGACGCAGAACAACGCCGGGCCGAGTCACAAAAACCCGAATAACTTTGTCCGCAACGGCCAGCCAGTCGGACTGATCGAAGGCTACTCCAGCCAGATCATCGTCGATGAAGCACTGAGCTGGCTCAAACGACGAGACTCCACAAAACCGTTCCTGCTCATGGTCTGGCTCCACTCGCCGCACGAACCGATTGCGACGGCGAGTTCGTTCGTCGAGCAATACAAATCGGTCGCCGAGACTCCCGAGCAGGCCGACTACTTCGGCAACGTCACGCAGCTCGATCACGAAGTCGGCCGGCTGATGAAGCGGCTCGACGACGACGGCCTCCGCGACAGCACGTTCGTCTACTTCAGCAGTGACAACGGGCCGGAGACGCTCAAGCGATATCCGACGGGGACCCGCAGCTACGGCGTGCCGGGACCGCTGCGAGGCATGAAACTGCACATGTACGAAGGGGGCATCCGCGTGCCGGGCATTCTCCGCTGGCCGGGCCATGCGAAAGCGGGTCAGACCGTCAGTGAGCCCGTCGCCAGTTTCGATCTGCTCCCGACGCTCTGCGCGATCGCCGGCGTGAAGGCTCCGACCGATCGCGCACTCGACGGCGCGAGTCTGCTGCCGCTGTTCGATGGCCAGCCGGTCGCCCGCTCAAAGCCGCTCTATTGGCAGTACGACCGAGCCATCGGCGGCGACAACCGCGTCGCCATGCGAGACGGCGACTGGAAGCTCCTCGCCAACGCCGACCTCTCGAAGTTTGAACTCTACAACCTGCGCACCGACCTTGCCGAGAAGACCGATCTCAGCGCGAACGAACCCGCCAAGCTGGCCGATCTGTCGGCGAAGCTGCGGAAGATTCATGCCGAGGTGAAATCGGAAAGTCCAACGTGGCCCATCGGCCCCGGCACGGGCGGGCCGAACACCAAAAAGGCGACACAAAAGGTGCAGGCCAAATGAGGAACGACAGTGTGGCACGCCCTGAGTCCTCGAAGGGCGTGGAACCGAAGGACCACGCCCTTCCCAAAGCGTCAGGGCGTGCCACTCGTCCAAATTGGGTTGGTCGCGTCGCGCTGCTTGTCGTCGTGGTGAGTCTCATCGCGGTGTTCGTTCGGTATCGCGAGGCCCTCTCGTTCGACTCGCTCATCGCGCGGCAGGCCGCTCTGCAGCGGGCGGTTGTCGAGCAGCCGGCTCTCGTTTTCGGATCGGCCTTCGTGCTGTACGTCGTCGTGACGGGGTTGTCTCTGCCGGGAGCGGCCGTGTTGTCGCTGGCGTATGGCTGGCTGTTCGGGTTCTGGCGCGGAGTGGTTCTCGTCAGCTTCGCCTCGACGGCCGGAGCCACCATCGCATTTCTGATGTCTCGGTTTCTTTTCCGCGACGCGATCCAAGCACGCTTCGGCAATCGGCTGCATGCGTTCAACGAAGCCCTCGCCCGCGAAGGAGCCTTCTACCTGTTCACGCTGCGGCTGATCCCTCAGGTTCCGTTCTTCATCGTCAACCTGCTCATGGGCCTGACGCCGATCCGCGCAACCACGTTCTGGTGGGTGAGCCAACTCGGAATGCTGCCCGGCACGTGCGTCTACATCTACGCCGGCTCGTCGGTCAGCAGTCTGGAGACGCTGCGTGACAAGGGCGTCTCGGCACTGATGACGTGGCAGTTGCTATTGGCCTTCACGCTGCTCGGCCTGTTCCCGCTGATCGTGAAGCGCGGATTGGCAGCGTGGAATGGGAAGCGTGGAGAAGTCATTAGTCATTAGTCATTAGTCATTGGTCATTGGTCATTGGTCATTGGTCATTGGTCATTGGTCATTGGTCATTGGTCATTGGTCATTGGTCATTGGTCATTGGTTAACGGCGGGTAACTCACTAATGACTAATGACCAGTGACTAATGACCCAGCAGACACAGGATTTTCATGCCGCCTCACGACGAACACAACGCCCGCCTGATCGAGCACGTTCATCCGCCGACGTGGGTAAATCCGACACCGGCCTCGCGCTACAACCTCGTTGTGATCGGAGCGGGGACGGCCGGGTTGGTGACGGCGGCGGGAGCAGCGGGGCTCGGCGCAAAGGTCGCGCTGATCGAACGCGAGCTGATGGGAGGCGATTGCCTGAACGTTGGCTGTGTGCCATCGAAGGCCCTCATCGCGGCAGCGCGGGCGGCGACGAGCGTGAGTCGGGCGGGCGAATTCGGCGTGAGCGCGGAACTGGGAGCGCGGAGCGCGGAGCCAATGCCGAATGATCTCGATTCTTCAAGCTCTACACTCCGCGCTCCGAGTTCCGCACTCGATTTCCCGCGCATAATGGAACGCCTGCGTCGTCTCCGCGCCGACATCGCACCCAACGATTCGGCCGCGCGGTTTCAGAACCTGGGCGTGGACGTCTTCCTCGGTGAGGGTCGTTTTTCCGGACCGGATACGATCGAGGTCGCGGGTCAGACGCTGCGATTCAAGAAGGCGGTCATCGCGACCGGTGCACGGGCGAGCCGCCCGGACACACCGGGACTCGCCGAAGCGGGATACCTCACCAACGAATCGGTCTTCAACCTGACGGAACTTCCGCCGCGACTGACCGTCATCGGCGGCGGCCCGATCGGGTGCGAGTTGGCTCAGGCGTTCGCCCGGCTCGGGGCGCAGGTGACATTGATCGAGAAGTCGCACCAGTTGCTCGGCCGCGAAGACGAGGATGCCGCGCGACTTGTGCAAGCCTCGCTCGAACGAGACGGCGTCCGCGTGCTGCTCGATGCGGTGGTGGAGCGGGTGGCTGGCACGGAGTCTTCTCTTGTCCCCTCGCCCCCGTCTTCGGGGGAGAGGGTTAGGGTGAGGGGGCCGGATGGTGATGGGACCTTGCCAACACAGGAAGCGGAAGAAAGAACCCCTCACCCTAACCCTCTCCCCTCCAAGGCGAGGGGCGAGGGGACAGGAATGAAGACTGTCTTCGTGCGACAAGGCGCCGAGACCATCGAAATCGCCGCCGATGAAATCCTCGTCGCGGCGGGGCGGACCCCGAATGTGGAGGGCCTCAACCTGGAGGTGGTCGGCGTGCAGTTCGACCGCGCGAAGGGCGTCGTCGTCGATGACCGGCTGAGGACAACCAACTCGCGGATCTTCGCGGCGGGAGACGTCTGTTCGCCGTACAAGTTCACTCACGCGGCCGACTTCATGGCGCGGATCGTCATTCAAAACGCCCTCTTCTTTGGCCGGGCCAAAGCCAGTGCGCTCACCATCCCATGGTGTACCTACACGTCTCCGGAAGTCGCTCACGTCGGCCTGACCGAACGGACGGCGAAGGAACGCGGCATCGAAGTGCGCGCGTTCGTGCAAGACTTTCACCACGTGGACCGCGCGATCCTCGAAGGCGCGACCGATGGCTTCGTGAAGATTCTGGTCAAAGCCGGTTCGGACCGGATCGTCGGTGCGACGATCGTCGCCGAGCACGCGGGCGAGATGATCGGCGAGATCGTTCTCGCGATGAAACACCGCATCGGACTCGGGCGTCTCGCCGCCACGATCCATCCGTACCCGACTGTCGCCGAGGCGATTCGCAAGTGCGGCGATGCCTACAACCGAACCCGGCTGACTCCGTTCGTGAAGCGGCTCTTCGAGCGATGGCTCGCCTGGACGCGGTGATCCCGATTGCGACGCCGTGCCTCATCCGTCACAATCTCAGCCAGCCCGCCTGCCGATAAGACTCGCCAGAGTCTCCCACCCCAACCGGCTCGCCCAGAATGAGGAATTTCGCCGGATGCTTTCTGCCGTTCGATTCGCCGCCGCCTGTTGCCTCGCGTGGGGCTTCGGTTCGTCACTGCTGGCGGCCGACAGACCATCGCCCGAGCAGCTTGAATTCTTTGAGAAGCAGGTTCGTCCGCTGCTGATCGAACACTGTTCGGCATGTCACGGTCCGAAGAAGTCGGAAGCGGGACTGAGGCTCGATACGAAGCGTGGCTTCACCAAGGGGTCGGACACCGGGCCGATCGTGGTCGCCGGAAACGTGGACGGTTCGTTGTTGATGAAGGTGCTGAGCTATCGCGACGGCGAGACGCAGATGCCTCCCAAAGGAAAGCTCTCCGACGAGAAGCTGGGCATCATCAGGAAGTGGCTCGAACTCGGTTCGCCCTGGCCGGACGAGACAACCGGTGCGGGAGGCGGTTCGTCGGCGAAGGACCATTGGGCGTTTCAGCCGGTGAAGCGGCCGGCAATTCCGGAAACGCGGAACTCGGAGCGCGGAACGCGGAGCGATGAAGCATCAGCGGCGTCATCGTCTGCTCGCTCCGCACTCCCCGCTCCCCGCTACCCGCTCGCATCCCCCGTCGACTCGTTCATCGTTGCGGCACTCGACGCGAAGGGGTTGTCACTCTCGCTGCCCGCCGATCGGTACACGTTCATCCGCCGAGTGACTCTCGACCTGTGGGGCATTCCGCCGACGTTCGAACAGGTGCGCGAGTTTGAAGCGGACCGATCGCCCGACGCGCACGAACGGCTGCTCGACCGGCTGCTCGCTTCGCCGCTGTACGGCCAGCGCTGGGCGAGGCACTGGCTCGACGTGGCCCGCTACGCCGACACCAAGGGCTACGTCTTCACGCAGGAACCACGCTATCCGTACTCGTACACGTACCGCGACTACGTGGTCGATGCCTTCAACGCCGACAAGCCGTTCGATCAGTTCGTCCTCGAACAGTTGGCGGCCGATCAACTCGGGTTGGCGGGAAATGCGGAGGCCCTCGCCGCGATGGGCTTCCTCACCGTGGGACGTCGGTTCCTGAACAACAATCACGACATCATCGACGACCGGATCGACGTGGTCTCGCGCGGGCTGATGGGCCTGACGGTGACCTGCGCCCGCTGTCACGATCACAAGTTCGATCCCGTGCCGACCGCCGATTACTACTCGCTGTACGGCGTCTTCGCGTCGTCAGTGGAGCCGGATGACCTGCCGATCATCGGTGAGCCGAAAGAGGCCTCCGCGTATGCGGCGTTTCAAACCGAGTTGGCCAAGCATGAGAAAACGATTCTCGAAATGGAGCAGCAGGCGCACGTCAAGCTGATGGACGAGCTGCGCGATCGGGCGGGAGACTGCCTGGTCGTGGCGGCGCGTGAGAACAACAACTGGCTCAAGCTTCCCGCCCTGTTCGAACTGAAGGCCGAGCCGCGCAAGTCGCAGGTCGAGCGCTGGAAGAGATACGTCGAACGGACGGCGTCCGCGTCACATCCCGTCTTCGCACCGTGGCATCAGCTCGCGAAGGTTGGCAGGGACGAGTTCCCGCCGGCGGTGGCGAAGCTGGTCGAACGCTGGAAGTCCGCCGAAGGCGAGGCCGAGGCCGCGAAGCTCAACCCGCTGGTCCGAAAGGCCATCGTCGAGAATCCGCCTCAAAACATCGCGGACCTCGCGCGAATTTACGGGGTGCTGTTTCAGCAGACGGCAGCGCAGTGGCGCGACCAATTGAAGCAGCAGGCCGACGCGAAGAACCTCGCCGATCCGCACGCCGAGCAACTGCGACAGATCTTGTACGGCGAGGGGTCTCCGGCCGTGGTGACGCTCGACGAGGCGCGCGGCCTGCTCAGCCGGGACGTACGCGACAAGATCACGAAGGTCAGACGAGAAGCCGAGAAGTTGAAGATCTCATCGCCCGGCGCGCCGCCCCGCGCGATGATCATGCGCGACGGAGGGATTCAAAATCCGCGCGTCTTCATTCGCGGCAACCCCGGCCGCTCCGGAAACGAAGTCCCGCGCCAGTTCCTCGAAGTGGTCGCCGGTCCCGAACGGAAGCCGTTCGCCAAGGGAAGCGGTCGGCTGGAACTGGCTCAGGCGATCATCGACCCGCAGAACCCGCTGACGCCGCGCGTCCTGGTGAACCGCGTCTGGCAACATCACTTCGACACGGGACTCGTCCCCACGTCGAGCGACTTCGGCACGCGCGGCCTGCCCCCGTCGCATCCCGAACTGTTGGACTGGCTGGCGAGCGAGGTGGTCGGAAGCGCGGAACTCGGAGCGCGGAGCGCGGAGCCAGACAACTCTTCTTCTTCGTCTTCCGCTCCGCACTCCGCGCTCCGCGCTCCGCGCTGGTCAATGAAGCGCCTGCACCGCGCGATCCTCACCTCGGCCGTCTATCGTCAATCGTCCGCAGACAACCCCGCCGCGAGAGCCGTCGATTCCGAGAACCGTCTGCTGTGGCAGATGCCTCGTCAACGGTTGGACTTTGAGGCGATGCGCGATTCGCTGCTCGCGGTCTCCGGCAAGTTGGACACGTCGCTGGGAGGCCGTCCGTTCGAGAATCAGATGGATGTGAAGAGCAACCGCCGGACGATTTATGGACTGGTGAACCGCAACGATTTGCCGGGCGTCTTCCGCGCGTTCGACTTCGCCGACACCGAGGCCACCGCCGCCGAACGGCCTCAAACCACGGTGCCCCAGCAGGCGCTGTTCGCACTGAACGCCCCGTTCGTGCAGGAGCAAGCTCGCCGATTGGCAACCGAGATTGCGACCGCGGGCGCAGACGACCAACGCCTCGCCCTGCTCTATCGCCGAGTACTGGCCCGCGAACCCTCATCGGAGGAGCGCGAACTCGCCCTGCGATTCCTGCGCGAGGCCCTGACGACTCACACCGAGAAGCTGACGCCGTGGGATCGACTGGCCCAGGTGCTGCTGCTGACGAACGAATTTCTGTTTGTTGACTGATGAGGTCTGCGATGTCACTAAAACAACTGCAACAGATGTTGGCCCTTCCCTCGACGCGGCGCGAGTTCCTGTCGCGTGCGGGGACGGGATTGGGATCGCTCGGTTTGGCGAGTCTTGTTGCCGGGGGAAACGGCTCTGGTGGCGTGGCTCGCGCTGCGTCGGCCGGGACGTCGCCGATGATTGCTCACGCACCGCAGTACGCGGGGAAAGCAAAACACGTCATCCACATCTTCCTGAACGGCGGGCCGTCTCACGTCGATACGTTCGATCCGAAGCCGTCGCTGACGAAGTACAACGGACAGACCCTGCCAACGACGAACCTGCCGACCGAACGCAAGACCGGGGCCGCACTGGGATCTCCGTACAAGTTCGCCAAGTACGGCCAGAGCGGCATCGAGGTGAGCGAACTCTTCCAGCACACGGCCAGGCACATCGACGACATCTGCGTGATTCGGTCGATGCACGCCGAGGTTCCCAACCACGAACCGTCGCTGATGCTGATGAACTGCGGCGACGGACGGCTCGTGCGGCCGAGCTTCGGATCGTGGGTCACGTATGGCCTGGGGACCGAGAACCAGAACCTGCCCGGCTTCATCGCCATGTGCCCAAACGGCCTGCCGATCACGGGGACTCAGAACTGGCGATCGGCCTTCCTGCCCGGCGTCTTTCAGGGAACGCACATCGACACCAAGCACACCCAGATCGAACGGCTGATCGAGAACATTCGCAACGACCAGATCGGACGGGGCGAACAGCGGCGGCAGCTCAATCTGTTGCAGGAGCTGAACCGCCGTCATGCCGATCGCCGCGCGAACGAAGCTCCGCTCGAAGCCCGCATCCATTCGTTCGAGTTGGCGTACCGCATGCAGATGGAGGCGACCGACGCCTTCGATATCCAGCAGGAACCGAAGCACGTCCTCGAAGCGTACGGATCGAGCGTCCAGGCGCGGCAGCTTCTGATCGCGAGACGCCTCATCGAACGGGGCGTGCGGTTCGTGCAGCTCTGGCACGGCGAAGGGCAGCCGTGGGACAACCACGATGACCTGGAGGTCAATCACCGCCGCCTGGCGGGTGAGTGCGACAAGGCGATCGGCGCGCTGCTCGGAGACTTGAAGGAACGCGGGCTGCTCGATGAGACGCTCGTCCTGTGGGGCGGCGAATTCGGTCGCACACCGACCGTCGAGCTTCCCACGCCGGGATCGAATGCGGGCAAGATCAACGGCCGCGATCACAATCACCACGGGTTCACCTGCTGGATGGCGGGCGGCGGCGTGAAGGGCGGCCACGTGCATGGCGCCACCGACGAATTCGGGTTCGCCGCCGTCGAGAACAAGGTCGCCGTGCATGACCTGCACGCCACGATGCTGCACCTGCTCGGCTTCGATCACGAGAAGCTGACGTACCGATACGCCGGCCGCGACTTCCGTCTCACCGACGTGCATGGCCGCGTCGTGCAGGAACTGCTCGCCTGATGGGCCTCAGTCCAAGAGGCCGCGCCTCCTCTGGTGCGCGCTCCGCCGCGATGCTCTGTCCTGCGACAGGGCCAGTCGTGCCGATTAGTCCGATTGTCCGGTCTCCTTAGGATTTGTTGGTTGCGGAGCCGAATCGGAAACTTCCCACGGGCCGGTCTGACGACTACTCTGACTCCAACAATGTTGACCGGACTTTCATCCGCTTGAGTTGCTGGAGGGCCACCCTGCAAACTTTGGCTCGGCTGTCGTTCAAAATGTGACAGCCCCTTCGTGGGAGACTTGGTGTGCGATCCGAACATCAGCGGATTGGCGGTGCCCTGGATGCGCTCACGCGCGGCATCTTCCCATTCTTTGAGCGGGAGATGCAGGCCACTCACGGAAGCAGGTGGGAAGAGGTGGCTCGCGCCAGCATGCGCGGACAGTTGTCCAGCGCCGCGCAAAACAACGGCTGGGATGCACACGCCATTCTGACCGTGATGTGGGAGCAGTGGAACAGCGTCTTCCGCTACAAGCTGGGAATGTCCGAACGCAGCCTCGTCAGCGAGTTGCGTGATTTTCGCAACCGCTGGGCGCATCAGGTGGCCTTCTCCGAAGACGACAGTTACCGGGTCCTCGACAGTACGCAGCGACTGCTTCTGGCGATCGGCGCGCTGGAGTTGGCCGATGAGATCGAAGAGAGCAAGTTCGACGTGCTTCGCAGCAAACTGGGACGCCGCGTGAATGAAGAACTGGCCCGGGTGAGATTCAACCGGGCTCGAATGACCGATGTGGTGTTGTATGCCGTCTGCTCTGCGGCCATCAGCGCGACGACCTTTCTGATGTTCGGTGCCGCTCACCCGATACCGGTCCTGGTGATGATTGCCTTCACGGTGTTTGCGTTCGGCTACTTCATCTACCAGCGCGTGACGGCCACGACACCCGTGTACGGCGTCCACGAATGCCCGAAGTGCAGCAAGGTCGTCTACAGCGAAGTCTGTCCGTATTGCGATCCGCCGATGCGCTCGTCGACGATCATCAAGGAAAGCTCGGCGCTGCGGTTTCCCCCCTTCCGCGATGCGCCCGCCGAAGCGCATCGCTGACCGTCGTGTCGCTGGTTCGTCCGCAACAACCGGCACGCCGCGTCAATTCGCAGAGCCCGATTGGGCTGGCCGCCGGTTGACCCGATTGTGAATTTTCGGGAAGCGCCGTTGACGGAAATCAACTCAATTGTGAGTATCCGCCGATAAACTCAATTGTGAATATCTGATGAAGACTTGGTGAAGAATCACATTGAGCCAGTTCCCGCGGGTCTTTTCCGGTCGCTGACAGCATGGAGGCAAACATGGCCAATCAAGGTTGGAAACTGTGGCTGGTTCCGTTCGGCCTGTGGGGCTTGTATGTCTGCTGGCACAGTGGCTACCAATCGGGCTACGCCGACGGACACGAAACCGCCTGGAACATGTCGAGGCCCAGTCTCGTCCTGTCGGCCGCCGAGCCTCCCCGGGAATTGGCCGAAATGCCGCCATTCGAGGAGTCGGGTGTCGCCAACCGGTGAGCAACACCGGGGTCTGTCAGCGGAATGAGTTCCCGAACTCAGTTCCGCTCCCTACTTCTTCTCGCCGAGCACTTCGAGCTTGCTGTCGGCCGTTCGGCGAAACACCGCTTTGGCGTGCGGATCGACGATCAGCAGCTCAACCCCCTGCCACGCCAGGCCGACGGGATTCCTGAGCGGTTCGCCCGCCACGAACGCCACCGGCGCGGCCTTCCCCTCCACCTTCCAGATCGTCTTGGCATACCCGTCCGCGATGTAGGCTTCGCCCTTCGGACCGAGCACCACATGGTGCGAGAACTGAAACGGTCGCCCCTCCACCAGCACGTCGCGCTCCTTGCCATCGACCGAAAACCGGATCACGGCATTCTTGCCGTGACAGACCGCAATCAGGCGGCCTTCCGCATCGAGTGCCAGCCCGCGCGTGGCAGCCAGTTCGGCGAACTCACCCGGTTCCCCTCCCTCCGCTGGAATCTTGACGATCCGCTGGATCTCCAGGTCCGAGGCATAGATCGTGCCGTCCTTCGCCACGGCCAGCGCCATCGGGACGCCGACGTTTCCCTTCGTGAGCGGCTGCGGCTGCCCCGCGTCGTCGAAGCGATAGATCTCGTGCGTGGCCGAGTCCCCCGCCAGCAGCTTTCCCTGAGGATCGATCGCCAGACAGCGAACGGCGTTCAGCGGCGTGCGGAATTTCTTCGAGCCCTGGAAATGGATCGACCACTTGTTGTCGACCAGCTTCCACACGCCGGGCAGATCACGATCGGCGACATACACCACGCCATCGGCCCCCACGGCGGCGGCCAGCGGATACTGCATTCCCTCCTCCGCCGAGACCACCTGGCCCAGCCACACCCCACCAAGCAACCCGGCCGCAACAACCAGCGCGCAGCCCCTGCCAACCAGGCCTCGGACACCACCACGGCGGGCACCATCGAGCGAAGAGATCATGACTCGACTTTCGGAAACGAACACAGAAAGAACAACCACCAGGAAGAATGATCACCGAGAGAAACGAACAAACCCGGCCGAAGAAGGCCGGGTCTGACGGGAACCAATCGAAGAGCGGGTGAGGGGAATCGAACCCCCGCTTAAAGCTTGGGAAGCTTTCGTTCTACCATTGAACCACACCCGCGAGACGGCGGTAAAACTACCCACCCCTCGTCCGCTGGTCAAGCCGCGACATCGGTACCGGCGTGCGGGGTCGTATCGCATCAGGGGCCTGGCTGCTGGAGGCTCCGGTCGAAACGGAGTTCGATGTTGGTGGTCTGGCCGGTCAGGAGGACGCGGCCGGTGGTGGCGTCGTAGTCGGCGGCGAGGAGGCGGTCGTGGGGCAGGTTCTCGCGGTAGCCGATGGTCTCGCCCGTGGTGCCGCTCAGGATTTCCACGGTCAGGCTTTGCTGGTTCGTGTTCTGGCGATCCTTCACGATGCTGACCGCGACCAGGAAGGGAACTTTGCTGCGCGGGAATTGCAGCACGGTGCGGTAGGGGATCGACCGCATCCACAACAGGCGGCCGGTCGTTCGATCGAAGGCATAGAGGTCGTCTCGCAGGTGAACGCCGGGCAGCGGTGAATCAATCAGAGCCTGGTTGTAGTTCGTCGTCATCGCGGTCGGCATCTGTCTCTGCACGTTGACGTAGTAGCGATCGTGATCGGCCAGGACGCGGAAGGCACCGAAGTTTTTGAGTTCGGATTCGTCGAGCGACACGTCGAGCTTCTGCCGACCTCGCGGCATGTCGAAGATCTTGATCTCACCCCCGGTCGCAAACAGGGCAAACTCGCCGCGGCCGAGCGGGTAGGTCAGGACTCGATCGCCGACCGGTTCGCTCACATCGGGAGCCTCCTTCAGCAGATCGCGGATTTGCAGGCAGCGACCCTCGGGCGCATCGACGATGCCGGCGACGTGGCGTCCGAACGCCATCTGCCACTGACGCGGATCGAAGCCGGGGCGAACCGTCTTCAGGGGACGGCCGGTCGAGGTCTCGAAGACCTCAAACGTCGTGCGGTCCGGACTCTGCACGGCCAACGCGAGTTGATCGCCCACAATTTCCAAACGCTGGTTCGACGGAATCTCCTGCGAGTTGAGCGACAGCGTGCGCTGCCACAACAGCTCACCATCCAGCGGGTCTACCACGTAGAGCCGGTTGCGCCACAAGAACGAGGCAAACCCCGGCCCGCTCGGACCGGGAAAGGTGGCACTCTGGCGGTCTTTCAAATCGGTCGGCAGTTGCTTCCAGACCGGCTCGCCATCATCGAGCTGCATCGTGGAGAGGCCGATCACGCCTCCCGACGCACCGAGCGGAATCAAATGTCCGACCAGCGGCAACCTGTCTGCGGACGGCCAGCGGTGCGACAGCGGAACTCGCACCGCACCGCGCGGCAGCGAGGTGCGGCGATCAAACACCGAGACAATTTGTTGATGCCCCTCCCCCCGCTCGACCGTGGTGAAGACGAACTCGCACGGTTGTTCGGGCGACTTGCCGACCTGGCGACTGAAGGGGGCGGCCCGCTCGGAAACGAATCGACCGGGCTCGTTGGCGGCGATGCCGACAAAGCCCGGTTGCTGCACAAAGCCCGTGACGGCGGGAGTCTGGACGATCTCGACCCGATCGACGTCCCAGGCCAGTCGCTGCGAACGTTGCCAAGCCTGCCGCGCGGGACGACCGGGTGCGAGGCGAGCCACAAACTCGGCCCCTGTCGATCCATCGGCTAACCTGACGCGAGCGAACTCCGTCGCCAGCGAGTCCAACTGTTCCGCCGCCTCATCGATGAAGCCGGCCCGTTCCCACAATTCGCCCAGTCTGGCTGCGGCATCGGCCGCCGAGGCGGGATCGTCCGACAGCCGATTCCGCAGCCACAACGTCTCGGCCGCCTGAGGCTCCCCCTGCTCGACCAGCTTCTCCGCGAGGCTGGCCCGCACCGGCCGCACCAGCGCATCGTCATCGAAGGCCCGCACGAATCGTCGCTGCTCGGCTGACTCGGTCGTCGCCAGAGCGTGAGCATGCCACTCCCGCTGTTGCCGGAGCATCAGTTCATCTCGCGCGGCCCGCGCCGGCAACAGACGGTTCCACACCGCCGGCGACATCGACCACTGCGCGTCCTCCGGCGACGAAGACATCAACCCGGAGGGCAGCCGGTAGACTCCTTCGACCAATCCCGCCGACTGCCGGTCGTCGGCTTCGCGTGCGGTGTGATGGAAGCGGGCCGCCAGAAGCTGGAATCGCTCGGCCGGAGTCTCGATCAATCGTTCGAGCAAATCCCAGTCAACGGACGACGGCGCATCCGATCGGGCCAGCGCGGCCAGCAACAACAATTTCAGATGCCGGCGCACCGAAGTTCGTTGTGAATCGGACAGCTCACCGGACAATGCGCTTCGAAGCCTTCGTTCCGCATCGTCCGTCCGTCCGTCGGCCAGGTCGATTTCGGCGAGAGCCAAATCCCGCTCAGCCCTGGTGCGCAAGAAGGCCGTCGGCGAATCGAGTTCGGCTTGAACCTGGTGAGACTGCGGGAAGGCGATCAGCACGCGATGGCTCAGCGAAAAGATGCGGCTTCCGTCCGCGATGAGATGCCCGAGCGGAACCTCACTCCTCGGGATCGAACTCCCGACGTTGCGGCCCGTGATCATGTCGAGCGCCGCCATCCGACCGTCATCCAGCGGGAGAACATAACGGTCTCCCAAACAGAGTCCGCGTCCGGCCGGTTGTCCCGTCGGACTGGTCCAGAGTGCGCTGCCATCGGAGAGCGCGAGGCTGCGACAACTCTGGCGTCCCACCACCAGCACCCGTCCCTCCACAATGTTGCCCACGAATTCGCCATCACCCCTCGGAGAGGTCCACAAATTCCTGCCGGTCATCAGATCGAGGCAATGGATTCGCCCCGATCGAGGCGGAAGACAGACCACTCGCCCGTCGGCGATCACCGCGTGCGAGGCGAACCCGGCGTAACCGAGAGTCGGTGCTCGGTTGCCTCGCGGCTGACGCGGCTGCTGGATGTCGGGCAAGTCATCCACAAACGACACCCAGAGCAGCCGGCGGCGAGCCAGATCGATGGCCGCCATCAAACCGGTGTTCGTGGGAAAGACCACGACACCGTTCGACCTCGCGGGCACGCAGGCCATGAGTTGCCGCTCGGCATCACTCGCGGCGCTTCGATCCAGCACGCAAACCGGCTGCGTCCAAAGCACCCCTCCCGAACTGGGATCGAGTGCAGTCAGATGGATCTCGCCCTGCTGTTCCGTGACACACAACAACTCGGTCGTCCCCGGTAGCGGAGGTCCCAGGAAGGTCGCTCGCTTCTTTGAGGCACCGGGCCGCTGCAACATCAGACCGTCACTGGCCCAGGCGATGCGACGATCGGTCGATGCGGGTGAGTCCACATACAACGCCAGCAGGCGGTTGCGAACATTCCAACCCGGCGCGATCGTTGTCGCCTCGGCCTGCAGCGCCGCGTCCTCTTCGTCGGCAGTGGCTTCCGGCAACTCCGCGGTCGCATAGATGTAACGTCCGTCCGAAGACAGCATCCCCGCGCGAGAGTTCTCAAACCAGGCATCGACGGGCGATGAAGGAACGCTGGCCTGCCTGCCGAACGGGCGCTGGAATCCTCCCGCATCGGCCCTGTCGGTCCAAGTCGCCGGACCGGGCTCACAAGCAAACGTCCACGCCGTCTGCCCGTCGGCAATGTTGATCGCGGCAATGTCATCAATGTTTCGCACGATCACCTTGTCTCGAACCACAATGGGGAACGAGGCCGCACAGATGGGACGATCCAGATCTCGCTGGCGGCCTTCCAGATTCCGGAACTGAGCGTCGAGCTCCTGCCGCCGCGGCGAGGCTTGAACGGACACGCTCCGCGCGGGCAGCAGCAACGAAGGCGTGTTGTGGACAGCCGCCCGATGCGTGGGCGGCAAAGCTTGAACGGGCACACTCCACGCGGGCCGCAGCAACGGCACGCTTCCGACAACCACTCGATTTCGGCCGTGATCTCCACCGGAGAGCATCCAACCGGACGCGAACAACTGATCGGCCGCCGTGGGTGTTGGACGAGTTCGGCCCGCAACTTCTCCTGACCGATTCGTCGACGATGTTTGGAAATTTCCGCCGGAAGGGACGTCGTCGCCCCGCGCCGCCAAGGGCTTCAAGGCTTCCGCCAACCTACGAAAACGCAATGAAATTCGCGGCGCGTGGCAGGGCTCCTGCATCACTCGATCGAGCAGAGCGGCGGCGAGGTCGTATTCGCCGCGATCAAGCCAATCGGCCATCAGTTGCTCTGCCGCAGCCAAGCCCGATTCGGTGAGAAAAAACCTTTGAACGACGGCCTGCAGATCGGCCTCACTGGCCTCTGTCTTGGCCGTTGAGAATCGCGTTTCGGATTCGGCCCCGAACTGTCGGCGGTATTGGGCCAGCGATACCGAGCCGAGCAATTGCTCGGCTCTCGTCTTCGCGGAAACAACTCCCGCCTTCGTCTCGATGAAACCATCCACCGGCTGGTTGAGCACCCACTGCAGGAGATTGATTCCGTCGGCCGTGGCACCTGCCTGAATGCGGTCCTGTGCCTGTGCAATGGCCGTCGCCAGCGCTCGATCACGATAGCACTGACTCCACACCGCCGCAGGGACAGGCTTCTCATCTGCCAAGACCGGACGGGCGTCAATAAGGAACAATCGCACGACAACCAGAGCGATCAGCGAGGCCCTGAGCTCTCTCTGCAATCGGGAAGCCGCGATTTTCATCGGCGTTGCCCGTGAATCACAAAGTGCGTTAGTTGCCATTCCGCGAGTCCATGAACAAATGGCAGCGGTGAACCACTGCCGCCGTGACTCTCACCTGATGAAGGTTCATCCTCAACGAACGTAACAGAAAAGGCTCGTCAGCGCGATACCAATGTCAAGTCTCGACCCGTCAATCCTGCCTTTGGGGTGCTCGCCTCGATCTTTGGGTGAATGGGATCCTTGCAAGAGGCCATCCAAAAAGGAAAGTCCCCCTTGCCGCGCCCGACGCACAGCAAGAGGGACTATTTCGTTCCGATTTACGATGTCAGGACAAGATGGTTAGCCTTTGCGCAGGAGCCGCGCAATCGACTGCCCCGGGCCGTGGTCATAGCAATCACTGCCATGCCACAACGGGACACCAGCGGCGTAACGAGCAGCCAACATCAGAACCTTTTCTTCCGTTCCTGGTTTGGCAGCCGTTGGCCCGCTGGGATCAATACCCAAGGCTTCAAAGTCAATCTCTTCAAACTTGTCCGAGAACTCAGCGGAGTACTCGTCCTCTCCGCTCTCGACAGCGTACTCGACTTCTTCCAATTCGACTTCTTCAACGTCGTAATCGAACGACATTCGCTATGTCTCCAAGAAACAGGAACCCCAGAACGTGCATCCAGTAAACATCTCCGCCATCGTCACACCCAACTGGCATCAATCAGCCACAATCAACAAGGCGAACCCGACACGCAGTTTGCGGTGATCTTGATTTGCCGAACTTCTGTGGAATGGAGATCAACTTCCGGCAGGGCTCTACAACGAAGCAGGCGTATTCTCTGCCGTTTTTTGCAAATGTCAACAAGATTCTTTGGAAATCGTCTGAGTGCGATCAGCGCGACACTTGAAGGAGATCACACTGGACACGCGACTGATCTCCGTTTCAGACCGAGGTGGGACGAAACGTCGTGGAACTTAACCTCTAAGGACGACCCGTTGGAGTCGAAGAAACACTCACGATCGCGGACGCTCGACTTCGTACTTCTTGAGTTTTCGGTCGAGTGTTGATCGTTCAATTCCCAGAATCTGAGCGGCCTGTGACTTGTTCCAATTGGTCCAGCCCAGGGTGCCGAGAATCTGCTCCTGTTCGATGAGATCAAGCGACACGGCTCGAAATCCCTCCTGCCGCCCTGGAACCGAGGGCTTCACTTCACCCGCTCCAAGTGCCGACAACTGAATGTCGCTCACTCCGATGGTGTCACTCGTGCACAAGATTACGGCACGCTCGATCGTGTTCTGCAACTCACGTACGTTTCCTGGCCACGGATAATTCATCAGCGTCGAAATGGCGGACGGCGTGATCGATGTCACCTGGCTCTTGGTCCTCTTGGCAGCTCGCTCGATGAAGTACTTCGCCAGAATAGCCACATCGGACCTGCGAACCCGCAACGGTTCGACGAGCAATTCCATGACCTGCAGGCGGAAATACAAGTCCTTGCGAAACTGCCCCTGCTCCACCGACCGCTCCAAATCACGGTTGGTTGCGGCGACCACCCTGACATCCACCCGAACTTCGCTGCCGCCACCCACTCTTTCGAACGGGTGACCCTCCAAGACTCTCAGAAACTTGGCCTGAATCGCGGGGCTCATCTCCCCGACCTCATCGAGAAACAGCGTACCCGAGTGTGCCTGCTCGTACTTCCCGATCTTCCGGCCGATGGCACCCGTGAATGATCCCTTCTCATGCCCGAACAGTTCGCTTTCGAGCAGGCTCTCGCTGAGGGCGGCACAATTCATGGTGACGAACGGACCGGACTTCCGCCCGCTGTGTTCGTGGATGGCGCGCGCGACCAGTTCTTTTCCAACTCCACTTTCGCCACGAATCAGGACCGTTGCGCCCGTCGGCGCGATGCGCAGAATCCTCTCTCGCAGTTTGCGGATGGACTCGCTGTCGCCGATGAGTTCAGTTTCAATCTGCAACTGTTCGCGCAACGTCTGGTTCTCGGTCTCAACGCGAGCCAGCCCCGCTGCCAGCCGGTTTCGCTCGTGAATCCGTTCCAGCGCCAGAGCCATTTGGTCCGCGACGGCCAGGGCAAATTCCGCGTCTTCGGCATCCAGGCGGTTGTCAGGGTTCGTCGAATAGAGTTGGATCAACCCGAACAAAACGCTTCCGGTTCGAATCGGCGCACAGATGATACTTTCGGCACGCATCGCCTTGAGGCTGTCGCTACTCTTGAATCGGTCACTCGCGTTGACGTCCTGCGCGACAACGGCAACACGTGTCTCCAGAACGACCCTGGCAACATAATCCGAGGTTCGCTCGTATGGCCTCAAATCGAGCGATTTGTAGGCCGCCAATTCCAGATGCCCGGGAACCGGATGTTGTATGATTCCGTCCACCGGAAGAAGCAAAACTGCTCCAATATCAGCGGACGTGACATCAAACAAACCATCCAACACAATTTCTGAAAGTGAGCGGATGTCGCCAGCGGCTCCCATTCTGAGGCCCAAGCGAACCAAACGCTGCGCTTCCTGACCGGCCCGATCACGAGAGGAGATCGCCTCGGCATCGGGCCGCGAATACCGGGTCGTTCCCGTGCGATGAACGATCTCTGGATGAAATTCTGCTTCGGAGGTGGTTACAACGCCGTCCGTCACCACGGACATCTCTGATGCGGTGTCCGCATCGAATCGCTGGCGGGAGTCTTCGCCGGCGAACTTGCTACAGTCCAAAGTGAAGCCCAGGAACGTGGTGCCGATCTGAAACTGCCGGCCTTCCGTGAGCGTGTAGTCGCCGGAAATCGGTTCTCCGCGAACTCGAGTTCCATTGCGGCTGCCCAGGTCTCGCAACTTCCAACTCCCTGCGTCGAAGAAAATCTCACAGTGATTCCGGCTGCAGATCTCGTCAGGCAGCACAATTCGATTCGTCGTTGCTCGACCAATGGTTGCGATGAACCCCGCCTGAAGTGGGATCAGTGTCCCTTCTATCGGGCCATTTTGAACAACCAAATAGGCCAATGCCGCCGGAGGCTGAGCAGAGGTCAAATCTTGGCCTGTCGTATCTTCTTTGGTAGCGCTCATGGTCGGATCCAAAATGACAATGCTTGTTCGGGTGAGTATGCGTATGCGTAGCGAAATGCGGAAAGCAAAATCGCGGTCATCCGGCCCGACGACCTGCATAAGGAAGTCATGATACGGTCACCCGGAGGCGATTGGCAAGGCATTGCAACCTCACTCCGGCCCTGATTGCACTATCGCAAGTTATGGAAACGTTCCATTCGGCGCGAGCAGGTAGTCCGAGACCCCGTCATTTTTTGCGATAAGCGGCAACCGTTGGCGATCCCCATTACGACCCCACTCGATTTCTGCTCTCCGATCGGGCGAGTCTTCACGATCGCGACACTAATGATTCGCGACAACATACCCACCGGGCTTGGATGCGGCTCCGTAGGACAGACAGGCGTGCTGCAATCCCTCGGGCGACTTCTCCTCAAACTCTTGCGGTCGCGAACATCGAGCGTCATGCTGGCTCCCGTTCGTGTTCCACGACGGATGTGATGTTTTTCCCCCACTCGTAATCGAGGCCGTGTCGATGAATTGGAAGTTCCCCGTCTCCTCGAAGGATTGGTCTTGCGCGACGTTGGTTCTGGCCGCCAGCATGCTGGCCTCCACTCTCTCGGCAGAAAACTGGCCTCGCTATCGAGGGGCGGACGGAGTGGGCATAAGTCGACAGACGGGAATCCCGGTTGAGTGGAGCGAGGGCGATTACTCCTGGGTCGTCAGCCTGCCCGGTGAGGGCCATTCGTCACCTGTCATCTGGAACCGACACCTCTTTCTGACAACCGCCACAGAGGCCGGGCAAGTTCGCCACCTGTACTGTCTGGACTCCGTCACGGGTGAGGTCAAGTGGTCGCGGGCGGCGGGATACAACTCCAACCGCAAGCACCTCAAGAACAGCTTTGCCTCCAGCACGCCCGCCACGGATGGTGAGCAAGTCTACGTCGCGTTCGCCGATCAAGAGCGATTCTCGCTCGCGGCGTACGACTTCCACGGACAATTGAGTTGGAGAACCTGGCTGGGTCCGTTCGTCAGCCAGCACGGCCAGGGAGCCTCTCCGCTCGTGTTCGAGGATCTCGTGATCATCGCGAACGATCAAGACGGGCCGAGTTCCGTCGTGGCCTGCGATCGTCGCACGGGCCGGGTCGTGTGGAGCACGATGCGCGATGCGCGAGAAGCCTCCTATGCCACGCCGCTGCTGATCGAGGCCACGAACCAAAAACCGCAGTTGGTCTGCCTTTCGGGGGCGACCGGCCTGACGAGTCTCGACCCCTGGACCGGGCAGCAGAATTGGTCGTCGGGTGAATTGCCGCAGCGAACTGTCGCCTCGCCCGGAATCGCTCAGGGACTGATCTATGCCACCTGCGGCCAGGGAGGAAAAGGGTCGCGACTGATCGGCGTTGATCCGTCCGGCAAGGGCGACGTCGCGGAGACTCACATCAAAGTCCGACGCGACAAGGAACTGCCCTACGTTCCCGCAGTCATTGGATTCGGCGAGTTGTTGTTTCTGTGGAACGATAACGGCGTCATCACCTGCCTCGATCCGAAGACCAGTCAGACCGTGTGGCAGGAGCGAGTGGGAGGCAACTTCAGCGGATCGCCCGTCTGCATTGACGGCAAGCTGTACTGCATTGAAGAGACCGGCAAGGTTGTCGTGGTGGAAGCCGGCCCCACCTTCAAGCTGCTCGGCGAGAGTCCGCTGGGTGATCCCAGCTATTCCACGCCGGCGGTGGCCAATGATCGTTTGTACCTTCGATCGTTCCACAAGCTTTCGTGTCTGAACGCCAAGCCGGCGAAACCCGCTGCCTCAAAGTGACCGCGGGGGCGGCAGGTCCCCTGTGCGGCGAAGTCCGTTTCGGCAATCTCGACGCTGTTTTGAATCACACGTTTCCGCGCAACCATCGACGCTGCTCGCGAACCGACTGACTTGGCAACCAATCTGTTCTGCTCTTGGAACCAATCAGATGCCTGCCTGGCCCGGTGGTCCCTGCCCCCAATGCGGTGATGACATGCCGCCGAGCATGATTCACTGCCAAAACTGCCGGGCGCTGCTCAATCCGGACCTGGAACGGGACAGCGTGGAAGTTCCCGTCTTCATCCCCCTGCAAGAGATTGGCGTGATGATCGAAATCGTCCCCACGGGTCTGTTTGCAAGCTGCCCGAAGTGCGCGCAGGAACTCAAAATCAACCGCAAGTATTTGGGTCAGCGGGTCCAGTGCAAGTTCTGCGACGCCGATTTTCGCCTCGACCCCGCCAGCCCCGGAGTCTGCGAGGCCGATGTCTTTTCCAAGTGTCCGCATTGCGAGCAAGAACTGCGATTCGCCCGGAAATACATTGGCGTGAAGGTTGCCTGCCGCTTCTGCGGCGGCAAGCTGCATGTGGTGGACAAACTCTCGGGTTCGTAGTCCCCACCTGGCATCGGCCGGTTGCGAACTCGACGATCGTGGTCCTACCGGGCCTTCAACAGTAAGGCCACTTCGCCGAGATTCAGCGCCCGTCGGTACAGCCTGACGTCGCGCAGGCGGCCGTGAAAGAAGTCGTTGGGACCGGAGCCGATCCGCAGCGGCCGATCGTTCGAGAGGTCGAAGTCCTCGGGATGGAAGTCGGTCGAACTGCTCTTCAGTTGGCCATCGACGAACAGCAGCAGTTTGCCCGTCGACTTCACGGCGGTGACGTGATGCCAGCCGGCGGGAAATTCGTCGTCCCACGTCGCGAGTTTGCCGATCTCGCACGCATGAATCTTTCCACTGGGAAGCGTGCTGCAAAAGACCTGGCCTTGGTATTCGGCCATCGTCCACGCGCGGCGGTACTTCACATCGGGAGTCGTGTCGAGTTGCGTGATTCTCTTCCAACGGTCGCCTCCGTCAAATTGATAGACCTCGGCGAGCGGCAGTGTCCCCGCCATCAGGCGTCCGTTGTGAACGAGCATGCCCATCACTTCGAGTTCTTCCCCCAAGCGACCGACATCGCGCCACATGAAAACAGGACGGGCCGTTTTTTTGTCGGCCAACTCCTCGAACCGATAGACCCGACCGCTGCGCCATGTTCCGGCATACAGCCGACCTTCGTAGGCGGCGAACGAATACGTCTGCGTGTTCTCGGCCGGGTCGCCGAGTTGCCCAAGGTCGGTCCACGTCTTGCCGTCGAACCGATAGACGTGTCCGCTGTCGTAGCTCGATGCGTACAGGTGGCCGTTGTAGACGGCGAGTGCCTCGACCCGCTTACCGTCGGGGACGCCCACATCGCGCCAGCCTGCGACACCTTCATACCGGAAGAAACCAGCCGGTTTGTAGAGCGATCCCGCATAGAGGTGCTCGCGGTAGACGACCAGGCCCGAGACCGCCTCGGCGTTCGGAAGTTGCCCGCAATCGGTCCACTTGGTTTCACCATTCGCCGAAGTCCCGTCATGCCGAAATACTCGCCCGCCGAGATTGGCGTTTTCGGACTCCGCCAGCGCTGAACCCGCCACGCGGTACTTGCCCGTGCCGACATAAAGTTTCCCGTCGTGAGCGGCCATCGCGGTGATCGCGTTGCTCGGCGCGGGCGATCCGCAATCGGTCCACGTCTGGCCGTGCGAGTACTGATAGAGATGCCCCGAATCTCCCGCACCCGGCTCGCATGTCCCGGCAAATAGTCGTCCCCTGTGCGCGATCAGCCCAAACGCCAACAACGAGTTCTTCCCCGGCTTACCACAGTCGCGCCAAGCCGAGATCCGGTCGTCGTCGATCCCAAACTGAAGCTGCCGGAAGTTGGCCTGGTTGAACGTGACCCCCGTGTTCGACTTCACGCCGAGATGAAACCCGCGCCGCGTCGCCGGGTCGTACTGACTGAGAATGTCTCCCGGCACGTCGTCGGTGGAGGCATCCGCCCAAACCCACGCCGCCACGGAAAAGTCTCCGCGCCCCAGCTTCAACGCGGGATGAGCGGCCACCTCCAACGAAGCCTCGCGACCATCGAATACGGCTCCACCCGGATCGTCATCCTGCACCGAGACAGCACGCCACACGACACCGCTCGCCTTCGCATCGTGCCCGTTCCCCGAGACGTCTTTCGCGTCCTTCACCAGCGGCCAATGACCGACTAATCCATTGCTGAGGCCGCCCGCCTCTTGAGCCAACGCGGGATTCATTCCCAGCCCGCACCAAACCAACGCTGCGAACACGATGCTGACGAGCGGCTTCATTTCGAGAACTCCCTCAATCGACGCGGCCCTGTACGAGACAGACTTTCGCGGCGATGCCTCGTCCGCCACTCAACCCGAATGAGCGGCCTGCTGCCGTGACTCGCGGTGGCGGATTGTGGTGTAGACCAGACCGATCAGCAACACATCCTCCGCGGCCAGCGAATCGTCCGCGATCACCTGCCACTCCCGAGAGAACCAGCCCGCCAATTGAACCCGCGCCGTGATCGACGAGCCTTGCCTCAGCACATAGCCCGACGTGAACCAACCGGCTCGTTCGAGCGATCCTGCTCCCGACTTGAGACTCATGGCCCAACGCTGCCCGAAGAATCCCTGCAACTTGGCCGAACCAAGCTCATTCCCATCGGCGTCCTTCAGCACGAAATGGCTTCTCAGCCAGGACGGCTTTTCAAACCGCACGCGATGCCCGCCCAGTTCGAGATCCAGTCCCTCGCTGAACCAGCGGGCGCGAACCACGCCCAGCGAATGCCCGTTCATTCGCAGTTCAACATTGGAGGTGAACCACCCGGCGGGACGGCCTTCCAGCAACATGAAACATTCCTCCCCTCTGCACGCACGACATTCTTCGTCCACACACCGTCACCGATCGTCCGCCCCACTTCGTCTCCGTCACTTCCGCACGCGGTACAGCCGCACTGTCATCGTCCGGCGTTCGGGATGTTCGGCCAGTTCGCGGGGCGAGACCAGATCCAACAGCGCGATCCGGCTCGGATGAACGGAGATCTCCTCGACCAGCTCAAATCGGTCGCGGCGTCGATTCCAGTCGGCCTGGACCGTCGGGTCGTCGAGCGACATCGGACCGATCACCAGGTAACCCTGCCCGGTCAACCGGCCATCGACGAATTCAAACGTGCTGGCGAGAAACGTGGGGATCTCGCTCCGCCGCAATGTGTACCACAGGGCCGGGTCGCTCTGAGCGACCACCACGACCGAGTCGTCCGTCCCGATCAGCGTGCGGATGCGATCGGCAGCAGACGCCAGGCTGTCGCGACGTTCCAGGCTGGCGGGGAGGCCCGACGGCGACGTCGTCGAGACCGCCTGCACGGCCAGCATCAATCCGCAGAGGACTCCCGCCAGACACAGCACAGCCAAATACCATTGCCCCAGCGATCGGAACGGCCTGAGCCGTTGAAGCCGTGGCAGAGGAATCCCTCCGGCGATCACGAGGCACGAGGAAACCAACCACGGCTGCCAGAGCCGCGAGTAGGGAAAGTACAGCGGCGTCGCGACGATCAGTCCGCAGAACCAGGCCCCGGTGAGCGCCGATGCGAGCAGCCTTTCCGGCGACGTCGGATCGCGATCGTCTTCGCCGACGCCGTATCGCTTCGGCAGCAGCACGACCGCGATGGCCAGCAACAGTCCCACGCCGGAGGTCCAGCCGACGAACTCGTCGAGGTATTGATACCCGCGGACGAGGTTCCCCCCCCACGAGGCCAACCCCGTGACATACTGCCGGTGATTCGCCGCGACCACGCTGTAACCGCCGATCTTCTGGCAGTCCCACAACACGGGGAGCCAGAGGACAAACGCGGTCGCCGCACTCAGCAGCCAGACCCGGATCAATCGCGTCCAGTTCCGCTCACCGCGCGGCAGGAGGATCTGCCACAAGACGCCCCCGGACGCGGCGATCGCCAGCGGCAACCAGCCGTTGTACTTCGTCCACCACGCCAGACTGGTGAAGACCCCGGCGACGATGGCGTCCCTCCCTCGTCCCGATCTCAACGCGATCCAGAACCAGTGGACCGCCCACAGCACGAACAACGACAGCGGCACGTCGGTCAGCGCCGTCCGGGAATACGCGGCGTGAAACTCGTGGAACGCGATCACCAGCGCGGCGACGATCCCCGCCCGTGGCGAGAACCAGCTCCGCCCGATCCACCACAGGCTCGGGATCGTCGCCAGACCGCAGGCCAGAGCCGGCAGCATCGGCCACCAGCGGGGGACATCCCCCAACAACGTCTTGCCAAACACGGTGAACCACTCGATGGCGGACGGAAGCAGCGGCGGGGCGTACAACTGCCGGAACGGGTACTCGCCCCCGAACTCTGCCGGGACGAGCAGATTCGACGCATAGACGACCTCGTCAAAGTGCTCGACCGCCACCCGGTCGAGATTGACCAGCCGCAGAATTCCCCCGGCGACCATCGCCACCGCCAGCCAGACCCACTCCGCGCGGGTCACTGGGGGGCCGGTCGTCGTCAAGGCGGGCTGCGAGTGGGCCACTGGGGTTCGGTACCGGAAATCAGGGTCGTCGGGACAAAGCCGGGGTCAGGGACTTGGGAAAATCGGGATTTGCCCAAGGGGAGGGGTGTTTTGGGTCAAACCACAAACCGGCCCAATACGAATTTGCGAAGTGCCGGTACCCGGAGTGCGACCGGGGGGGGCGG
>JANODP010000179.1:0-23490 GCA_031412755.1 Schlesneria sp. | reverse complement strand
GAGAGGGGACAAGAAACAGCGACCACCGATTGGCGACTGCACCCGTCACTGTTCGGCTCGACAGGGATCGGTTCGATGGAGCCCCCAAGACCTTCATCGAAACGAACGCTGCCACGGATGCCCTGCCTCTGGAAACCGTGTATCCTCCGCCGCCATGAAAACCCTGCTGCTGCTCCGTCATGCCAAGTCGAGTTGGAAAGATCAATCGCTTCCGGATCATGACCGGCCGTTGAAAAAACGGGGTCGCAAAGCTGCGCCGCGCATGGGCCGGTGGCTGGTTGAAAACGGGCTGCGACCCGATCACGCCCTCTGTTCGACGGCCACGCGAGCCCGGGAAACTCTGCAACTGGTGCTGGCCGAAATCGATAAAGGCGTGCCCGTGTCGATGCACGCCGAGCTTTATCACGGCGATGTCGCCCAGATGATCGGCGTGCTGCGCGAGGTGGCCGAACCGGCGGCGAGTGTCCTGATCGTCGGACACAATCCCGATCTGGAGACGTTCCTCGAACACCTCACCGGCCAATGTGAGCGGCTGCCCACCGGGGCGCTGGCGCGCGTCGAACTCGATCTCTCCGACTGGGCCGAGCTGACCGACGCCACGCGCGGGACGCTGGTCTCCGTCGCGCGTCCCCGCGAACTCTCACGCGATTGATTCTCTTGTTCCCCTCGCCCCTTGGGGCGAGGGGCTAACCATCGATGCAGCGACCGTTTCTACGAATGCGACCGGTTTCATTCGTCGTCTCCTTCAATTCGTCGAACCTCTTCCAATCGAGAAAGGCTGGGGATTAGACGAATTGAAGGAGACGACGAATGGGAGTTCCCAAATCTGGAAACGGGTGAGGGGCGATTGCAGTGGGGCGCTCAACCACAGTTGCCCCTCACCCCCGGCCCCTCTCCCCAGAGGGGCGAGGGGAGAAGGATATCGCTCTGTTGGTCGCCTCGCCCCGCATCACCTGCACCCCGTTCGTTTGTCCGTGTCGGTGGCCGGTCGTTAGAATCCCGCTTCACTTTGTCAGCTCACTCGCCCATCGAAGCAGACTTGTTCTCGAACAGGAATCAGTGACATGGACTTTCCGGTTTGTCCCGCGTGCGGCCAGTCGGTCATTGACGACGACGTCGAGGATTGCCCCTTCTGCGGTTCGTCGATGAAGGCCAAGCCGGGAGCCAAGCCCGCCGCACCGAAGCCTGCTGCCGCATCGAATGCCAAGCCGGGTGCGGCTCCTGCCAAACCGGGTGCCGGTGCCGCCGCCAAGCCGTCCGGGCCGGGTAAGGGAACTCCCGCGAACAAGCCCGGTGGAACAAAGCCGGGTGCCGACGACGACTTCCCGTTCGATGCCCATCTTCCCTCGGGCAAGTCCGCCATCCAGGCGATGCCGAACGCGACGAAGCAACGCAGTTTGCAGGTGGTCTGCCCGATGTGCGAAACGGCGGGATACGTCCCGCCCACAGCGGCCGGACAGGAGGTGAAGTGCGCCAACCCGAAGTGCATGGTGCCGGTCTTCAAGGCGCCCGCCGCCGTCGTCGAAGCACCGCCTCCCCCTCCCAAGAAGAGCAACCTGCTGCCGATTCTCGGCCTGACGGCGGTCGTGGCGGTCGTGGCCGGTTTGGGGATCTTCGTGCTTCCCGGTCTGCTCGCCAGCAAACCGAAGCCGTCGGGACTTTCGGATGAGGCCAAGGCGCAACTGGCCGAGATGGCGAAGGGGAGCGCCCCCAAACCCGGGACTCCCAAGACAGAGACGTCCACAGACAAGACTGAGAAGACACCCGGCACCGCGAAGAACGGTGGGACCAAGGCCAGCGCAGGGCCGAAATCGACCGAAGACGTGATTGCCGACGCGCTCAAACAAATGGACGAAGCGTGCCTGATCGGCGAGGCTCGGCGACAGCGCAGCAAGCCATACTGCCGACAACTGACGGCCGAAGCGCACGCGCTCGCCGGCGATGCGACGGCCGCGCACGAACACCTCAGGCAGTTGGAGGTCGTCGGGCGCGATGTGCTTTATTACCGGATCGTTCCGAACCTCGATCTGTTTTGGATCGAGTGGGCGGCCGGTGACAAGACCGCCGCCAACAAGTCGCTCGATGCCGCGCTGGCCGATGCGCCGAAGATTCCGAAGGTGGGCCGCAATCAACTGGAGATCGCGGGCCGACTGGCGGCGGCGCTGGCGGCTGGAGGGCGCATCCCGGATGGGCTCTCGGTTCTGCAGGGTCACCAATCGGCAGAGGCCGACGGTCAACTGGCCGCTCGTGCTCAGATGGCCTCCGACGGGCGACTGGCTCGATTGACGACCACACGCGCCGTCCTGCCGTGGTCGGCACCGCAGGCGGTGGCGGCCACCGCGGCGCTCGTCGCGCACGGCCAATCGACCGCCGCGCGCCAATGGGCTGTGGCTCAACCGAATGATGAGGCGAAGTCGGAATGCCTGGCCATCTGGGCGGAGGAGGTTGCGCGCGGTCAGGCTCAACCCGGCTCCGCCGATTCGAACAAGGAACTCGTCGAGGCGGTGAAGCCCCTCGCTCCGCCGCTGGCCGCGCGCGTCTGGGCTCGCGCCGCCTGCGGCCGCTCCGCCGCCAGGGATGCCGCGGGCGCGGCCGCCACCTTGAAGCTCGCCCGCGATCTGCTGGCCACGGTCGCCGCACCGTCCGATCCGACCATGCCCGAGATCAAGCAGACGGCCAAGTACACCGTTCCCGCCACCGCTCCGCTGGTCCGGGCCGCCACCGCCGCCGCCGAGATCGCATTCGCGCAGTCTCTGTCGGCCGACTCGCTCAAGGACGCCGAAGCCTCGCTCGACCAGGCCCTTCAGTTCGCGCGGGGTCTCGCCCCCGGTTGGCCCGCCGCATCACAACGATCGAACGAGGCGGAGCAACTGGGAGCAAACGGATTGGGCGGATTGCTCAAGGCCGAACTGAAGTTGAAGACGGACGATGAAGCCCGGCTGGCCGTGGGCAAGTACCGCCGCGCCTTGACCGACATCACCGAGGCTTCGCGGCACCGCTTCGAGTTGCAGACGACGATCCTGTTGCGAATGGTCCACGCCGGTTTGAAGGACAAGGTCTGGACCGTGGTCAGCACCCGCAGTGCCGAATCCGACCCGAGCCTCCGCGATGACTTCCT
Organism: Schlesneria sp.; assembly: GCA_031412755.1. GTDB lineage: Bacteria > Planctomycetota > Planctomycetia > Planctomycetales > Planctomycetaceae > Schlesneria. The sequence continues at coordinate 20,372 of JANODP010000179.1, read as the reverse complement.
GGCCACGCCACTGGTGGGCGAACTGCTGGAACTCTTTCACGGCACCGAGACCGAGAAGGCGATTCAGGGAGCCCTGCCCGCCGGCAGCCCTCCGCCGCGACCCGACCTGGTCACCGCGCGCGAATTCCTGACGAAGGGGGACGCGCAGGGAGCGGCCGAGTTCGTGTCGAATCTCGACCCTCATTCGCGCCGCGACGAGTTGGCGTTGACGTTGTCCGGCTGGCTCGCCACCACCAACAAGCTGGAAACCGCGCTGCAGTTCATCGGCCGCTTGGACGACATCGTGTTGCGCGAGGAGGCGTATCGCCTGACGGCGGGCCTCGCCACTCAGCGCGGTCAGACGGAGGCGATCGCCAAACAGATCGGCCTCGCCGGCCAGGCGACCGAACGCGCGGCACTTTGCCGGGGCTTGATCGGCGGGCTGAAGCAGCCGGCGACAGAGGATTCTTCTGAACCGGTGGCGACCCGGTAAAGTGACGGGCTTGCCGATACCTGACCCCTGATCGCCCGCTCGTTTCCTTACGACACCAGCGTCTGAACGTAAGTCCACAATGCGCCGGGGGCGAAGAACAAACCGACCGTCGCCGCCAGACAGAGGACCGCCGCCACCAGTGAGGGCACCTCCATCGGCCGCACGTCCTCGCTGCGGTCCACCGGATCTCGGAGGTACATCACGCCGATCAGCTTGAGGTAGTACCACGCTCCCAGCGCGGCGTTCACGCCCAGCAGGCAGGCCAGCCAGCGACTCGAATCGAATCCCTCCGACCACTCGAATCCCTGCGACCAGGCGGCGACGAACAGGTTGAACTTGCCGAGGAACCCGGCCGTCGGCGGCAGCCCCGTCAGGCTGAACAGGAACACCGACAGCATCAACGCCAGGGCCGGCTTCGTGCGACTGAGTCCCGCGAGATCGTCCAGCGATTCGATCCGCTTGTCCGAACGGGCCGCCGCGATCAGGACCGCGAACGCGCCGAGCGTCATCGCGCCGTAGACGACCAGATAGAACAGCAGCGCGCCGATGCCGCTCACCGTCTGAGACGCCTGCATGCCGACGACCAGGCCGACCAGCATGTAGCCCGCGTGCGAGACGCTCGAAAAGGCGAGCAGCCGCCGCACGTCGGTCTGCATCAGCGCCATCAGGTTGCCCACGAACATCGTGGCCACCGCGAGCCACCATAACAGCGGCGTGGCGGCGGGCGTCATCATCCAGGCGTGCATTGTGGACGCGCTCCCCGTGGCCGGGACCAGCAGTCGCAGCAGCGCGACGAAGCCGACGACCTTCGGAACGAACGACAACATCGCGGCGGCCGAAGTCGGCGCACCCTGGAACACATCGGGAGCGTAGAAGTGAAACGGCACGGCCGTCAGACGGAAGCCGAGTCCCGCGATCAACATCACCGTCGCGACGGCCACCAGCGGGTTGTGAGGCAAGTCTTCGCCCGCCGCGAATGCGTGATGCGCGAATGCATGATGAATGGCCGTCAGGTTCGTGGTCCCCGTCGCGCCGTAAAGGTAGCTGAAACCAAACAACACGATCGCCGAGGAGAAAATGCTGAGCAGGAAGTACTTGAGCGTCGCCTCCTGAGCCGGCGCGTCCCGCCGTGGCAGCAGCAGGAACAGGTACGTCGGGATGCTGACGAGTTCGAGGGCCACGAACAGCATCACCAGATCGTTGGCCGCGGCCACGAGGTTGACTCCGGCGAGGATCGCGAGCAGACACGCATGGCTCTCCGCCGACCGCGAGTCATCCGCCTGGTTCCAGTGCAGCAGGACCAGGATCGCGCCCGAGACAATCGTCAGCCCGCGCACGAACAGCGTCAGGCCGTCGGAGACAAACGGCCCGGTGGTGCGCGGCGCGAGACCGCTGTTCCACCACAGCCAGCCCGCCATCGCGAGGGCCACCAGCGACAGCCAACCCCACCGATGCCGCAATCCGGCCGGTGCCTCGCCGCGATCGCTCACCAAAAATGGAGCGGCCAGAAACATGACGCAGACGGTCGCCAACAGCACGATCTCGGGCAGCACCAGTTGCACGGCCCCGTTCAAGTTTCGCAGAGCGTCTTCGTTCACGGACGACCCTCCCCCGACACGGCCGGCTTCGTCGCGTCGGCGGGGGCCGATTCATTGTCTGCCGCCGCAGTATTCACGGAAGGCTCTCCTGGTTTTTGAGTCTGTTGATCGTTCATCGCCGTCGGCGCGATTCGGACCGCCCGCACCTCGGCATACAGTTTTGTGATGGCTTCGACATCCGGACGGATCAGATCGAGCGTCGGCTGCGGGAAGAGTCCCAACCACACGCACAGGACCAGCAGCGGCGCGAGCGTCGCCACCTCGCGCGCATTCAGATCGGAGATCGGCTCGTGCCCGTGATGCGGTTCCTGCAGCGGACCGAAGAATGCCTTCTGCAAGACTCCCAACAGATACCACGCGCCGAGGACCACTCCCGACGCACCGAGGACCGCGTAGATTGGATCTCGCTTGAACATGCCGATCAGCGACAGCACTTCACCGACGAACCCGTTCAATCCCGGCAGGCCGATGCTGGCAAACGACGTGAAAACCATCGCCACCGCCAGGATCGGCAGCTTGCCGGCGAGGCCCCCCAGATCGGAAAGCTGTCGCGTGTGATACCGCTCGTAAAACATCCCGACGATGCAGAACAGGGCTCCCGTCGAGAGACCGTGGTTGATCATCTGCAGCACGCCGCCGCTGATCCCCTCGGTGTTCAGCGCGAAGATTCCCAGCATGCAGAAGCCCAGGTGAGCCACCGAACTGTAGGCCACCAGCTTCTTGATATCGTTCTGCGCGAGAGCACAGAACGAACCGTAGATGATCCCCACGACCGACAGCGCCGCGATCAGCGGCAGTCCCGTGTGCTCGCACGCATGCGGCAACATCGGCAGGCAGAGCCGCAGGAAACCATACGTACCGAGCTTCAACAGCACGCCGGCCAGCATCACCGAGCCGGCTGTCGGCGCTTCAACGTGTGCCAGCGGCAACCACGTGTGAAATGGGAACAGCGGCACCTTCACCATGAACCCGGCCGCGATCATCAGGAACAGCGCCGCCTGCAACTCGGCCGGCAGCGGATTCTCGGCCAGGAACCGCGCCAGGTCGGGGATCGCGAACGGCGTCGCCAGCGGATGCCCCGTCGCCAGGGCGAGCCTGTACGACTCAATCACCAGCCAGATCAGCCCGAGCAGCGTGATGACACTGCCTGCCAGCGTGTAGATAAAGAACTTGCCGGCCGCGTACCGTCGCAATGGCCCGCCCCAGATGCCGACCATGAAGAAGAGCGGGATCAGCGTGAACTCGAAGAAGACATAGAACAGCAGCAGATCGAAGGCACAGAAGACGCCGATCAGGCCGGTCTCCAGAATTAGTAAGCTTGCATAGAACTCGGCCGACCGCTCCCTGACCGACGTCCACGACACCAGCACGGCCGAGATCGACAGGATCGTCGTCAGCAGCACCATCGCGAGGCTGATCCCGTCGAGGCCCAGGTAAAACTCCAGCTTCACCGCCGGACTGCTCGGCCCCGCCTGGGCCACGTCGAGCCAGACCTGCCGGACTTCCATGCGGGGATGAACGGGGCCGCGCTCGTTCGGATGCGTCTCGGGCAGGGCGAGAAACTGCGACGCAACGGCCAGCGACACCAGACACGTCGCCAGCGTCGCCAACAGCGCCGTCCAGCGTGCCCGCACCGGCGGTGCCTTCGCGTCCAGCAACAGCAACAACGCCGCTGCCGCCGCGGGAAGAAAAATCATCACGACAAACAAACTGGGCATCGAGACAACCTCGCGAGAGAAGCCAGAAGTCAGAAGTCAGAAGTCAGAAGTCAGAATCAAGACGCTTCGCGGGCAGATGCCCGGCAACCCTCTTGGCATTCCATCTCACAACATCCGAACTCTGCTCTGTCTCCTCTTCATTTTCATTCTGACTTCTGAATTCTGACTTCTGTTTCCTCACATCCCGCCCGCCAGCGCCCTGAGTACCGACACCAGGCACACCACCAATCCGACCAGCATCACGATGGCATAGTTCTGTACAAAACCGTCGTGAACCGGCCGCAACACAGCACCGAAGACCCCCGGCAGGAAGCCGACGCAATCGACGATCACGTCGATCACCCATTTGTCGATGACCTCGGAGATCCGCGCGATGAGTCTCAGCGGTTTGACGACGTACCGCAGATAGAACCCGTCACACATCAGGCCCTCGTGGGAGAAGGTGTGCAGCGGAGACAGGCTGCCCTTCAAACTGCGCGACAGTCCCGGCGAGGCGACGTACGCGAAGTAGGCGGCGCCGATCCCGGCCAGCGCCAGCACCGTACTCACTCCCATCATCAAGACGTTCGGTTCGTGAGCGTGCGCCTCGGGCAGGCCCGGTGTGTGTTCGAGATAGTGGCCGTACAGATGAGTCGGTCCCGCCATCAAACCGACACCCAACGCCCCGACGGCGAGAATGTACAGCGGAATGGCCATCGCCGGTGGCGCGTCGTGCGGATGATGACCGGCCTCTTCGGGGAAGCGTTCCTCACCCCAGAACGTCATGAAGTACGCGCGGAACGTGTAAAACGCCGTCATCAGCGATGTGAGCAACGCCACGCCGAGAATGATCTGGTAGAAGCCGCCATGCTTACCGTGCTGACTCGCCGAGAAGAGCACCGCCAGAATCTCGTCCTTGCTCCAGAAGCCCGACAGCAGCGGGAAGCCGGCGAGGGCGAGGGCTCCGGCGAGGAACGTGATGTGCGTGATCGGCAGCGCCTTCCGCAGGCCGCCAAACCGCCGCATGTCGATCACGTCCCCCATCGAGTGCATCACCGAACCGGCCGACAGGAACAGAACCGCCTTGAAGAAGGCGTGAGTGAACATGTGGAACATCGCAAACGTCACGGCATGCGTCGCGAGGTCCGTCCCCGCACCGGCCGCTCCCAGCGACATGAACATGTAGCCGAGCTGGCTGACCGTCGAGTAGGCCAGCACCCGCTTGAGGTCGTACTGAGTGAGAGCCGTGATCGCCGCAATCAGCGCCGTCGCCGCACCGATTCCCGCCACGAACATCTGCGCCGTCGGAGCATGCACAAAAAACGGAGTGCAGCGCGCCACGAGGTACACGCCCGCCGTGACCATCGTCGCCGCATGAATGAGTGCGGAGACGGGCGTCGGACCTTCCATCGCGTCCGGTAACCAGACGTGCAGCGGGAACTGGGCCGACTTGCCGATCGCCCCCACAAACAGCAGCAGGCAGATCGTCGTCAGAACGGTTGGATCTTGGGCCACAATGTCCTGGATCAATCGCGGGTTGGCAAACAACGCCTCGAAGTCGAGCGTCCCAAACGTGGTCCAGATCATGAACACACCGAGAATGAACCCGAAGTCGCCAATGCGGTTGACCACGAACGCCTTCTTGGCCGCCGCCGCCGCACTCGGCTTTTTGAACCAGAAGCCGATCAGCAGGTAACTGCACAGACCGACCGCCTCCCAGAACACGAACATCAGCAGAAAGTTTCCGGCGAGCACCAGCATGCACATTGAAAACACGAAGAGTGCGATCGACGCGAAGAACCGCGGATACCCCGGATCGCCCTGCATGTAGCCGCTGGCGAAGACTACGACCAGCAGACTGACCGAAGTCACCATCACCAGCATCAGCGCCGTCATCGCATCGGCCCGCAGCGTCACCGCCACATCAAGTTGCCCGACTTTGATCCACTGATAAATCGTCGACACGATGGCGTGAGACGCCCCGGCGTGCTCACCGTGCGCTCCCGCCGAGCCGAATCCCCCCGGCACGACACTCGTCAGCAGATAAACGGCCGCCGCGAGCGACACCGCCAACGCCAGCACCACGGGTCGGTGAGCGTACTGACGACGAACGGCATGCCCGACGAGCACGATCCACAAGCACGCCAACAGCGGCGCGACCGGGATCAACCAGAGAACATCGTTCGGTTTCAGCCAATCGAACACGGGATCAATCTCTTTCTTCAGTCAGTCAAAAATCAGAAGGCAACTCAACCACAGATTGCACAGATGTCACGGATAAGAAGGCGATCAAACGATCCGTTCGTCTGCGCCGGCCCCCCCGCCCTGTCTTCAAGAAGGAACACTGGGAAAGGGTCAGGGTGAGGGTTCTTCCGCTTTCACTTGCCGCCACCTCTTCATCTTCATTTCTTATCAGTGCCCATCCGTGTCATCTGTGGTTAAAACTCTTCATTCTGCTTCACATCTTCGTCGTCGGCGACTTCGGCGCGCGACCGGCCGGAGTCAGGTGGGGGAAGTCCGCATTGGGGTCAATCGCCTTCGTCGGAGCCGACGGCGGTGGACCGCCCGACAGCACGGGCAGATCGTCTTCGCCCAGGTTCCCCCACAGGAACACGTCCAGCGACTTGCGGCGTTGGTACAGCGTCAGGATCAGCGACAGGGCCAGCCCGGCTTCGCAGGCCGCGATCGTCAGCACGAAGATCGTGAAGACCTGTCCCTGCGAGTTGCCGTGATAGTTGCCGAACGCGGTCAGGTTGACCGACACGCCGTGCAGCATCAACTCGGCCGACAGCATGATCAGGATCAGATTGCGGCGCGTGAGAAAGCCGATGATCCCCAACACGAAGAGGATGGCACCGACAATCAACTGATTTTCCAGAGCGATCGTGGCACTCATAAGTGTCCCTGAGACCTCCTCGGCGCGATGGCGATGGCACCGATCGTCGCCACGAGCAGCACCGTCCCCGCCAGTTCGACGGCATACAGATAATCGGTGAACAGCGAACGGCCGAGCACCCGCAACGAACCGATCTCGCCCTTGTTGCTCGCCGGCGGCTGGCTGAGCACGTTAGCCTGGACTCCCTCGGGTAGCGTCAGGAACTGGCCATGCCGGGCCGCATCGGCCGCCCTGCCGTCAATGCCGCCCCATTCCTGAAGCGAGAAGAGCAGTGTCCCCAGCAACACGAAGGACAACAGGCTGGCCACCGCCGGCTGAAAGGCCTGCCGGTCGTAGGTGGCCGAGCCGGCCTGTTGGGCCAGCATGATGACGAACAGGAACGTGACGATGATTGCTCCGGCATAGACGATGATCGTGGCGGCCGAGAGAAACGGAGCCGAGTTGAGCAGGAACAGGCCGCAGACGGCGAGGGTCGTCAGCGCGAACCACAAGGCGGCATAAACCGGGTTCTTGTCGGTAATCATCAAACCGGCACAGAGGACGGCCGCGGCCGCGAAGACGTAAAACATCACGTCGCGCACGAGGTCACCCGTGGGGAGCAGCAGGATGCTCTGCAACCCCAGCAACGCCGCCACGGCCAGAACGCCGCCGAGGAGGCGCGACCGCGGCCGTTCGCGGGGTAACAACCAGCAAACCGCCAGCCACCCCAGCACGAGCGGCACCGGCAGCAGTTCATTTTCCACAGACCAGTTCATCGATGTCCCAGTTGTCTCGGAGTGGGGGGTTCCGACCCGCCCGAATCTCGCCCGGAAGGGCCGGAGTCTAACCGCGTCCTTCCCGAAAATCACAATTCCACGTTCCGTCGCCGGTCATCCCGAAATCACACCGGAACTGCTCGCCTTCGCCGAACGATCGTCTCCGCGCACCGCGGTCGCCGGGCCCAGCGTATGCAGATCGGTGAAGTCGCTCGCATGGCCCAGCGTTCCCTTGTGAGTCCGGATCGGATCGACGCCCGAATCCTTCGTCTGGTCGTACACGCTCAACAGCTTTTCCTTGTCGAACAGCATCTCTTCGCGAGTCATCCCGGTCAGGTCGTAGATGTGCGTCAGTTCGATCGAATCGACCGGACAGGCTTCCTCACACATGCCGCAGTAAATGCACTTGAGCTGGTCGATGACGAAGCTCTTCGGAAACTTGTCGCGGTCCGCCCACGCGGGATCGTCCTTCGGAGCATCCTCCGCCACGATCTCGATGCACCGCGCCGGGCACGCCGTCGCACACATCATGCAGGCCACGCACTTCACCCGCCCCTTGTCGTCGCGGTTCAGCCGGTGTACGCCGCGATAGTGAGTCGGCAGCGTCGGCTGCTGCTCGGGATAAAGCTCGGTGACGGTGCGATTATTCGTCACGTGCGCGCCCGTGGTCAGCAGCCCATCGAAGACCGCCGGGAGAAACGTCGCCTCCCAGAAGTTCATCGGAGCCTCTTCGACCCACTCGACGTCGTTCGCGTTGATTGCCATGGAATGATTCCTGCGGAGGGAAGTCAGAATTCAGGAGTCAGAATTCAGAAGGAAGAAGGCGAATCAATCACCGCTTCATCCTGCAATCTGGCGTTGTTTTCCCGAGTCTTGTCTTCGCCTTTCATTCTGACTTCTGGATTCTGAATTCTGTCTTCATGCCTTCAATGAGCGTGCGCGTGATGCCCGCCGTGTCCATCCGCCTCGACCGGCACAGCCACTCGTCGCGCGAACGGTTTCGTCGATTGGGTCCCCATCAAACCGGCGGCCAGAAACACCGCCGCCGAGGCCGGCAGCAGCCACCATTCGTTCAGTTCAAACTGCTTGACGATCATCACCAGCAGCACGTTGACCGTTGCCAACGGGATCAGCACCAGCCACGCCAGGCCCATCAGTTGGTCGAAGCGGAAGCGGGGGATCGTCCACCGCAGCATCTGAATCACGATGATGAACCCGAAGGACTTGGCGAGCAGCACCAGCACCTTGACCAGTGTCGCACCCGTGTAGGCACTGTCCGCCTCGGCGATGAACGGCAGGTGCCAGCCGCCGAAGAACAGGATGCTCGTCAGGAAGCTGATCGTGATGACGTGCGTGTATTCGGCGAGGAAGAACAGGCCCCACTTCATCGCGCTGTACTCGGTGTGCCAGCCGCCGATCAGTTCCTGCTCGCACTCGGCCAGATCGAACGGCAGCCGCTGCGCCTCGGCCATCGCTGCGATGAAGAAGATCACGCACGCCAGCGGCTGATACCAGATGTTCCAGCCGTAGATGCCCCGCTCCGCCTGGAACAGCAGAATCTTTTCAATGCTCATCGTCCCGCAGAGCAAGGCCAGCCCGACGACGGACAACCCGAGCGGAATCTCGTAGCTGACGACCTGGGCACTCGCCCGCAGGCAGCCGAGCGCACTGTATTTGTTGTTCGAGGCCCACCCGCCGAGAATGATTCCGTAAACCGCGAGGCTGCCAATCGCGAAGATGAACACGATGCCGAGGTCGATCCCCGGCGCGATGATGAACGGGAACTGGCCGTCAGCCGGACTCAGGTTTCTGGGAACCGGCCCGAAGGGCACAACGCAAAACGCGAGAAACGTCGTAAAGACCGAGATGCCCGGCGCGAGGACAAACAGAAACTTGTTGACGTGGCCGGGAATCACGTCTTCCTTGAGCAACAGCTTCAGCATGTCGGCGATGGGCTGAAACAACCCCATCGGCCCCACGCGATTCGGCCCGAGCCGATCCTGCATCCACGCCGACAGCTTTCGCTCCAGCAGGATCAGGTACGAGCACACGCCCAGGTTGACCTGCAGCACGATGGCGATCACCAGCACCGGCATCGCATACGGCCGAGCCGCCTCGGGCAGCATGCCGACGAGCCACTCCCACCATCTGCTCAAAAAGTCATTGAGATACTGCATGTCTCGTTCTATCTGTTCGATTCAAATTCTTGTTCCCTCGCCCCGGCCTTGCGGGGAGAGGGAGAGGGTGAGGGGTCTTCTCAAGGCTCACACCGTCTGCAACTGAGGCTTTTCGGCCGCAGCCGCCTGTTCCAACATCACACCCAATTCCCCAAGCTCACCAACCGACAATGCCGCCAGCGTGGGGATGGCACCGCCAACTTCCTTCCGCAACGTCGGGGCATGGAACAAGCCCTTTCGTTCAGCCAGTTCCATCAGGATGCGACCGTCGGGACGAGCCTCTTCCGGGCCGCGCAGTCCGCGGTGGATGGCTTGAGACAACCCCTTGTGATTCACAAACGTTCCATCCTTCTCGGCCCAGGCCGCTCCCGGCAGGACGAAGTGAGCCCTGCGAGACGCCGCCGATTCCAGGAGGTCTTGCACGATGAGCAACTTCAATTTGTCGAGCTTTGCCGCGTCGGCCTCGCTGATCCAGCCTTCGGGATCGCCGCCGAGCACGAACAGCGTGTCGATCTCGCCGCGCGAAACCTGATCGAGAACCTGCGCGAACTCCACGATCGAGCCTTGCACGTGCTTCAGCACCGCCTCGACACCGCGCCGGTTCGGACATTTTTCGGCACGAATGGTGAACTTCGTTGGCGAGGCCGGCTTTCCGTGGATGTCCTTCGGGTAGAGATCGTCTTCTCCGACAGTCCGCACCGGTCCCATCGCCAACTTCGCGTTCGGCGTCAGCTTCTTCGCGAACGTCGCCAACAGATAGGCTTCCTCCACCGTCGCCCACGGCGAGATCACCACCGCGAACTTGCCCGGCGCGCGCAGGACCGCGTCCTTGAGTGCGTTCCGAACAGCCGGCAGAATCGTCTCCCAATCGCGTGCCACCGTCTGGCCACCCGATCTCTGTTCGGGTCGTTTGAGTCGCTGCTCGGAGTGAACGTACTTCCAACCGAAGCGGCCTTCGTCGCACATGAAGCTCCCCTGCGCCTGCGGGTTCACGCGCGGCTTCAGGCGGTAGAGTACGTCTTCATTCTGTTCGACCGTGATGCTGCATCCGGTGCTGCATCCGGGGCAGATGCTGTTCTTTGTTTTCAACCACCAGACACGCTGCTCATACAAAAAATCCTTGCTGCACAGGGCGCCGACCGGGCAGAGATCGACCACGTTGCCGGCCAGTTTGTTGTTGCACGGATCGCCCGGGAAGATGTCGATCTCTTCGTGAGTCCCCCGGCTGATGACCTGCAACTCGGCCGAGCCGCTCACTTCGCGCGTGAACCGCACGCAGCGGGTACACATGATGCAGCGGTCGGTGAAGAGCGTGATCTGGTCGCCGATGTAGTCCTTGTCCGGCTTGATGTTCTTCGGTTCCTGCAGGCGGCTGTACCCGCGACCGAACTCGTAGCTGTAGTCCTGCAACCCGCACTCGCCCGCTTGATCGCACACGGGGCAATCGAGCGGATGGTTGAGGAGCAGGTATTCCAGCGTTGCCTTCTGCGCCGCCTTGACCTTCTCGCTGTTCGACACGATCACCGTGCCGTCCTTCACCGGAGTCTGACAGCCGGGAAAGAGCTTCGGCTGCATGGCGATCGTGCCGTCCGGCTTCTTGTCGCCGACCTCGACCAGACACATGCGGCAACTGGCCACCACGGACAACTCCGGATGCCAGCAATACGACGGAATCTCAACCCCCGCCCGCTGCGCCGCCTGAATGCAGTTCAGCTTCTCGGAAGGACCGATCTCCACCGGCTTGTCGTTGACGATGACTGTGGGCATTTATTAGCTTCTACTATTGAATCAACTGCCAGTTACTTACCTTGACCGCTGGCTCGTGTTTGGTTTTGAAATTGACTGTCGTTACGAAACGGGACTCCGGCAACTTCTTCGACGATCAACTGACAGACCGGTGTATCTGGATAGAGCAGCACGGGCAACGGGCCGAGATTGATAAGCTCTAACGTGACTGTCCCTGAAAAGCCTGAGTGAATCGTTGGTGCAGTGAAATGCACTAACAAACCACAGCGAGCATACGAGCTTTTCCCCTCCACACGAGCGGCCAAACAAATCCCACCCTCAGACTGAATCGGCAAGCTGACTCGCTCCAGAGTCTTAGCTAACACGAATTTGTTCGGTGCGAGCGAGTAAGGTTGATCGTTCGATATCTTCCTAGACTCTGAATTGGGGCCGAACAAATCGGAGAACTTTCCCAATCTCAAGTCGATATTCAGCGCCAATCCCTCTTTGAAGAACGTAATCTCATCAGCCAAACGAAGATCAACAGAAGACGTTTGATATGGACAATCGCCCGACGCCGCATCCGGTTTTTCCGGTTGCGGGCGAGGGTCGATCACCAATCGGCCTTCGTTGAGTGCCCTTTGAATCTCGACGTTTGAAAGAATCATTGACTTACTAAATCCAGTTCGCGAACAGGGAGCGTATCCCGATACTCAGTGGGAAGGACTGCCCAAACTGAGCCACCGTCTCTAAAGACATCCACATTCACGTCACCATCGCGATCCACTTCACCACGAACTTCGCTGGCAGGCACAAATGCGGAAGACTTGGTTCCGTTCATCAAATACACAACAACAGCGCGTTCATTACTGAACATCCCTTTCAATATACGGCATTTGAGTCGTTTCTTTTCCATTTTTACTTCCAATCCTTGGAGTGCGAACCATTCGTGAGCTGATTGATCTAATGTGCCGCCATCAATGCGTCGGATGGCTTGACCGTTTTGCGACCGGTGCTGATGTACTCTTCAAACTCGGGTCTGAACTTCTTGATTGCGTTCTTGATTGGCCACGCCGCTCCGTCCGACAGGCCGCAGATCGTTGTGCCGGGGATGATCCCCATCGAGGCGGCCACTTCGGTTAGCAGGTCGAGGTCGCGAAGCTGGCCCTCACCCATGCGGATGCGGGCGAGAATCTTGTGCATCCATGCGGTCCCTTCGCGGCAGGGCGTGCATTGGCCGCAGGACTCGTGCGAGAAGAAGCGGGCACAGTTGAACAGGACGTCGACCATGCTGGTCTCATCGTCGATGACCGTGATCGCCGCCGTTCCCAGCCCGAGGCAGCCGACCTTGCCCGGCCCGTTGAAGTCGAGCGGCGTGTCGAGTTCGCTGGCGGAGAGGAAGCCCATGCTGATGCCGCCGGGGACGACGGCTTTCGCCTGGCGGCCCTTCCACACTCCACCGCCATGTTCGTCGATGAGTGCCCGCGCCGTGATGCCCATCGGCAACTCGACGCAACCCGGCTTATTGACGTGTCCGCTGATGCAGTACAGCTTGGGGCCGTAGCTGCCGGCGTCGCGAGGATTGTTTGGATCGGGTGGGATCCCCATGCTCTTGAACCACTCCACCCCCCGGTCGAGGATCTGTTTCACGCAGGCCATCGTCTCGATGTTGTTGACGATCGTCGGCTTGCGGAACAGTCCTTCAATGGCCGGAAACGGCGGCTTGATGCGCGGCCAGGCCCGCTTCCCCTCGAGGCTCTCGATCAGTCCGGTCTCTTCGCCACAGATGTACGCCGCCGCACCGCGATGCAGGATGACATCGAGATCGAAGCCCGACCCAAAAATGTTCCTGCCGAAAATCCCGGCGGCATAGCACTCGTCGATCGCCTTCTGCAGCACACGATAGCTGCGACCGTACTCGTACCGCAGATAGAGGTAGGCCGTCTTCGACTTGATCGCGTGGCAACTGATGGCGATCCCTTCGAGGACCTGGTGCGGATCGTCCTCCATCAGGATGCGGTTGTTGAACGTCGCCGGCTCGGACTCATCGGCGTTGATCGCAAGATAGATCGGCCCCGGATGGTCCTTCGGCAGGAAGGTCCACTTGAGACCGGTCGGAAACCCCGCGCCGCCGCGACCGCGCAGGCCCGAGTCCTTCACAAGCGTGACGACATCAACGGGGGCCATCCCGAGGGCTTTCTTGAAGCCTTCGTAGCCACCATCCCGGCGATACGTTTCGAGCGACTGGCTGTCCGGCTTCCCGACGCGAGCCAGCAATGTGGGTTCAAACTGGGGCATGCTGTTTGTTCTTGAATTCGTCTCGAGATCACAGGCTCTTCAACAACTCATCTGCTTTTTCGGGCGTGATGTTCATGTGGGCTTCGTCATCGACGAGGACGCAGGGAGCGCCCTCGCAGGCTCCCAGGCACTCGGCGAACTCCATCGTGATCTTGCCGTCGGCCGAGGTCTGGCCGGGGTGGACGTGAAGTTTCTCGCACATGTGCTGGAGAAGTTCCTCGCCGCCGCGCAGCATGCAACTGATGCTGCGGCAGACCCAGACGCGGTGCTTGCCGAGCTGATGCTTCTCGTCCTTGAAGAACTGGTAGAAAGACATCGTGTCGTGAACTTCCGACGGATGCAGTTCGAGCAGTTCGGCGATCTCACGCACGGCCTGGATCGAGACGTGCCGCTGCGCGTCCTGCACGAGATGCAGGGCGGGCAGCACGACCGCCTGCTTGTTCGGGTACTTCGGAAACTGCGCCCGAATCTCGTTCCGCAGTTCCTCGCTCAACACAGCCATCGTTTCTCTCGCTCTGCCAGGAGGGGAACCACGAAATACACGAAACACACGAAAGGAAGACAGAAATCAATCCTCAGCAAACGTCGTGTGATTCAATGCCATTCGCTTTCTCCTCTTTCGTGTCTTTGGTGTATTTCGTGGTTCAAACTCTTCCCTTATCGATCCAGTTCCGCCGCGATGATGTTCAGACTGCCGAGGACCGCCACCACGTCGCTCAGTTGGTGGTCCTTGATGATTTGCGGGAAGACCGCGAAGTGGACGTAGCTCGGCGGGCGAGTCCTGGCCCGGTACGAACGCGGGCTGCCGTCTCCCACGATGTAGTAACCGAGTTCTCCGTTCGGCGATTCGGTCGCCGCGTAGATCTCTTCCTTCGGAGTGGGGAAGCCGCGATTCGGCATCATCACTTCAAAGTGCTGAATCAAACCCTCGATGCTGCGGTAGACCGACGGCTTGGCGGGGATGACCGCCTTGCTGTCGGCGTCGACGTTCACCGGGCCTTCCGGAATGTTCTCGATGCACTGCTCGATGATCTTGATGCTCTCGACCATCTCCTGCATCCGGACGAGATATCGGGCGTAGCAGTCACCCCCCTTGGACGCGATGACCTTGAAGTCGAGATCGGGATAGGCGAGGTACGGCTCATCCTTGCGCAGGTCTCGAAGCACACCGCTCGCCCGGGCCAGCGGACCCGTCACGCCCCAGTTGATGCAGTCTTCGGCGCTGAGGTAGCCGATCCCCTGCACTCGCTCGATGAAGATGCGGTTGCGAGTCAGCAGTCGGTGAACCTCGGCATGCACCGCAGTGAAGCCCTTGATGAAGCTGCGAACCTTGTCGACCCAGGCGTTGTTCACGTCGAAGGCGACGCCACCGACGCGGGTATAGCTGGTGTGAAACCGCTGGCCGGACGCGGTCTCAACGATGTCGTAGATCAGCTCGCGCTGCTGAAAAAAGTAGAGGAACGCCGTGAAGCCGCCGAGGTCCAGCGCGCAGGTCCCGGTGTTGAGCAGATGGTCCTGGATGCGCATTAACTCGGCGAGGATCGTCCGCAGGTACTTGCAGCGCGGAGTCAGTTCGATGCCGAGCAGTTTCTCAACCGCATGATGCCACGAGATCTCGTTGTGCAGCGGCGAGATGTAGTTCATGCGATCGACGATGGTGACGTACTGGTTGAAGTCGAGATGCTCACCGAGCTTCTCGAACCCCGAATGCAGATAGCCGATGTGCGGCACCGCATTGACGACCCTTTCGCCGTCGAGCGTGAGGATCAGTCGCAGCGTCGTGTGCGTGGCGGGATGCTGCGGCCCAAAGTTGAGCGTCCAAAGGTACTCCTGCTCGGGAGCATCCAGTTCGGCGAGGTCGGAAACTTCAAACGGCATTGGTCACTCGCAACGCGAGACTTTTGGGTACGAAACGAAACAACACCCGCAAAACTCAAATCACATCGGGCAACTTGACGGGAGGCAGCACATCGGCGAGGCGACAACGAAATCCGGGCAGCACGTCTTCACCGCTCAATTCGTTTTGGTCATCGATTTCGACGATCAGCCCGTCTTTTCGATAAACCGTCGCAATCCGACTGTTGGGATTGATGACCCAAACCAACGGGCAACCGACAGTCAAGAATTCGTGAACCCGCTTCTGAATGTCGATGTAAGCGTCCTTCGGCGAGACGACTTCTACCACCAGATCGGGAACGATTTCACAGTGGCCGCTGACAAACTGATCACTCGTTGTGCGTCCCGCTCGAATGAACGAACAATCGGGCCGACGGATGCGATTCGGGTCTTCTTCCAACTCCGCAAAACAACGATAAGTTAAACCGTCGGGATACACCTTGCCGAGTTGATGCTCCATCACAAACTGGCGGAGCTGATAATGCACTTCACCCTGAATCCAAACCGATTCCATGCTCATGTGAGTCTCCACAAGCTGGCCGTTCACCAGCTCGTACCGGTCGCAATCGGGGTGCGACAGGAACTCGTCGGGCGTGAGCAGCGGTTGTTCGAGTGTGGTGGACATGGTGGAAGCGGTCTCCGAATCAGCCGTCGGCGCGCGTGATGACCGGGAAGTTGTGGCGTTCGCCCCGTCCCTTGAGCGGATAGTCTTTGCGAAGCGGATAGGCGGAGAATTCGTCGGGAGTCAGGATGCGTCGCAGGTCGGGATGGCCCGAGAATTTGATACCGAACATGTCGTAGACTTCGCGCTCCAGCCAGTCGGCTGCTTTCCAGAGCGAGCACATTGACGGCAGCACCGGGTCCGGGTCGTTGACGAAAGTTTTGATGACGAGCCGCTCGCCGGTCTTCGTGTTGACGACGACGTAGACAACGCCGAAGCGATCCGTCGCGCCCTCGTATTCGAGGTAGTCAACGGCGGTGATCTCAGCCAGAAAGTCAAAGCCAAGGTCTTGCTTCAGGCAGGCGAGCAGCGGCTGCAGCGACTGGGCCGGAACGACGATGCGGCGGTTGTCGCGGAACTGACTGAAGGCCAGTCCGGCGTCGGCAAACTTCGATTTCAAGGCATCTTCGGTGGACATGCACTCGGCTTTGGAAGGCAGGTCAGTTTTGGAAGGCGGGTCAGTTCAGTGAGACCAGTTGTTCGTTGGCTTCTCGAATCCGGATCAACTCGTCGAGGTCATACGGTGTCGGACCCATTGGTTGCGTGCGCTTGGCGAATTCGGTTCCGTTGAGCGTTCCGCCGTGCTTGATCTTGTCCTGCAAGGCGATGATTCCGGCCATCAACTGCTCGGGGCGAGGCGGACAGCCGGGGACGTACAGGTCGACGGGGATGAAGCGATCGACACCCTGCACGACCGCGTACGTGTCGAACACGCCACCCGTGCAGGCACAGGCTCCCATGCTGATGCACCACTTCGGTTCGGGCATCTGCAACCAGATCCGTTGCAGCACGGGAAGCATCTTCATCACAACGCGACCGGCGACGATCATCAGATCGCACTGCCGGGGGCTGAACCGCATCACCTCGGCCCCGAACCGGGCGAGGTCAAACCTCGACGACGCGGTCGCCATCAACTCGATCCCGCAGCAGGCGGTGGCAAACGGCATCGGCCACAGGCTGTTGGACCGCGCCCAACTGGCGGCGGCATCCAGCGTGGTCATGAAGATATTGTCGGGCACGTCCTTCATCGCCATTTGAAGACCCCTTTGCGCCAGGCGTAGACATAGGCAATCGCCAGCGTCCCCATGAACACCAGCATCACACCAAACACGGTTCCGCGCAGCGCGACCGGCACTCCCACACCGTCGTTTGCGCCGTCATTCAAGTACGCGGCAACCGACCACGGGTACAGGAACAGCAACTCGACGTCGAACACCAGGAACAGGATCGCGACGAGATAGAACTTCACGTCAAACGGCTGGCGGGCATCGCCCACGGGGTCCATGCCGGACTCGTAGGGCATCTGTTTGACGGCGGTCCGATTTCTGGGCCCGACGAGATGAATCACGATCAGATTCGTCAGCACGAACCCGACCATGACCCCGGCGTAGATGAGAACGGCGTGGAAGCTTTCCATACGGCGTCAACTCGATGAAATAGTCTGATCGTCAGGGTTGCCATGGCCGTGGCGAGTCAGACTGGCGATCGCTCGAACAGCCCTTCCAGACCTCAATCGCCACCGCCGGGGACGACCGATATCGGACGAATCACCCCCCGGCACACAGCCCGCGCCAACGAATCGGTCAAGGTCGCGGGATTCTAGGAACGGCCTAGGCAAACTGCAACGCAGGGGAAGACATCGGCCCTTGCGATTCTGTCAGTCCTGCGGCGACGTAAAACCGCGCGCGGGATCGGCTGTTCAGGACCGCCGATTTGCCGAACTGCGACTAGCCCGAATTATTCATTGGGCTGTAGCTGAGTTCGCAAGAACTCACTTTGTGACAGTACGTTGGGCTGAGTTCTTGCGAACTCAGCTACAGACAACTTGCGACAGTTCCACGAGGGACCATGAATAATCCGGGACTAGGATTCGACCGGATCGAGCATCCACCAAGGGCCGGTCGATCACCCGATATCACCTGGCCGGGTCAGTGGTCATCAGGATCGTTGTCACGAGCGGCGGGGCCGCCGATCATCGACGGGGCGAGGAGCGACGAGTAGCTTAATGCCCGAAGTGGAATTCCGGCGGCAGTTGCTTGAGAGGAACCCTACGATGAATGTGGAACAGATCGGGAATCTGGCGGCGGAGAGCCGGCTCTTGGACGCGATCCAAGTGCAGGAACGGCGGCAGGCCTGGTTGGCGCGCGGCGGTACCGACGACGATGGTTCCGGGTTCGCCACCTGGTTGGTGGAGCAACACGACGTCACAGAGTTCCAAGCCGCAGCGTTGCGCGCGGGCATTTCCGGTCCGTACATGCTGGGGCCGTATCGGGTGACGGCACACCTCACGACGGGTCGCCGGGGGGATCTCTTTCATGCAGAGCATGCGGAATTCGGTCAGCCCGTCAGTTTGAAGATCTTCCCCACGGCGGTCGGCCGCGACGACGAGCAATTCGCACGATTTGGCCGCGAAGCGCGCGTGGGTCTGGAGGTCGATCACCCGCACGTCGTGAAAACGTATCAGGTCGGTAAGGTCGGCAACATTCCCTTCATTGCGATGGAAGAACTCAGCGGTGAGTCGCTGGAACGGCGATTGGCCCGTGACGGTCGGCTGCCGTATGCCGTCGCCTGCCAACTGATCCAGCAGGCCGCGCAGGGTTTGGCCTGTCTGCACGCCGCAGGGATCATCCATTGCGACATCCGACCCGCAAACCTGTGGATCACGACGCACGGCGTGTTGAAGATCATGGAGTTTGGATCCGCCCTCGATCCGCTGTCGTTCGTGGATGACATGCGCGGCGAAGAGGACGATTCGACGATCGCCCCGGGAGGCGACAACGCACGCCGCATCCCTGTGGGACATTACGACTACATGTCGGCCGAGCAGGCCGAGGATCCGCAGTCCGCCAACGCGGCCAGCGATCTCTACAGCCTGGGCTGCACCCTCTATCACTGCCTGACCGGCCGGGCTCCGTTTCCAGAACAGAACCCCGTGCGCCAGATGCTGCGTCACGCCCGCGCCACGCCCCAACCGCTGTTCGACTTCGACCAGGCGATCCCCGAAGCCGTTCAAGACATCGTCTCGAATTTGTTGGCCAAGCGTCCGGAAGATCGCCATGAGTCCGTTGACGATTTGTGCCAGGCGTTGGCAAATGTCGTTGCGCCCAAGCCGATTCCCGAACTGGACCCCGTCAATCGAGAGTTCCTCGAATGGCTGCAGACCAGACAGTCGGATGACATCACCGAGTACGAACCCGAGTTTCAGGAGTTCCTGGAGTTCGTCTCGGACGCGCGGTTCAAGGCGATGATGTCCGGTCGGCCGACGTTCTAACTTGCAGCCTGCATGTAGCTGAGTTCGCAAGAACTCAGCCCAATTCACGATGAGGAGCTGAGTTCTTGCGAACTCGGCTACGAGGCCATGAATCATCCGGGCCAATGGGGCCTGTTTCCGGCTCCTCGCCAATCTATTTCTTCGACTTGGCTTTGGTCGCGGGGGCGGGGGCGGCCTTCGGTTTGGGTGCCGGAGGAAGTTGCTTGAGCAGCGCCTTGTACAACTCGACGCGATCCGGTCCGTCCAGATCGGGGCTGAGAGCCAGCGTGCTGCCGAGCAACTGCGCGGCCTGCTGGTTGGCCTCGGGCTTCTTCTGTGCGGCCAGGCAGAACGCACAGTTGTAGATGACTTCGTAGTATTCCGCCGGCTTCTTGCCCGGAGCGCTGGCCAGTTTCAGGCGGATGCGAGTCCACCACTGCACCGCCTCGTCATAGCGCTGGGGATTCGTCTCGGCCAGCGTTTGCAGGATGTTGCCCTTCTCCATGAGTGGTTCGAGGGCATTCGGTTGCTCCTTCAACAAGGCTTCCACCTGGGCGAGTGCCTCGACATATTTTCCGTCCGAGCGCAACAGGCCGATGAGTTGGGAACGGATGCGGGTCGTGGCTTTGGCGGCCACTTTGGCGAACGCCGGGTCGGATGCGGCCCGGTCCAGAATGGCCTGGAACTGTTCGCGCGCTTTGTCGCCCTGGCCCAGTTCCTGGTTGGACTCGGCCAGGAACACGCGCCCCCCCAGATCGACCTGCTTGCGCGTTTCGAGTTGCACCAGCACTTTCAACAGCGATTCGCGGCCCGCCGTTTCGGCCAGCTTCGCGTTGTTGATGCGCCCCTCCTCCTTGCTCTGTTCGGCGGCGAGCAATTCGTTGGCG
>JANODP010000178.1:0-21513 GCA_031412755.1 Schlesneria sp. | reverse complement strand
GAGGTGTCTTTACTCCGAAGGAGTTGCGTCTCATAGCCCAGGGTTGCCCGCGCAGGCGGGCTACCCTGGGAGGGAGAACGCATGCGCCATCTACCTTGAAAGGGTTGCGTCATTCGAGAAACGCCGATGACGGAACCCCGTTGGGGTACATAGGCGCTTGAACCGTTCTCCCCCGGGTAGCTCGCTTCGCTCGCAACCCGGGGCTATGGGACACAACTCCTTCGGAGTAAAAGCAAATACGAACTCTGCAAGCTTGGAACTACTGACTTTACAATTTGGAAGTTCACTTCCCCTCACCCCCGTACAGGAACTCCAGCTTCAGCAGGTTCTTGGCGATCAGCGAATCGACGAAGGTTGGCAGATAGCCGGTCGGATGCAGAACCTCGCCGTCGCGGAAGCCGTAGATGTCGCGGGTGATCAACTGGCCGCGATCGGCGTCGTACCCGGCGATCTCGCTGATCTGCGACACCTTGCGCTTGCCCCCCGGCAGACGGGTGATCTGGACCACGATGTCGATCGCGCTGGCGATCTGCCGGTGAATCGAAACGATCGGCAGGTCGAGGGCCATCAGGACCAGCACTTCCAGTCGCTTGATGACGTCGTCCGTGCTGTTGGCGTGGACGGTGGTCATCGAGCCGTCGTGGCCGGTGTTCATCGCCTGCAGCATGTCGAGCGCTTCGCCGCTGCGGCACTCGCCGACGATGATCCGGTCGGGCCGCATGCGCAGCGCGTTCTTCACCAGGTCGCGGATCGAGTACCCACCGGCCCCCTCGACGTTGGCCGGTTTGCTTTCGAGCGTCACCACGTGATCCTGATGAAGCTGCAACTCGGTCGTGTCCTCGATGGTCACGATCCGCTCCTTCACCGGGATGAAACTGGAGAGGATGTTGAGCATCGTCGTCTTGCCGGTGCCGGTTCCTCCGCTCACCAGGATGTTGCGGTGGTCGATGACACACGCCCGCAGAAACATCGCGGCGGACGACGTGATCGAACCCCGTTCGATCAGATCGTCCACCGTGAAGCGGTGCGCGGGAAACTTGCGGATGGTGAGGCACGGGCCGCGCACGGCCAGCGGCGGAATGATGGCGTTCACGCGCGAGCCGTCCGGCAGGCGGGCGTCCACCAGCGGCTGGCTCTTGTCGATGCGGCGGCCCACCTGCGCGACGATCCGCTCGACGATGCTCTCGGTCACCTTGTCCGAAATGAACCGGCGGCCACTCAATTCCAGCACGCCCTCTTTTTCGACGAAGATCTGGTCGCTCTTCACGACCATGATTTCGCTGATCGTCGGGGCGCGGAGCAGGTCTTGCAGCGGGCCGTATCCGAACACGGTGTCCTTCAAGTCCTTTTTCAGCGACCGCAGGATCACATACTTCCGCATCTCGCGGTGCAGGTGAGGTCGCACGAACGGGAAGACGTCCGCAAACGTCTGCTCGACGCGGCTGATCTTCGCGCTCAGGTCGGGCAGGTCTTCGAGTTTCATCCGTTCGCGGGCGAAGATCAGCAGGTTCTGAAGTTCGGCCTCGCGCTCGGGAACCAGCGTCGCGGGAAGGTCGAATTCGTTGTAGGTCAGCCGCGACAGCAGATCCAACCCCGCACCGCCCCCTTCCAGAATGAGCTGGTTGATCAGCAGATCGCGCAGCGTCAGGCCGACAATCTCCTCCAGCAGCGGCTCGTTCTCGTTGCCGAACAGGTTGAGTTCCCGGCAGACGTCCTCGATGTTTCGTTCGAGCAGCACGATGGTGTCGGCGTCGCTCGTCCGTTCGCTCTCGATCTCGTACAGATCGAGCCGTTCGAGCAGCTTCTTGTGAACCCGCTGGTTCAGGTCACCCATGATCGACCGCAGATGAGCCTCCAGCGCGGGGGCACTGATCGCCGACACCTCTTCCGATTCAAACGTCAGCGAGAACGGCCAGATGCGGACGGTCTCACCCGCCTTGAACAGGATCGAACTCCCGCCGAGCACCTCCTGATCGCCGACGAGACACCCGTTGACGCCGACGTTCTCCAGCTTCAGCTTCCCATTCTCACGCGTCACCACCGCATGCCGCTTCGACACCAGCGGGCTTTGCAGCACGATGATGTTCGTCGGATCCCGCCCGATCCGAATCTCGGCCGAGTCCGATTCGATCAGCACCCGCTTGGCTTCGTGAACCTTGTTGAACCAGATTTTCATGGGAGTTGCGTGACGAGAGTTGAGAATCGAAGGTTGAGAGTCGAGAGCCAGAGCCAACTCGCAGAACAATAACCGCTCCGACCGAGACTTCCCACTTCCGACCGCCTCTCGCTCCACCACCGGACACCTTCCGCTCCGCATCTCGAAAACGACCACAGGGTGGCCTCAACTCGCAGCCGATTGCCAACACGTCTAGACCTGAATTTCTCGACCCGCTATATGGCCAGCCCAGTTGCCTCCGTCACTTCCGCAAAACGCGGTGTCTGCGGGGAATCGCAAGCTGACATTTGATGGGAGGCAGGAGCCTCAGGATGAGAACTTCCGCAGCATCGTCAGGCCTGGCCTGGGGGATTCCAGCGATGAGCCAGCCGATTCCGGAACGAGTCCAACGGAACATCGACTCGATCGCCGAACTCGAACAAGAGTTTCTGCGACAGCGATCAACGGTCGCCTGCATCAGCGACCGGATCGCGGATGTTGCCGCCAGTCCCTTCTGCATTGCGGGACATTTGGGATGGTTTGGCGGCTGGATTCTGGTCAATACTTTCGACTGCTTTGGCATCGTGCATTTCGATCCGTATCCATTCTGTTTCCTGGCGCTGTGCATCGCGTCAGAGGCGGCCTTGCTCTCGATGTTCGTCCTGATGAGCCAGCAGCGCCAGACCCGTCAAGCCGACCAGTGGGCGCATGTCGGGCTCCAAGTCGGCATGTTGAGCGAGCAGGAGACGACGAAGATGCTCCAGATGTTGCAGTCGATCTGCAATCACCTGGGTTTGAAGAAAGTCGGACAGGACCGGGAACTGAAGGAGATGATGCAGGAAACTCCGTTCGTGGCCGTCATGCAGGAACTCGAAAAGGCGCTGGTGGCCAACGACGCGACGCCTCCGAAACCTGCCGACGAAGAGAAGCAAGCCGCGTGATCCAGAGCGCGCGGCTCACGGTGCTGCGAACGACGACGGGTTCGGCGGATGTCGCCAGCTTTCCCGCCAGTTGGATGAAGTCGTCGCCGTTCATGATCGCGGACAAATCGAGAGACGCGGACCTGGAAACTGGCTGGGGAACTCCCGAGCCACTCGCTCGTGCCACTCGCATTGGCGACGGACGATCTCCTGCGGCTCGCCGGTCGCCTCGACTGTCAGCACCACCCAACTCTCGCGAGGACTCTCGGGATCGGACATCCGCTCGACCGAGACGGCGCCGGAAAACATCTGCTCGGTCAAGCGCAAGACTTCGCTCCAATCGGCGGACGAGACTGAATCATTCACCGTTTGCTCGGCAACGACAAGAGACATGCGTCAATTCCCCTGACCAAAAAGTACCAACAGGTGAAGTGTTCCACAAACGGCATTACGGCGGATCGGCACCCATCCCTCCAACCCGGCAACGATTGTCACCCATTAGTCCACCTTTTCCAAGATGAACTCGGCCACAGGTTATTAAGTGAAACGCGACTGACCATCGAGACCAATGTCAGCAGCGACACGATCAGCGTTGTTAGCCGTTTCAAGCAAGGCCACCCCGCCTTGCCACCGCCATCGGGAGGAGTGAGTGAAAGCAGATTGTCCGACACCTTGGCCTCGGGAATCCGCGCGTTGTCGAGATTGGGAATCTTCATCGCAGCAGTCTTCGTTCGGCGTCGCGGTCGGCGTTTTGGCGGCGATGTTGGCGCGTCGGGATCCGGTGGGAATGCAGTCGGACCTACGGAGCCGGTAAAGCAGAGTCACCCCGCCAGTGATGCGTCATGACGACCCACTTTCACAGCACAGAACGAGACGCAGACATCGGCTTGGGTGGCGGGGTCAGCAGCGAAGCGGATGGCTCCGAGAACCACGCTTGCGACTGCGTCGAAAATTCCGGGCCTTCCGCAATGCCGCCAGACCCGGCCACCCCGCCGGGGACCAGTGGCAAGGTTCTCGGTCCCGTAAGTCAGGCTGGGCCTGACTCCTGTTTGTGATGGCTCCATGATTGAGTCAGGCACAGCCTGACCTACTCGACTGGCCAACGGAGCCACAAAGCGTGGCCGGTGGAACCGGCCACTCCCGGAGCGAATAGAGGATAGATGGTCAACTACTGGACTATTTGTCACGCCTTTTTTCTGCTTCGCGACGAATTCGCTCTAACTCATCCGCCTGCTTTTTTTCCGCCGCTAGTCGGTCTTTGGCGATCCGATTTGCCTTGTCTTCTCGCATGGATGCTTGAATGGATGCTTGAGTGTTAGCTCTTTCTTGCGCGGCCAGTTCTTCAGAATGCCTCCGGTCATTTGCGGCATTCGTCCTTTCTTCGGCGGCCGCGATGGCTGCATTCGTTTGTTGTTGTGCAGCCGCAACGGCCGCGTTCGTTCTCTGTTCGGCTGCCGCGACCGTAGCGTCGGTCTCAGCTTTCTGGCGTGCCTGGCCTGTTGCAACCGCCTCGTTTCTTTCGCGTTCCATCTGAAGTTGCAACACCTTGTCCTCTTGGCGTTGTTGCTGGTCCAGTCTGAATTTTTCTTGTTCAAGCTGCTGGGCAATCTGTTGCTTGGTCAATTCAATTGTGTGCCAGTAATTGGCGAGGACGAGGCCGATGGGGGCCATGACGAGGATCGACGCGGCTACCAAGATGCCCGCTTTGGTGATTCCGCCTGATCTAGCCCACCACGACTCGGGAGCCTGAGGGAACGACAGCTCGGGAACCTGATTGGCCAGAATCCAGCCAGGGGTTCCGAGCTTCCAGACGGAATCGGTCGAGGCGAGTTGTCCGCCTTGGGCCATTGACTGCAATGTCGCGAGGGAGACCGGACCCATCTGCTGGCCGCGGCAGTTGTAGTGCCAGTCGAGCGCCTCGGGATTGCGATCAGTCCCGGCGAAGCCTTCGGGGAAGACCTCGGGAATCGTTCCGGCTGCCACCCACTGGCGACGGTCCAACGATACTTCATCGCGCGGGTTCAGACGCCCGCGACCTTGCATGGAAACCAGCCGCCCCACATCGAAGGGGCCGCGCACCTTGGCGTTGATGCGTACGTAGTAGTGACGGGGAGGTGCCGTGGGCATGGGTTGGCTCCTGATGGAACGAGCGATCTTTCCTGACACTGCGATTCAAGGTTGCCGTAGTCCGGACCCCTTGGTCCGGACGAGATTCTAAACGGACCAAGGGGTCCGTTCTACCTATCACAATTGAGCTCGGTCGGAACACGCACGGAGCAACGTCAACTGTCTAGACCGCAGCAGTTTTCCGAGTATCTTCCCTGTCTGCTCTCACTGCAAGCGGAATCTCGTCAACTCTTGGTGAAGGAGCGAATGAGGAACACGAGAAACACCACACCTACAATCAGAGCCAGAATGGCCATGCCCGCTTCCGAGACCGCGTACCAAATCCGCTGCTGGCGGTACTGACGGACCAACTCCTCCGTCTGAGGCGGAAGCGATCCCCGGCCGAAGGAGTGGACGGCCGCCTCCAACTGCTGAATCTCGTGGAGCGGCCGACGCTGTTGCACTGCCACTTCGAGTTCGAACACGGCCTGCTGATAGTTGGCCAGCTTGGTGGCGAGCCGTGTCTGCTGCTGAATCCAGTTGGCGATCTTGTCGATCGTGGCTGACACTTTCTCGTTGGGTTGCCAGTTCGACCGACTGCGCTGGATGCGCTCGACGAGTTGCCGCCAATCGCGCAGCACGTGTTGGCAGGCGGCCACATCGGCCGTCGTGCGGACCGCCACCAGATCGTCGGTGCATTCCGGTAACAGGTGATTGATCGCCAGCGTCACGAAGACGGGTTCCAGTTTGGTCGCGATGGCGCGGGGCACCGGTGCGCTCCAGGGTGTCTCGGCCCATTCGCTGACGATCCCCTCCATCAACGCCCGATCGGACTGCGCGACGGCGGTTCGCCCGAGTTCCGCGAGTCGGTTTAAGCGTGCCAGCTCCAGTTCCCGCAGATCCTGCTTCCAGCAGGGGGCGAGCGTGTCGCGTTCGGCGATCTTGCGCAGCACTTCGATGCGTTGCTTCAACGGTGCGCGCGACAGTGCGAACCGTCGGTGCTGGCGCATCAGTGGCTTCAAGGTCTCTTCGATTTCATAGGCTTGGTTGACGAGGTCGGCTGCTTCGAGTTTCAATCCGTACGCGCGGTCC
The DNA here is from genome assembly GCA_031412755.1 of Schlesneria sp. Classification (GTDB taxonomy): domain Bacteria; phylum Planctomycetota; class Planctomycetia; order Planctomycetales; family Planctomycetaceae; genus Schlesneria. The sequence continues at coordinate 15,240 of JANODP010000178.1, read as the reverse complement.
CAACCGTAGGAAGCGGCCAGTTCCTCCCATTCGTCCCGCTCGGTGAAATCGAGCAGTGCGGCGGTGTCGAGCAGGTTGGGTTCGACCTCGGCCAGCTTGAGCGCCTGCGACCGAAAGCCCTGCTCGATCATCTGCTGGCAGCCGCGCAGGCGGTCGTTCAACTCGCGACAGGCGGTGGCATAACGGCCGGCCAGTTCGCGCACCTTCTCATCTTGCGACTGATCAGGTGAGTTCAGGTAGGCCTGGATTTCTTCTACGGTCTTGCGGTACGGCAGCATCGGCGGTCACTCTTTGGTCTTGGGGCCGGTGGGCTTGGAGTTCTTCGGAGGGGAGGGCGGGTGGTTGTCGCGATACCAGTGAACATCCACCAGGACATCTTTCACAATCAATAAGACGCGAAATCCCCGAATGCGGAATATCGTCGATGGGTCCGCATCGGCAAGCGGGTCGCCCCGATCAGGGAGCGGAAGCGTGAACTGCAAGTCACCATTGTTGGGGACGAGTTGCCATTCGACCTTCGGTATCCGCAATTCGTACTCGCGATCGCGTTGGCCATGCGACAGGACTTCGATTTGCACATCGCGAAGCAGTACCACATTTGATTCGGCGTCGAGTTGTTTGTCCTTGCCGAGCCGTTCGTTCAGCGGATACACACACTGCGGCTTCTCCCGGGACAGGATCAGCGGACTGTTTGAGTTCGCCGGCACGACCACGGGCTTTTCTCGCAACGCAATGCGCCGTGTCGTTCCCGGCGAAGGGTGGAACACCAAAATGGTGCGCCGAAGCAGCCGTGTTTCGGTCGGATCAAGCTTCGGCTCCACCAGCAATCTCCACTTCCTGGGGAACGGCATGGGGGATGCGAGGTCGGGTACCACGGTCAGCAATTTCTTCTTCTGCGGGCTGAATAGTGCCCTGCTCTGCCCGTTAATCACCTCCCAGTGATGATCGTCGGGATGTCCCAGCAAATCGACGGTGCCGGTGGCTTCGTCAGGCCAGTCGCTGGTGTCCAGTTTCAAGTCGGTGAGATTCGAACCTTGGGTGAACACGACGTATTCATCTTCATCTACCTCGACGAGTTCAGCCAGTTTCCTTAATTGCTCGGCCTTGGAGGCGGCTCGCTGGTCCGCCTGTCGTCGATTTTCTTCATCCTGCCGCTTTCTCTCTTGCGCGGCTTGTTTCAGTTGCTTGATCTCAGACTGGAGTTGTTTGTTTTCGCGGTTGAGTTTCTGGTTCGCGTCCTCAAGGGGCTTCGAGTCGTCGTTCACCGCGACGCTCTCGGCGACATCACCTTTTTTCGGCTGTAACGGGTCGTCGGCTTTCCCGCCCGCCGGTTTTTCGGTCTCATTCGCGAGGACCACAGGTGACTTTGTCTCGGTTGGTTCGCGTTTCACGTCGTCGCTCTCTTCGGAGACTTTGCCCGTTGGAGCGACACCGTTTGATTGATCGGCCTTAGCGGGCGGCGCGGCCTTGGTGACGGGCGTGTTGATTGGTTCGCGTGGCTCGGTCAGACTCAGGGCGAGCGCGATGCAAACCGTTGCAACGATTCCCGAGACCAGCCCGCCACCGAACGAAACCGGCCAGGGAATGGAGCCGCCGCTCGATGGCGATGGCATCGGAAGATGTGAGGTCATCGGCGGTGGTCGTTGCGCGGATGCCGGTTCCTCGGCGGTGTTTTTGGCTCGGGATTGCAGGCCGTAGGATGTCCCACCTTCATCGGGTTGGTCGTCCGGAACCGATTCAAATGTGACCGAGGCCGCCGCACTCACGCGACGGCCGGTGCGAGCGACTTCCACGAGTTCGTCGGCGGGAGGTTCGCCAAGTGGTGATTCCAAGTCGATGACGAGGGCCTGCGGCAGACGAGTCGCCTCCTTGTGTTCGGGCGACCCCGACAACACGCCCCGCAGTCGATACGGTTCAGACCCCGAGGCACCCTGATAGTAGGTCGTGAAAGTGATATCCCAGCGACTTGAACCGGGCAGCAGCGCCATCGCCTGGGCGAACAGCGACAGTAGGTCGGTTCCGAGGGAAAAGGCCACGACGACGGGGCCGGAACGGCGCGCGAGGTGACTGGCGACAGCCCCGGCCCAGCCGGCATCTCCCGTCAGTTCCTTCCAGCGACCACAGACGCGCGCGGGGTCGTTTCCCGAAGGCAGTCGAACGGCCGAGGCGGGTTCCCCGACAGTTCCATCCCACGCGGTGGCCAACAACCCCGATTGACTCAGCAACCACGCGGGGCCACCCTGCGGAAGGCTGTCCGCCGAGATTGCGATGTGGTGGGTGAAATAGTTCGATCGATGCGTGTGATCGAAACCCGCGTCGCAGGTGCGGCTGAGGACGTGCCAAGCGCGCCCGGCGACGTTCACGCGAGTATGCGACCAGGCAACCGGGCTGAGTCCGGCCTGCGAATGCCCCGGAGGAAACACTCGCCGATAGACGCTCAGTGATTCGAGGACCGTGCGCAGGGGAGGTGGCAGCCCCGCCGTGGCCTTGACGGTGGAATATCCGCTGGAGCCGGGCAGCAGACCGCGCGGAGCCGATGTGTATTGCAACTCGTAGATCACAGCTTCTGTCTCCGTCGAACGAACGCCTCGGCGTCAGATGTGAATCGTTTCTTCCCAGCGGTCAAGTCGGCTTGAGTCTTGGCAACAGACCGGAAACGGTATGCGACAGAGCGTGGGCGAAGGGAACCGAGACCCAAACGGGAACCAAATCCTTCGGTCGGACCCAACCCTTTCCCTCACTGTCCCACTCGGGCCGCACTCCCGTGGCCGAGACGGGGAGGAAATAGACTTGGGTGGACAGGCTGTGCGCGGCGGCGACGAGTTCGGGAACGAACCGTTCCAGCAACTGCCGCGTCTTCTCGGACATGCGGAGGATGCTCGGGATATCGATGGCGTGCAGGCCGTTCTCGCCAATGGGCGTCCACGGCTCCTCCGACCAGAACTCGCCCAACACCGAGGCCCACAAGTCGGCCTTTGTCACGGCGATGAAGAGCGGACGATCCACCTTCGCTTCACGGCCGAGGCTCAGTTGCGTGCGAATCCGCTGGGCCACCTCGCGTAGCACCGTCTCCTGCCGTCCAGCGCTTTCGGTTGGGGGAGGTTGACGATCGGGATTCGCCCGGCGCAGCACGTCGTTCAGCCGCGGGTCTTGGGTCGGATCGTAGAGGAACAGCAACAGCGACGACATCGCCAGATGCCGCGTGCTTTGATTGGAGAGAGTGTCATTGCCGGGCAGAAAGTGTTCTCCCGCGTTGTCGTACAGGCAGCAAACGCGAGCCAGCCGACTGCGCTGCTCGGCGCGCGGATGCCGCTCTGTCGGTTGCACCACGAACGAAAACGGTTTGGCGTACTGAACCTTCTGTTGACCGAAATTGACCTCGCTCAGAAGTCCGCCGCCGTACACGGGAGTCTTATTAATCAATGCTCCCAGCGCGATGAGTTGATCGGGAGTCTGACTCAAGAACAACTTTTCCTCGTAAATGTGCAGCATTCGGTTCGCGGCCGGGTCCACGTCCACAAACTCGACGCCGAAAAGTTTCGGGAGCATTCTCCGCAACGACCAGGTCAGCGCTCCCAAGTAATAGGACTTGCCGCAAGTGGGTGTCCCGATGATGGAGACGAGCAGCGGTTGGTGTTCGAGCATCGCCCTCGGAAGCGGAAGATGACAGTGAGGACAGGCGATTTCGCGACAGACTTGTCCTCGCGGATCGAGCGCCTCGCCCGTCAGAGTGAATCGAGCCGGGAGAAACCGCCGCTGCGCACTTTCTCCGAGCAACGGATCGCCCAGCAGCTCCTGATGCTCCGAAATCCACAGCACCTCGTCGGGAGGGCAGCGCGACCAGCAGTGCAGGCAGGTCAGTTCCTCCTGCAACGTCAGCGAGTCGGCGTTGTCATCGAGTTCAGACATGAATGGCCCGTTCTGCGCGATCCACACTCGGTCTAGGAGAGGCTGTTCTGCGACTGCAACAGCCTGATCTGCTCATACCCAATTTCGTTGACGTGACGCTGCACCATCGCGGCGAAGATCGGAATGAGCAGCACCCATGTCAGGCCAGCCAGCGCCAGTCCCGGCATTAGAAAGATCCGTGTTGCCGTCGGATCTTCGCGGGCGGCGCGAGTCGGATCGAGCCGTTGCAATTCCTCAATTCGATCCATTGGCGACGCGCCGTTGTCGTTCGCCACCGGGACAGCGCCGGAATTCCGAACGGACGACGAGGGAGAAACGGTCAGGAACGTCACGGCGACCCACGTCACGCACAACGCGGTCGAAACAGCGATGCAGACGGCAATTCCGAAGGCAAAGCCCACGGGCATGATGCCTCGCAACAGCATTGCGGCGCGGACCTGATTGATCCGCCGACAGAGTTGCGGGTAGACAATGAAGTTCCACCAAGCCACGTTCACAAATGGAATCAGTCCAAAACCGATCGCCTGACCGCTGGAAAGATCGTCATCGTTGAGACGCGGCAGTTTGCCATGCAGGCCATTGATCCAGAAGAATGTGAACAAACCTCCGGTCGCATAGTGCATGAACAGCAACACGCCGACGGGAAATGGAATCAGGATCGAGTTGGTAAGCGAAGAAGGAGGGGCCAGGTGTGGTTCAGGTGGCCGGTCAGAATGGCGTGTGTCATTTTGCGAAAACGCGGGGGGCACGGCTGATGTTTCATACTGATCGATTTCGTTGATCGAGACCCATGTCTTCTTGTCGCGTGACACTCGATGGAAGCGGTTCAGAGTTCCTTGAGCCTTCATCTCCAGCAATTCTTGTTGGCGAAAAGGACCTCGCACCTCACCACGTTCGCGCAGATACCACTGTCCTGACATCGCAATTCTCTCCAGCCCCTTGCTGCCTTCCCTTGAGACGATTCAACCTACCCATCGAAGCAGAATCGCTCAGACTAAACAACGCAAACCGATTGAAAAATAACATCGGGATAACCACGGACTGGGTGCCACAGACGATGGCGCGGTCTGGAGGTAAACTATAACCAAGTCCTTCGTCTCGTGGAGCGAGACGGCTACATTGGGGCGGCTGCGCCGGGTACCACTGGCGAAGTGCGATACCAGTCCTCACCGGTCGTCCTCAACAAACACAGAGGGAACAGCAACATCACTGCCACACTCTCTCACCCGATAGTAGTGTCGTAATTTCAGATGTCCCACTCACAATCGGCTCACTTCACGCGGAGCGATGAAGGCTACTGTGAAGCGACGAAAAATGAGCCGGCTGAGAGGAAACTGAAAACGAATCTCGCGAGTTTGCCCCCGTCGCAAGCCGTCCGGGCCATCGCAGATCCAGGTAACAGTACCGGCGAACCGGTCACACGAGGCAACAACACGAATGGCCGATTGCTAGCGCTGCGGGACAGATTCCTCGTAGTTCAGGATTCCTGTGACCGTCACGTTGTGACGCCAGTTCTTCATCCAGTGACGGATCGTCGAGACGAGGACACGGTGGGTGTCACGAGTGGCGTCGGCGAGCTTCGTCGCCCAGAGGCAGAACAACTTCGCATCGATAAACTGCCGGTACCTCGACAGGACGCGAACGGGCCTGGCTTCCTTTCGGAAGCCAGGCCCGTCTTTGTCGTCCACAGCCGCCGCAGCAGCCCAATTTAGAAGTCCGTGTCGAGCCTGATTTCGCCGGAATCGGACGTGACGGTGTCCAGGACACCGCCATTGTCGGCAAGGGTGTTGGCCCAGAAGACGTCGAGTTGCTTGTTGCCGTTGAGCACATCCAGGTCGTTATCGTTGAAGACCGTTTGAGTGACTCCGTCGTCACCGACCAGTCGTGTGCCGCCGGTCAGACCACCCCCGGTTTGCAGGTTGTTGACTCGCGCCGCGTAAGTCCCCGAACTGGTCCACTCGTCGCGCAACCGGCCCAGCGCCGCCGCGTCGTTGTCGTGGCTGGTATAGCCGGCGATCAGGACGTCGTCGTGGTCGCCTCCCTTCATGTTGTCGGCACCCAGACCGCCGATCAGGATGTCACGGCCATCCCCTCCATCCATTGTGTCGTTGCCCTCGCCGCCGAGCAGGATGTCGTTGCCGCCGCCGCCCCAGACCGTATCGTTGCCTTCACCGCCATCGATGAATGCGGAAACGGTGACCTGGTTGTTGATCTTCAAGTCATCGTTGCCGCCGCAACCGATGATCCGGATGCTGGTGACGGCACTGAGACTGAAGGTGTAAATAGTGCTGCCGCCGCCGTTGGGGACATTGAAGTGAGCGTTGACATGAAGTGATCCGCCGCCGGAACCGCTTTGCGAGATATGGATGATGTCGCGGCCATCGGTGCCGACAATCTGCAACTGACCGTTGTTCAGACCAACTCCGCCGATCATGGTGGTTGTGGTGAGGGAGTTGGAGGTGCCTCCGTTGTAGTCCGCCACGGTCGCCGTGATGGTGAAGACGCCGCCGGTCGCGTAGACGTGATTGGCGCCAAAGGTGGTGACCCCGGCGGCCAGGTTGCTGATCACCGTGTCAGGTGAGCCATCTCCCCAATTGATGGTCACCTGGTGTTGATCGTTGGTGTCGACATCGCTGAACGTACCGGAGACGCTCACCGATTGGCCCTGCATCACATCGCCGCAATCGGGCGACGTGTTGGTCAATTCGGTCAACACCGGCGCATCGTTCGTGCCGGTGATGGTGATCGTCACAGTCTCGGTGTCGCTGTTGTTGACGGCGCCGGAGTTGTCGGTCACCGTCACGTTGAAGCTCAGCGTGATCGTTTCGCCGGCGGCCAGGAACTGCACCGCGCTGTTGGCAACGCTGTAGTCCCAACTGTTGCTGTCGACCGTGAAGCCGCTGGTGATGGCCGTGATCTGCGCCGCCGTCAGCGAGCCTCCGCTCCACACCGCATTGTTGTTGTAAACGCTGCTGACCGTGTGTGTGTTGGTGGTGTCCACGTCCGTGAAGCTCAGCGTACCGCTGTCCGTCAGGTTGCCGGCCACAACCGCCACATCCTCGGTCACCGCGCCAGAGGCGTCCACCGTCAACACCGGCGCATCGTTCGTGCCGGTGATGGTGATCGTCACACTCTCGGTGTCGCTGTTGTTGACCGCACCGGAGTTGTCGGTCACCGTCACGTTGAAGCTGAGCGTGATCGTTTCCCCGGCGGCCAGGAACTGCACCGCGCTGTTGGCAACGCTGTAGTCCCAACTGTTGCTGTCGACCGTGAAGCCGCTGGTGATGGCCGTGACCTGCGCCGCCGTCAGCGAGCCGCCCGTCCACACCGCGTCGTTGTTGTAGACGCTGCTGACCGTGTGCGTGTCGCCGGTATCTGCGTCCGTGAAGCTCAACGTGCCGCTGTCCGTCAGGTTGCCGGCTACAACCGCCACATCCTCGGTCACCGCGCCAGAGGCGTCCACCGTCAACACCGGCGCATCGTTCACCGAAATAATATCGATCGTGCTGGTCAGCGTATTGCTGGGGTTGGTGCCGTCGCTCACGGTGAAGTCGACCGTCCGCTGCGTCGTGTTCGGGCTGTCGCTGCTGTTGAAATACTTCACGGCCCGCAGGGCATTCTGCCATTCGGCCGTCGTTGCCGTAGCTCCGAGCGACGTCAGCGTCAGCACACCGCCGACATTGCCGGTCACCGCGATGTTCCCCATCGTCGAACCGTCGTTGGTGAACGACAGCACGTCCTGACCCGCGACGAAGTTCGTGATGGTCACCGTCGCGCTGGCCAGCGTGGTGCTGTCCGCATCGGCGACCACGATGCCGGTGTCGATCGCCGTCGCCGGATCGTTTTCGGTGTAGGTGATTGCCCCTGCGTTCGTCAGTACGGGCGCAACCGGAACCTCTTTGAAGCCGAGGTCGAGCGTGTTGTTGATGTCGAACTGTCCCGTGCCATCGGCGGTCGGCTCGATGTTGTAGGCCACCGTGATCGTCAGGCTCGAGATCCCGTTCGTCGCGGGAGCGGCGTCGTTCACGCCGTTGTCATCGTCGTCGACATCGTTATCGGGATCGATGGCCGCTCCACCGGTGGAGGTCAGCCCATCGAGCGCGGCGCCCGAGCCGAAGTTCGAGGCGGCGACTTCCACGATGTAGTTGCCCGCCAGGACGTTGAAGGAATACAGCCCGCCACCGGCGGTATTCGTGGTGGCGATCGCGGCGCCGTCCTTCACGTTGTCGTTGTTGGCATCGGCAAACAGGTTGACCGTGACATTGTCGATGCCAAACTCGGTCCCGCTGTCGAACACGCCGTTGCTGTTCGTATCACCCCAGACCAGATTGCCCAGCACGAGCTGATCGTACGGGGTCTCGGTCGGGTTCGCCGCCCCGACAATCGCGGGATCGTCGCTCAACACGTCGATGCCGCCGTCCGCCAGGAAGCGGAGTTGGCTGGAGACCGTCGCCGGAGCGACGTCGTTCATGAGGTTGTTGACCGTCGCGTCATAGACGATCGTCACACCATATCCGGCCGGCAGCGTGCCGATGTTCTGCACGCCGAAGAGGAAGTCGGGACCGCTCTCGCCATCATGCGCGTGCGGGTCGGCTCCTTCAGCCTGACCGGCGGCGGGCAGACGACGCTCGCTTTGATTGATCCAGCCGTACATCAGGTTGGCCGAATCGGCACTCATGTAGGAGTCATCGAGACCAAGCTGATGGCCGAGTTCGTGCATGATCGTGGTGAGGGCATCGATCCGTCCCCTGGCCCCGCCCGTCGCGGTCGCCTGCAAATCGGTGCCGGTCCCGCTGAATTCGCCGTCATCGAACGGCGTCGCATCGATGAACCACGAGTTGCCCGCGGCATTCGAGTCGAGCGTCACCACGCCGTCACCCGCCGAGCCGAGATACCAACCCGACAGGTCTTCAATCGTAAACGTGACGCCTTGCAGCAGACTGACCTGTGCGGCAGTGAGGCCGGTTGCCTCCCACCGCGCAATCGCGGCCGCGACAAGCGAATCGAGTTCGGCCTGCGACAGCACACCGTCATCGACGATGACGGGCGGCTGAGCGGTCGGAGTGGTGTCACCCGACGTGACGGTCGGAGGAGTCACGCTGCCATCATCAACGGGTGCCTCGACAACCGGCGGCGTCACCGCATCGTCGGCACTCGGCGCGAACATCAGTGGCGGAAGGGTGGGCACCCCATCGACGAGGTTGATCGGACCGAACGTGTTGAAAAACAGATCCAGCGGGCCGTTGTTGTCTGTCAGAACAGTGTTGACCTCAGCTTCCGTGGCATTGAGCACCGTCCCTGCATCAGAACCGTTGCGGTACAGATTGATGGGGGCGGTGGCGATGCCGACGTTGCCCAGGAGCACGTCTAACGAGTCGTTCGGGTCGGAATCGGTCAGCGTGTTCTTGTCGGCGGCGGTGCCGGCACTGCCGATCACGATGTTCAACACGTTGGTGTCGGTGCCGTTGCTCCCCGCATAGCCCCAGATTCCGGCGAAGGCAGCCGATCCCGGTTCGCTGATGGTGTTTCCCAGAATCGTCGCGTCGATCGTGGCATTGCCAGCGGTGGCACCGATCTGGATGCCGGTCTGTCCGTATTGCTGGATCGTGTTGTCCTCGACGAGGAGTCGCGAACCACCGTCCGACCCGTTGTTGCCGCCGGCGAAGAACCCGATGGCGTCGGCACCGTTGCCACCGCCCGTATGCGCAACTCCGCTGGTCCCGAAGGTATTGTTGCGGATCTTGCCGAAGAACGTCCCCGCGCCGTTGATCATGCCGGCCGTCAGGATCCGTCCGACACTCGACGCAGCGGCCGATACGCCGTCACCCTGAGTCAACGTGTTGCCGTTCAGGTCGAACGTCACGAACGTGTTGGTGCCCGTCCCGTTGAAGACCAGCAGGTTGGTGGCCCCGGCCTGGTTTGTGTTCGTGTTCTTGAACGTACTGTTGGCGATGGAGATGTTCATCGTCGCGCCAGCCTCAGCGTTCGTCTGGATCGCGTTCTGAGGGTGCGAGGTGAACTGGCTGCCGTTTTGCACGGTCAGGTTCGCCGTCGTCGAGGCCCCCTCAGCTTCCAGATAGAGCGCATCGGTCGATGTGCCCGTGGCCAGGCTGTTCCGCACGATCGAGTTGTCGATGATCAGGTTGGTGAGCGTCCCCGTGTTGTTGGCGACCGCCACCGTCTTCGAGAAGCCCCGGTCCAGCGTGCTGTTGCTGATCGTGGCCGTTCCGAACAGGTTGAAGAAGCGCACGCTACCCTCACCCTGGTATCCGGCGGCGTCGAGGTCGGCGGTGTTGCTCGTACCGTTGGTTGTCGTGGTCCCGACCGTGGAGTTATTCAGCGTGAATCCGGTGACGTTGTTGCCTCGGATACCGTAGTTCTGGTTCCCCTGAATGCCCATGTACGACAGCGAGACGCTGGAAGTGCTGTTGAGGTAGACGCCGATCCCGCCGGTCGTGCTGCCGTCGGCCCCCGTCTTGCCGCTGATCGTTCCGCCAGAGCCGGCGACGCCAGTTCCGGTGACGGTCAAACCACCGCTGCTGCCGGTGTTGTCGAGCCCGATTCCGTTGTTGTTGGCTCCCGCACCCGCCGAGATGGACTGGAACGTCACGTTGCTGACGCCGATCGTCGTGTTCTGAATGTTCACACCTGTGCCGCTGGTCGCCGACACGGTGTTGCCAGTCCCGGTCACATTGACCGTCCCTCCGCCAGTCGCACGGAAGCCGGTACCGCTCGACGTGGTCAGGACCAGTCCGCCACCGGTGAAACTGATCGTCGCGCCGGTGTTGGTCGCGAGATTGACCGCCGTCCCTACGCCGGTGCTCACGACCTTGCTCGCATTGGTGAACGCGATCGTGCCGCCGGTGTTGCTGCTGACGGAAATACCGGTACCACCCGTGACGTTGAGGGCACCCGAGAGAGTGACGTTATTGGTGCCGTGGCTGCTGATGCTGACCGACCCACCGACGTTGCTGGTGATGCTGCTGCCGATGTTCACCGTCTCGGTGCCGCCGCTGATCAGCACGTCGGTGCCCGACACACCGCTGATCGCGCCCGTGGTCGCCGTGAAGCTGCCGGTCAGGGCGCCGGCCAGATGGATGCCGTGGCCGGATGCACTCGTGGTGCTCGCAGTATCCAACGTCACGTTCAACGTGCCTCCCGAATCGGCACGGAACACTCCACCGGTACCGTTGAGCACAACGTTGGAAACGTTCAGCGTCCCCACGGTCGCCGTGGTGGTGTTGGTAATGTCGAAGCCGGTTGTGTTGCCGACGGTGAAGCCCTTGAGCGTGTTACCGCTGGCCAGTGTGACGCCGCTTCCGCCCGCATTCTCGATGACCGGATCGGTCCCCGCCGCCTGCAGCGTGAAGCCGTCCACGATCAGCGTCTCGTTCTCTCCCCACAACGTCTCGTTGGCGGTGAGCACGATGCCGCCGCCGTAATTGCCGCTGCCGGTACTCACAAAAATGATGTCGCCCGACCCATCCGGCCCGCTCGCGCCGCTGACGTCGGCGAGGGAATCGAACGGATTCGACGAGGTTCCGTCGCCCGCCACCCCGGCGGAATTGTCCACGTACCAGACCTGATTCGTGCCGATCGTGATGGTCACCGTGCCCACGCCGATTAGGTCGTCCGCATTCCCGGCAATGCCGTCGATACCGTCATCGCGCAGGGTGTAGGTAAAGGTGTCCGCGCCGGTGTCACCGGCCTGCGGCTGATAAGTGAAGGAGCCGGCATTCGGGCCCGTCATCACCAGGCTCACGGTGCCGCCCTGAGTGGACGTCGCATCGAACGCCGAGATGGTAAACGTGTCGCTCAGAAACTCGGTGTCGTTGGCCAGGACGTTCCCCGCCACGGTCGAGTGCGGGCCGGCGAGCGGCGTCGCCGTGCCGACGACAAGCTGCGTATTGGCGACCGCGGTGAACACGTCATTGATCGCCAGCGGCGAAACGTTGAGCGAATTCGCGACCAGCGTCAGGTGCGGGTCATTGATGATCTCCTGAAACGTCAGGTTCGTGGCCGACGCATCGCCGGTGTTCTGTACCGTCACCGTGTAATGAATCTGGTCACCCGGCTCGGCAAACCCGTCGGCATCGACATCGACAACGAAGGTGTCCACATTCGACGCGGTGATGGCGGCCGCCAGCATCGCCCGCGGCTCCAACCGCTCGATCATTGCCGCGCGAGTGTCTCGCGCCGGCGATCGACGCACCCGAGCCCGCCGACTCGACGACGCACGCCATCCCAAAAGACGCGACTTGATCCAACCCGAGAAGGAAAACTTGAGAATCATTTCTGAGGAGTCCTGTGGGAAAGGAGACGATCTGTCAGTTGTGCCGCTGGTGAAGAATCAGTCCAGATTCACTTCGAGCTATCACCAAGGATGTGTTTTTGATTGGAGCCGAAGATTTCAGCCAACTTCTGGCTGCGGGCGCTGCGGGCGGCGACGGATGATGCCGTCCGTGCAATCGAATTTCAACCTTCACTTGTGAGTTCTGTGTGAAGCACAAATTTCGGCAACTTCGTCGCGTCTCCACCACACCGGGGTCGTGTCCTGATCTGACGTTGACAGTCAGGATCAACGAGCCCGACGCGCGAGTTTTGAAGTGGCGCCTTTTGGGATTTCAGCCCCAACGGGGCGAAGTGATGCCAGCCCGGGGCCAGCGACCGTAGGAAGCGCCGCCCCGGGTTGGCGGTTTCCGTGAATCTCAAGCCCTGAAGGAGCGGCACTATTTGAGCGAGCATTTTAGTGCCGCCCCTTCAGGGCTTCGAAGTTCTGTGACTCTCGGAACCCGGGGCGGCGCTCCCGCTGGTCGCTTGCCCCGGGCTGAATTAGTGCGGATGAGGCACGAGTTGGTCACCTCAATGCCCGCGCCGTGAACCTCCGGGCCATCAGCGCCCTCACGGGAACCGCAGCTTCAGGACTTCGGCTTCCCACCGCTGCTTGAACTCGGCCATGTCCTCTTCGCCGAGGACCGCCTTCAGCGTCTTGTAGCCCGTCGGATCGGTCGCCGCATGCTTGCGGAAGGAGTGGTAATACTTGCCGAGCAATCCGTGCTCCTGCAGGTAGTAGCAGAGGTACCTTGCCTGCGAGTAGTTCGTCCCCTGGTCCTGATCGTAAAACTCGCGCGTCGTCGTGCCACACAGCGTTTCGAACGAGGGGACCGACTCCTTGCGAATGGCGGTTTGCAGGCCGCGCAGCCGCCAGTTTGTCTGGCCGATGATGTGGCCGTCTCGTTCGCCCGATTGTTCGTAAAGCGATGCCAGCCCCTCGTTGAACCACGACGGGCAGTCGGGGAAGTTCGAGGCGATGTAGGGATGCACGATCTCGTGAACCAGCGTCCCGCCGCCGGTCGAGATGTTCATGAACAGCGCCTTGTCGGTGGACGAGTAGAAGCCGTATGGCGTCGTCGGCTTGCGGCGCGTCAGCCTCTCGGTGTGCTCTTCGTAACTGGGCGCGTCCTGAAACAGCCAGATGTCGATGATCTCGGTCGGATCCTTCGCGAAGTACTCGCGCTTCAGTCGCTCGACCGCCCACTTCACCGTTTGATCGGCTCGACGCTGCACGGTCTCGAGCGGTTCATCTCCCACGACGACGAACGGCTTCTGAATCACGATCGCGAATCCCGCGTGAGGCAACCGCTGGCGCAGCCCGAGAATGTGCTGCGCATAGTCCGCCGCCGTGAACTCGTTCGCGGCCGCCGCCGTCGCCGTGGGGAGCTTGCCCGCGTCGAGCCTCATCCGGACGAGCGTCCACTGGTCGGCGGCATACTTCAGCGGCCACAGCTTGAGGAATTGCCGCCGCTCCATCCGCAGGTGGGCTCCGTCGTCCAGGGCCGGATCGTGATAGACGACTTCATCCGTCTGCTCGTCATAGCCGAGCACCAGCCGAAAGTGCTCGGTCGTCCGCGGCCGGTCATCAAAGTGCATGCAGACGATCGACGGCACCCCCAGCTTCAAATCCGAGTGCATCTCGCCAAAGGCCTTGTCCAACGAAGCCTCGGCGGTGCGCACGGGAACCACGGTGTAGACGCCCCCAATCCGGAACCCGATCCGCTTCAATGCCTGTGCGAGTTCCTTCGTATAACACCCGCGCCCCAGGATTGGATCCAACCCCGACTGGTCAAACACAAAGTCCTGATCGACGGAGATTTTTTTCTGGCGCAGCCACATCTCGGCGCAAGCCTCCCCGCAAAAGTCCGGCTTCTGCTTCACATGCGGCACGTCCCGAATGAGAACGGACGCCAACCGCTCCGCCGCCGCAAGATCGCCGCAGCCCCATTCGTTCACGGCGACGATGAGCACCGCCAAAAAAATGCCGAGAATCAGTGCAGGACGTGGGGCTGCGAACATGTTCTCGCCTCCTTGAGTTGGGCCAGTGGCCCGTGTTTGGAAGTCTCCAACGGAATGTCGATCTTCTCAGCCGGACCCTTCCAAGCCAAGAGCAATGCCCAGCGAAGCCACAAACACACCGGGCCATCCCCTTTTTTCAAAGCAGGGTGCCGTCGAGTCTTCGAGACGCACCAAAACAGAACGGAACAGGGACCTCTCGAAAACTCGACAACACTCTCCGACTGGTCCCGCTTTAAAAAGGCATTGGCTCGGCACGAACACCGGCCGCCAATTGACAAGCTCCGGTCACTGCGACATTTTGCTGCCACAACTCCCACGCCACGCATCTGGATCGGAAGGTCGCTATGAAATATTTGTTGCCCGAGTGGTACTACCTGGCCGTGGCCATTCCTTTTGGAATCGGGTTTCTCGTCTTGACGCCGCCGAACCAGGTTCCGGACGAGCATGCTCATCTACTTCGCGCTTACCAGATTTCAGAGGGCCGAATTATCGCCGAGAAAGTCGGCCCTCTCACAGGAAGTGAGCTGCCCCTCAGCGTCAGCACGTTCATGAGCCAATATGACGACTTGCGCTTCCATCCCGAGAAGAAGATCAACCGGGCGATGATTCTCAATACGGGGTCCATTCGAATTGAGCACAACGGCCGCGCATTCATCAACTTCGCCAACACGGCAATTCATCCTCCGCTGGCCTATCTCCCCCAGGCGTTGGGGATCTTTCTGGCCCGCCAGTTCACCTCGTCCATGCTGGCGCTGTTGTATGCGGGTCGGGTGTTCAACCTGATCGTGGCCACGGCTCTGGTGTTTTACGCGATCCGCCGCGCACCGATCGGCAAGTGGATCTTCGTGGTGCTGGCACTCACCCCGATGCACCTGTTTATGGCGTCGTCGCTCTCGTCGGACGCGCTCACGAACGCGCTTTCGTTTCTGATCGTGGCTCAGGTTTTGTATGTCGGGTTTGGACCGAATGGTTCGGTGA
>JANODP010000177.1:0-10851 GCA_031412755.1 Schlesneria sp. | reverse complement strand
TTGAAGTTTGGAGTGCCTGACCCCGGCTGGTGTTGTGCCACTTGGATTACTTGCCGGCTTCGTCGGCGATGCGTTGAAAGTATTGTTCGACTCGGTTGCGGTAGCGGGCGGGGACGGCGGTCTCACCGGCTCCGGAGGCTTTGAGCAATCCGTGGGGATCGAGGCGACTGGAAGTGACCCGGTCGTCGTCGGTCCGATAGCTGCCGCCAGCCGAGAGCGATTGCTTGCCGCCGCCGCTCTTCGATTGGGTGGGATTGCCGCGCGTCGGCAGTTGGCCGTAGAGGCCGATGTTGTTCAGCGAACTGCGGCGAGCACTGAAGCCGCCGCCGGCTCCCATCGATCCGTTTTGGCCCGGTTTCCCACCGCCCGGTTTGAAGCCGGCGTCCGCGAGCATCTGGCTGAGCGTGTCGCCGAGACACCCTTCGCCCGGCTTGAACTTCAAACTGTCGCAAGCCCCTTCACACTGCTGACCCATCCCCTGACAGCGCGACAGGAATTTTTCCAGAATATCGGCCGCGTTCTTTGCTTCACGATGTCCGCGCGTGCCGGAGAATTCCGCCAAGCCCGACTCGGCATCGGACATCGCCTGGTTCGCGTCGCTTTCTCGCACCGCTGCGACAAACTCGCGGGCCGAATCGGCCAGCTTCTTCAATTTCGGATCATCGTCGGGCAGTCGCGACGCGTGCTCTTCGATGTCGTTGAGCAGCGATTCCAAGTCCTCGCGGTTCTTCCGTTGCTCTTCTTCCAGTTCGCGCATCCGGGACTTCGTCGCGGGGTCATCCGGGTTATCGCGATCCTTCAGCGAGGCGAGCCGCTCGGCCAGATCGCGCTGCCGGTAATAGAGGTCGACGAACCGGTTCTGGTCCTCCAGCAGCGGATAGATCTCGGCCAGCCGATCCAGCGGATCGTTGACGCCCTCTTTGAATTCCTTCCGTTCCTGAGCCAGCTTCTCCTGGATCTCCTTCAGCTTGCGAACCGCCTGCCCGGCCGAAGGTTTTTCGCCAGGTTTCGACGCGGCTTGCTGGCATTGTTCGGCGGCTTCGTCCATTCGTTTCGCGAGTGTTTTCAATTCGTCGTTGAGCGACTTGTCGATGTCATACGGCAGGACGTGCTCCGCCGATTCACGCACGGCTTCGGCCTCCTCGGCGATCCGCTCGGCCAGTTTTTCGAGCGACTCTTTTTCCTCGTCGCTGAGCGACCCGTCGGCATCGCGCTTTTCGAGTTTCTTCTTGAGCTGCTCGATCTCTTCCTGCAACGCCTCCAGCCGGCGCTCAGCCGCCTGGTACTTCGACAGCAGCATGTCGACCCCTTCGCGAGTCCGCAGCATTTGTTGCAACTCTTCATCCGAGATGATCTGGATCACGGCGACCGGACTCTCCGCACCCTTCGCTCCGGCCGGATCGTTGTCCTCCACGCGGGCGAACAGCTTGATGACGTCTCCCGGCCGCAGACCGTAAGCGGAGAGCGGCAGCGGAGTCTGTTCCTCGTGCCGTCGCGATGGCGGCGAGGTCGTCGGCAACGACAACGGGATCGCTCGCGAGTCGTTCAGGCTGCGATAGAGTTGCAGTCTGGTGATGCCGTAATCGTCCTCGGCCGTGATGACGACCGGCAGCGTGATTGACGGCGTCGCCAACGACTGCGGAGCCGGCTCCAGCAACCGCACGAACGGCACCTGGTCCTTCAGCACGTTGATCGTGCCGGTGAAAGAGTCGCGCGAGTCCTGTCCCGTGACATCGGTCACCTTCAACTGAAAGGTGCCCGGCCGCGCGATCGTCCACGAACCGACCACTTCGTGGCTCGTACCATCCGAACTGACCGGTTCCAGCCGCACGGTCTCGCGATGCTCGCCGCTGACCAGTTCCAGTGATCCACGTGACAGCGGCCGATTGCTGCGCGCTCGCACTTCCACCGTCGCACCGGCCAGGGCAGAGAGACCACCCTGGGGCAACGGACCTTCGTAGGGAGCATCGCGCGTGTATTCGGGTGGAGTGACTCGGAACCGAACCTCGGCCAACTCCGGCACCGTGATCACTTCCAACTGAAAGCGATGACTGCGAGTCGAGCGGGCTCGCACAAAATACTGACCCGGCAACGTGACCGACGCGACCGACGCCCGCCAACGGCCCGGCGAATCGGGAAACATCGGCAGCGTTTCTTCCCGCTGACCGGTTTTGGTATTGCCCGTCCGCAGCACCAATTCCAGTTCGTCCACCGGCGGCCCCGCCGTCGTCACGAAGACATCCAGCCCGTCACCATACCGAACCTTCGTGTTACCGGGCTCGACGCGCAGGTCCGTCTGCGAGAACGGCGGATGATCTCCAAACGGGTCGGCGAAGCGGAGCCATTCGGTCCCCGCCAGCCGCGGTGCGAACATCGCGATCAACACCACGCCGAGGCTCAGCGTTCCGAAGCCGATGGCGGCTCGACGCACGGGCTGCGACGGCGCGGCGACTGCCGGTGGAACCAGAGCCGCCAGTCGCGCGGCCTTCAAAACCGCCATCTCTGCCAGGGCCTGTGTCAAACCGGCCGTCGTCGTGGTCGAGTTGCCGGTCGATTGCAGTTCGAAGCCCGAAACAATCTCGCCACCCGTCTCGGCATTGTCATCGAGTCGTCTCGCCAAGACGGAGGCTTGCGATCGACGAATGGCGCTCGCGACAAAAAACACGAGCAAAGTCAGTCCGGCGATCACCGCGGCGAGGACCGCGATCACTCGCGCCGCGGCCGACAAATCCCACACGAGATCGAGCCACACGCTCGCCAACAACAAACCGATCGCGGCACAACATCCCCAAGTGGCTCCGGACGCGCCGCCGATGGCCAGCACCCGGCGCTTCAACGTCTGAAATGTGCTGTCGAATGAAGAAGGAGACATTTCAATTTGTCCTTCGATGGGGGACTTCAGACTGTCGGGGAGCATTGTCCGGCCTGTCATGTCGATTGCCAAGCCGCAATCTTCCAAACTGCATTTTTGCACCGAGGGAAATAAGGATTGCAGAGTAAGGAGTGCAGAAGGAAGAAGGTTGGACAGGTCTGCTTTCGTGGCTCTCCTTTGCCCTTCTGCAATCCTTACTCTGCAATCCTTATTTTCTTCCAGCATTGGCCCCGTCACACCAACCCTGCATTGCGGCGCAAACTCCAAGCCATTGTCCAAATGAAAAACGTTCCCGCCAGCACCCACCAGCGATCCCAAGCCGTCGTCCGCTGAATCCGTTCGGGGCGGCCGCGTTCCAGGTGCGAGATGAATGCGTCCGCGATCTCGCCCGGCGAGTCCCCTTTGAGTTCCAAGCCTCCGGTGCTGGTGGCGATGCGCGCCATCAAATCGGGTCGCGCCGCCAGGTCGAGCTGCTCTTCCAGAAATCGTCGGACATCGAACACCGCGCGCGAGCCGGATTTCTCGGCGGGCTGCCCGGCGATGCGAGCCTGATAACGTCCCTCGGCCAGTTCTCCGAACAGCACTCGAAAGACACCCGGTCCTTCCCCCGCCGCGACCGGTGTGACCGTGCGCACGCCGTCGATGCCGTCGCCGGTCAGCTCGATGTTCGGATTCTGACCCTGCGCGGCTTCGCGGCGGATGAGCAGCGTGGCGGTTGCCGCTTCGTTGCTGCCGAACGTGACTTGATCGGTGCGCAGCGCCATGTCCTGGCCGGGCAGCAATCCCGCTCCAGAGACCAGCCACCGCATCAGGCTTTGCCAGAGCGTGCCGTAGGTCGTGTCGTGATCGGAGTATGCCGGCGGCAGGAACGCCCAGCGCCACATTCCCGAACCCTCGACCACGACGACTCGGCCGCCGCCATACGGCTGATAGGTGACGACCGGCGCCTCATCCCCGGCGTTGCCGGCGACCGTGGCGAGCACCGTGGCCAACGGCTTGGGTTGCTCCGCCGCGGACGAGGTCGCCAGCGCCGGCAGATGCGGCAACACTTCACCCGAGGCACCTGAGGCTTGCGATTCAAACCAGCGCAGGTCGCGGCCACGATCGGTCAACGTCATGCGAAAGCGAGCCTCGCGCGACGTCTTCCACTGCACCGGCAACAGGCGTTCGAGCCGTTCGTTGACCTGCGCCATCGGCTGCCCGCGATAACAAACCAGCGCCCCGCTGTCGTTCGCCACCCAGTTCCGCACGTTGTCGAGAGCCTGCTCGCCGAGAAACGATTCCGAATCGCGGCCCAGCACCAACACTTGAAACGTGCTGAGAACCTTCGGCTCCGCGAGCACCTCGGCGCCATTCTGGATCACTCGCCACGCCTCCGTGACGGCCAGAGACTCGGAGGATCCGGGCGGCGTTGGTTCGCCGTTGTTGTCCTCTTTCTTGTTCGCGGGATTCGATTCGACCGGTGGGCTGACGCCGACCCCGTCGCCGGGCTTTTCCTTGGCACCGGTTCGCTTGAATGTCCGTTCGAGGTATCGGTTCTCCGCCATGCGGACCACGCTGACGAGTTCGATGGACGGATCGGAAGCCAGCGTCCGCGCCAGAAACTTCGAGTCCCAATACGGCTTCCCCTCGACGAGCAGCACGCGGATCGGTTCATCGACCACGCGCAGCAGGAAGGTGCCGTAGTTGTTGACCTGCGTCACTTCCCCCTCGAACGGCTCGACGCGAGCTTCATACCGATACAGCCCGCGCGTCTCCTGCTGCACTTGAAACCGCACTTCGGTTTGCGAGTCTCCCGCCAGGATCACCGGCTGCCGACTGACCTCCCTGCCGTCGTGTTCGAGCACCACCGTCACCGCTTCCGGCGCACGACCGCGTCGCCAGACGAGTGCGGTGACCGGCACGTTTTGACCGACGAAAGCCAGTTGCTGCGGCGCATGCAGCCGCAGCGCGAGGTCATGACTTTCGGCATTGCTGCCGAACGTCTTCGTGAAGATCGGCGCATCGACCGCCCGCGCGAGAGCCACCGACGCCAGAACCTGCGGAGTCCCGCCCCCCGCGTTGTGATTGCCGTCGCTCAGCAGCAGCACGGCCTGCCCCGCCGGCCGGTTCGGCTCGATGCTGGAAGCAATCGCGTTGGCCATGTCCGTGACGAGGCCGCCCGGAATCTTCCGCTCCAATTCCTCCACGCTCGTCGGCAGCAGGTTCTTGGAAAACGTCGCCGTGTGAATCTCGAACCGGTCCGAGAGTTTCACCGCACACGCCTTCGCAATTTCCGCCGCCGCCTGATAGCGCGAGCGGCCGTCCGGCATGTCGGCCGACGCCATGCTGGCCGAATCATCCACGATGATCGCCAACCTCGGCTTCCCCTGCGGCGGGGGAATCCGCTCGTTCCAGGTCGGGTTGAGCAGAATCCCCAACAGCAACCCAACGCTGGTGGCCATCATGCCGATGATCAACGACCAACGAGCTCGCGAAATCCCCCACGGTCGCCGCCACGCATACCAACCCAACAACCCGATCGCGGCCACGGCCAGCGTGAGCCAGAGGGCGAAGGAGATCAGCGGTTCGGTGGTGAGGGTCATTGTTGGAGAGTCGCCGGGACATCCACTCACAATTCGTCGGGCGTGACGTCCCGTTGGGAAACATGTCGGATCGACAGCACAACCACGGTCTCTGGCCGGACGACAAACAACGCTCGATGTGTTTTGCGTTTGCCGACGCCATACAGCATCTGATGCAACGGGAACGGAAACAAATGACTTTCGTGAGCCAATGGAAAGCGCTCCGGTTCGTGCGTCAGATCGTCGAGCGCGTCACTCCAGCCGTTGAACCAGTCGGCAGCAACCTGCGGAGCGTTCTGCCGGTACCAATCGTACCCGGCGTCGAGTTGCTCAAAAGCTCGATCCGTGAGCACCAGCGTGTGTGTCATGGTTTCACGGGAATCTGATATTTCGCCCGCAGTTCCGCGAACGCCGCCGAGACCTCACGCACTCGACCATGCGCTTCGTCGTCCAACCCCCGCTCAATGTCGGCCAGCGTCTGTTCCCGCTCGGCCAAACTTCGGAGTGCCTCCAGCAACACGTCCTCGCGACTTCGGTATCGACCCGTCGCGAGCTGTTCATCGACGAGCTCGTCGATTCGGGTGGACTTGGATTCTGCCAACATGTTTTGTCTCCTTACGAACATCGCGGACTCTATCGTTCCCTGACGCACAACACAAAATCAACTCTTGAACAGTCCCAATCCCAGCACCTCCGCGAGCGCGCAACACAGGCACGCGACGGCCAGCCAGGACCACAGGTCGTCGCGCGGCTGATCGTCGCGCAGCGCGGAGCGGTATTTCACGTCACGGCCGCCGGAGAGGCGGTCGGTCATCACGTCGGCGGCGAGCGTCGCCAGGTCCGCCTCGTCGGCCGGGATCGCCGCCGCCAGCGCGAACACGGTTTGAGACGCCCGCCTCACTTCATACACGCCGGGCGGACCGGCCTCCGCCGCCTGCCACATCACGCCGACGTTCTCTTCGTGCAGTTCGCCCAGCGATCCGGCTTCGAGCGTGCTCATCGCCGGCGGGACGATGCGCAGTCCAACCACCGGACTCGCCCCGCTCGGCAAGTAGACCGCGAGCGACTCGCCGCTGGCCACCGCTTCTTGCGAGCGATCGCGGCCGAGCAGAGTCCCAATCAGTTCGCCGATCATCGGCACAAACGCGGGCGACGACGGCAGGTTCGAGGAATTCAATTCCGCGTTCAGCACGGCCAGCATTCCCGCGCCGCACGGGGTGACGACCAGGCAGGCCGACTGATCGTTGTACGTCGCCAGCACATCGTCGAGCAGCGCCCCCTCCACCCGCCGACTGATCAACCCGCCGCTGAAGCGCACGGGCGAGAACATCGCCGACGCCTCGTCGCCGAAGACTGTGAACGGCACCTGCCGCTGGCGCACGTTGGCGAGGAACAGGTTCTTGCGCACCTGACCGGCGACCGGCGGCGCGAATTCCACGGGGAGTTGCAGGCTCGATCCCGCCGCGTTCGTCAGCAGCTTGAGATTGGTGGCATCGATCGGTTCGGCCGCGACGTACAATACGCCGCGTCCCCGTCGCAGCAACGCGGCCAACAGTTGCAGCGTCTCTTCCGACAACTTGCCGGGATGATCGAGCAACAGCAGATCGGCCTCGGTGATCGCCTCGCGCGTCGCCCGCGACGGATCGACGCGCACGATCTTTTCGGCCGCGCGGCCGTCTTTCGCGACAACCGGAGAGATCGCGCGCTCCAGAAAGTAGCTCGATGACGGTCGCATCTCAGCCGACTGTCGCGTGAGCAGCAGGTACGTCGGCTGCGGATGCACCTGCAACACGACCGGCCGCGAGTTGTCGTCGCTCAGCCCATCTTCGACGCCGGCCAACCGCGCTTCGCCGACGTGCCAGCCCTCTGTCGGCAGCGTCGCTTCGGTGACGAGCGTCGATCGCGCACCCGCCGAACATTGCCCAGTCGCGCGAAACAGCGACTCGCCGATCACCACCTCCACCGTGACCGGCCGCGGTGTCGGCGAGTAATTGCCGACGTCGATCTCCAACCGAAACGCCCGGCCCCGCTCGACCCGCCCCTGCGACCCGACGCGCAGAATCGCGAGGTTCGCCGGAGTTTCCGCCGGCGCGACCGATTCGAGTTGAATGACGGTCTCGGTCGGCAGGACGGAGAAGTCGGCCGCCGCCCAGTTGCTGCGCTGAAAGTCGCTGACCACGATCAACTCGCGCCGCACCTTGTCGCCGCCGGCATGGGCCAGCATCTCGGCTGCCGCGTTGAGCGACGCCTGCACCTGCAACCGCTGTGGCAACGGCTTCGCCTTCGCCACTTCCTCGACCAGCGTCGAGAAGTTCGTCGAGGGACGGTCGAAGACCGGTTGCGGCGAGGCAGCAGCCAGAATCAGGTTGGCCTGGGTGTTCGCGGCGTAACTGACCTGCCTGGCCGCAATCGGTCGAGCCCGCTCAAACGTTTGAATCCCCTGCGACGTCGCGGCCATGCTCTGGCTGACATCCAGCAGGACGACCCTGACCGTTTGCGACTGGGCGTCGCCGGTCGCGGCCGGTGCTCGACTGCCGATCAACGGCCGCGCGATGACGACGGCGAAGAGCGCGATCGCTGCGACCCGCAACAACAGGATCAACAGGTCGCGCAGCCGATTTCTGGCCCGCCGCTGCTGCACGACCTCCCGCACGAACCGCACCGTCGAGAGCGGCACGCGCGTCGGCCGAGGCTTCGTCAGCCAATGCACGATGAACGGCACGGCCAGTGCCGCCGCTCCCGCCGGTATCGCCCAGAAGTGCAGGAAGGACATGAAAGACAACCACTCCAAATCTGTGCGACCGTGTCACTAACCCGAAGCGTGAATTCTGAAGTAGCGCTATTACGTCTTCGCCTCGAAGGGGCCTCGGAAGCCAGCCCAGGGCAAGCGAGCGATTGCGAGCGCCGCCCTGGGAAATGAGGCGAGTGGATCGTGTGCCCTGAAGGGGCACCGGAACTTCCTGTGCCCCTTCAGGGCACAACATGTTTTATCCTGTTTTCCTGGGGCGGCGCTCCCGATGGTCGCTTGCCCCAGGCTGATTTCCGAAGCCCCTTCGGGGCGAAGACACCAAATGCGCAACTTCAAAACTCACGCTTCGGGTTGTGTGTTCACCCCGCGCGTTCCACCAAAAATCCGCTCAACGTCTGCAAATAGTGCGTTGCCGTCGAGACCCGGCGATAGTCACACCCGGTCGCCAACGCCATCGAACGGACCGCCGTGCAATGCGCCTCGAAACGCTCCTCGTAGGCCCGGCTGATCTCGGCCGGCGAGCAATTGACCTCGCCGTCCTGTTCGAGTCCCTCGAACCGATACGCCGTGCCGGTCGGCAACCGTTCTTCGCGCGGATGCACGAGGTGCAGCGCGATGACCTCCCAGTAGCGGGCGCGGAACAGCCGCACGGCCGCGAACGTGTCTTCGAGATCGTCGCAGAGAAAATCGCTGATCAGCAACAACACGCCACGCCGCGACAACCGCTCAAACAGTTGCCGCAACGACGCCCCCAGGTTGGTCGAGGGCCAGGTGCGCAGCCGTTCGATTTCCCCGTTGATGAGCGCCACATGCTGCGGCGTGCTTGCGGGTGGCAGGAATTTGTGCAATCGCTCCGCGGCGACCGCCAGCCCGACCTGATCCTGTCCGCTGGTCACCAAATGAGTCAGCGCGGTCGCGAAGTATTGGGCGTATTCCAGCTTCGATCCCGCACCGTCGATACCGTGAGTCTCACCGCCGAAACGCATCGAACCGCTGGCGTCGAGCAGCAGCGTGCAGGTCAGATTGGTTTCCTCCTGATACAGCCGCAGATACGTGCGGCCGGTGCGGGCCAGCACCTTCCAATCGAGACGCCGCAGATCGTCGCCCGGCGTGTACTCGCGAAAGTCCACGAACTCGCCGGAGCCGCCCAACTGCCGCGACTGATGCCGCCCGCTGTACGCGCCGTCGATCCGCCGCTTCGTCGTAAACCGCAACCGCTGCAACGTCGCGAGCGCTCGCAGATCGAGGAATCGGCTGGTGGTGCGAGTCGGCATGGGCGGTCTTTCCAGACAGGCAAATGCAAATAAGGATTGCAGAGTAAGGATTGCAGAAGGAAGAAGGTCGGACGGGGCGGCTGACGTGGCTTTCCTTCGCCGTTCTGCAATCCTTACTCTGCAATCCTTACTTCCTCTTCTTGATTTCCCTCGCTACGTCTTCGTCTCCTTCAACAGCCGCTCAATCACGGCATCGCTCGTGATCGCATCGCCGATGGCTCGGTGATTGATCAGGATGCGATGGCGCAGCACCGGCAGCGCGACCTTCTTCACGTCATCAAACGTTGGCGCGGTGCGGCCCATCAACAGTGCGTGCGCCTTCGCGGCCAGCACCAGGTTTTGTGAGCCGCGCGGGCCGGCTCCCCACGAGACGTAACTCTTCGCGAACGGATTGGCGCGCTCGTCGTCGGGCCGGCTGGCTCCACACAGCCGCACCGCGTACGCCGCGACGGTTTTCGGGACCGGCACCGACAACACCAGGTCGCGCAATTCGAGAAACGCCTGCCGGTCGAACACCGACGTCGGCAGCGGCAGCGCTCCGCCGGTCGTCTTCATCACGATCTCTTCCTCGTGTTCGGGAGTCGGGTATTTGATCCGAATCTCCATCATGAACCGGTCGAGCTGCGCTTCGGGAAGCGGGTAGGTTCCCTCCTGTTCGATCGGATTCTGCGTGGCGACCACGATGAACGGCTCTTCGAGCGTATAGGTTTGCCCGCCGACGGTGACGTGTCGTTCGGCCATCGCTTCCAGCAGAGCCGACTGCGTCTTCGGAGCCGCGCGGTTGATTTCATCCGCCAGCACCAGGTTGGCGAACACCGGCCCGCGCCGAAACACCATCCCCGGCGCGCCGTTTGACTCTTCCCGCGACAACAATTCGTAGCCCGTGATGTCCGACGGCATCAGGTCCGGCGTGAACTGAATCCGCGAGAACTTCCAATCGAACGCGGACGCCAGCGCCTTGACCATCAACGTCTTCGCCAGCCCCGGCACGCCCATCAGCAGCGCGTGCGATCCGGTCAGCGCGCAGGTCAGCAGCAAGTCGATCGTCTGTTCCTGACCGACGATCACGCGGTGCAGGCACTCGCGCAAGGTCGTCACCCGCCGCGAGAACTCGTCGACTCGCTCGCGAGCCACTTCCAGGGTGCTGGTCATTGTTGTTGTCCGCCGAGTGGAATTCACCCATCACAGAACCGACGCCGAAATGAGCGAGTGACTCTAACCATTGTTTTTGCGAAAGGCCAATCCGGCTCCAGGAGCCTGTCCTTGTAATTGACGCCGGTAGATTTTGATTGCCTTTCCGCGAGGCGCGGTGTCGCTCGCGGGGCGCGGTCCGATCAGGCCGGGGCGGCGCGCCAGAGTTTCAGCAGGTTGTGGGTCAGGCAGACGAGTTGC
>JANODP010000176.1:0-40549 GCA_031412755.1 Schlesneria sp. | reverse complement strand
CCGGGCTTGAATTGTGATGGATCGTTCTACCCTGAAAGGGTTGCGTCATTTGAGGACGACGGATGACGGAACCCCGTTGGGGTACTGAGCAATCTCATCTTCTTGTCCCGGGGTAGCCGCGAAGCGCGGCAACCCCGGGCTATGTGGCGCAACTCCTTCGGAGTAAAGACAAGTCTGTTTGATGCCAAACACTGATCTGTTCGATGCCAAACGCCGAGTGACATTGCATGACCGAACTCACAACCAGACAACTTCTGAAACGATTGGTGCTGCTCGCCAGCTTGGTGATTGCCTGCGAGTTGGATGCGCAGGCCGCCGAGTCCTCGCGCAGCATCTCTTTCGGGACCGATGTCGTGCCGATCCTGACCAAGCTCGGCTGCAACGGTGGCGGGTGTCACGGCAAGGCGACGGGACAGAACGGCTTCAAGCTCTCGCTGTTCGGGTTTGAGCCGGATGTGGATTACGACGCGATCGTCACCGATGCCCGGGGACGGCGGCTGACTCCCGCCGCGCCGGACCGCAGTCTGCTGTTGCTCAAGGCCACGTCGCGCGTGCCGCACGGTGGCGGCCGCCGACTGGACGAGTCGAGCGATGACTATCGGGTGCTGCGTGACTGGATCACTCAGGGAGCCGCCGCGCCGCGCGAGGATGATCCGCGGCTGGTTCGCATCGAGCTTTCACCGCGGGAGCAGATCCTCGGCACGAACTCGTCGCAACAACTGCGCGTGACGGCCTTCTTTTCCGATGGAACGTCGCGCGATGTGACCCGCCAGGCCGTCTATCAGTCGAACGAGCCGGGCATCGCGGGGGTCGAGGCGGAGGGGTTGGTGAAGACCGGTTCACAGCACGGCCTGGTGTCGGTGATGGCTCGGTTTGGCGAGCAGCTCGCCACGTTTCATGCGGCCGTCCCGTTTGCGAGCGATCCGGCGAAGAGGACCGCCGCTCAAACGCAACTCGATCAGTTGGAACAGAGGCTCGTGGCGTCTCCGTTCGACCGGCTATTGCTGCGTCAGTGGCGACGGTTGGGAGTTGTCCCGTCCGCGCCGGCCGATGACGCGACGTTTCTGCGCCGCGCGACGATCGACATCTGCGGCTCGCTGCCGACGAGCGGCGAGGTCTCGGACTATCTGGCCGACACGCGCAGCGACAAACGCGCGCGGTTGATCGACCGGCTGTTGGACCGGCCGGAATACGCCAGCTATTTCACGCTCAAGTGGGCCGACATCCTGCAGAACCGCGGGGCCGGCTACTCGACCAGCAAGCAACGCGCGGGGACGACGCTGTTCGCCGCGTGGATTCGCGATTCACTCGCGGCCAACAAGCCGTATGACCGGTTCGTCTCCGAGATCCTCACCGCCAGCGGCAGCCAGAACGAAAACCCGCCGGCGATCTGGTATCGCACCGTGCGGAAGTCGCCGGAGTACGTCGAGTCGGTCGCGCAGGCGTTTCTCGGTGTCCGCGTTCAATGCGCCCAGTGTCATCACCATCCGACGGAACGCTGGAGCCAGTCGGATTATTTTGGTCTGGCCGCCGTTTTCTCGCGCGTGGGTCGCAAGGGAGGTTTCGCGGATGCCGAAGTGCCGACCGATGAGATCATCTTCCTCAAGGAACGGAGCGACGTGTTGCATCCGCGCACCGGCGAGATCCTCAAACCGCGACCGCTGGGCGGGGCCGAGTTCTCGCTCGGCCTGCACGACGATCCGCGTGGCAGCCTCGCGCGGTGGATGACCGGCGCCGACAATCCGTTCTTTGCCCGCACGATGGCCAATCGCATGTGGGCACACTTTCTCGGTCGCGGCCTCGTTCACCCGATCGACGACGCGCGCAGCACCAATCCGCCGAGCAATCCCGCACTGCTCGACGCGCTGGCCCAGGACTTCATCGCCAGCGGCTTCGACGTGAAGCATCTCATCCGCGCCATCACCAGCAGCCATGCCTACGGTTTGGAGTCGGCTCCTCACGCCGGTAACGCGGGCGACACACAAACATTCGCACGATTCTATCCGCGGCGAGTGACAGCCGAGGTGCTGCTCGACGGCATCAGCCAGGTGCTCGAAGTCCCGACCAACTTTCCGGGAGTTCCGGCCGGCACGCGCGCGATCGAACTGCCGGATGAAAACGTCGCCGCGCACTTTCTCGACGTCTTCGGCCGACCGGCGCGGATGTCGGCCTGCGAATGCGAGCGCGTCGATTCACCGGCGCTGAACCAGGCGTTGGAACTGGTGAACTCGACCGAGATTCAACGAAAGCTGACCGAGAAGACCGGCTATGCCCAGCGTCTGGCCGCCAGCGACAAATCACCCGCCGACCTCGCGACCGAGATGTTTCTGCGCGTGCTGGCTCGACGGCCGCGACCGGAAGAACTGAAAGTCGCGATGGACTTCCTCGCCTCCGAACCCGATCGAGCGGAAGCCTGCCGGTCGCTGCTGTGGTCGCTGTTGGCGACCAACGAGTTCCTGTTCAATCATTGACGTTCCGCCCGGAGTCCCTGCGATGTTGCGAATCGACGGCCACTCATTCCAGAACTGCTCTGGCGTCACGCGCCGGAACTGTCTGCAACTCGGTGCCCCGCTGCTGGGCCTGAGTATTGCCGATCTGTTGCGGCTGGAATCGCAGGCGGCGGAGGCGGGGCACCCGACGAGCAAAAGCAAAAAATCGCTGATCGTCTTCTGGACGGACGGCGGAGTCAGCCAGCAGGACACCTACGACGTGAAGCCCGACGCGCCAGCCGAGTACCGCGGCATGTACGGACCGATCGGCACCGCAGTCCCCGGCGTCACGCTCAGCGACAGGCTGCCACTCCAGGCGAAGGTGATGGGCCGGTTGTCGATCGTGCGCTCGGTGCATCACGAGAATGGCATTCACGCCCCGTCGGCGCATTGGATGCAGACCGGTTACTTCGGCCCGACGCTCGCCCGCAACGCCGCGCAGAAGCCGTCGTTGGGGTCGGTCATCGCCCGCTCGCTCGGTTCGCGTCAGCCGCCGATGCCGGCGTATGTGTCGATCCCCAAGTCAGAAGCATTCGGATATCAGGGAGCGGTCTATCTCGGCAAAGCCTTCAATCCGTTCGAGGTGGGAGCCGATCCGAACGCCAAGGATTTCAAGGTGCCGAACCTGTCGCTGCCGGGCGGGCTCACCGCGCGCAGCGTCGATTCGCGACGCGCGCTGCTCAGGACCTTCGACACGCTCCGTCGCGACATCGACGAGACCGGCGTGATGGAGGGACTCGACACCTTCAAGAGCCAGGCGCTGGAGATGGTCGCGGGGGATCGCATGCGGGCGGCGTTCGACCTCAACGCGGAAGACCCCCGGCTGCGCGAGCAGTACGGCCGGCATCGTTACGGGCAGAGTGCCCTGCTCGCCCGGCGACTGGTCGAAGCGGGGGCGCGCTGCGTGAACATCAACACGGGGAACTGGGACCATCACAACGACATCGCCAAGGGACTCGAAGAACACCTGCCGCCGCTGGACCGCGCAATCGCGACGCTGGTCGAAGACCTTTCGATGCGCGGATTGTTGGACGACGTCATCGTCTACTGCGTCGGCGAGTTCGGCCGCACGCCGCGGATGAACGGTCACGCCGGCCGCGATCACTGGTCTGACTGTTTCAGCGTGCTGCTCGCGGGTGGCGGCCTCAAGGGGGGCCGCGTCGTCGGTGCCAGCGAAAAGTGGGGCGGTGGCGTTCACGAGCGACTCGTCACGCCGCTCGACCTGCTGGCCACGGTCTATCACACGCTCGGCATTCCGCTCGACACGCACTACGAAGACGTCAGCGGCCGCCCCACCAGCATTGTCGGCGGTGGACAGCCGATTCAGGAATTGCTGTGAAGAGGACGATCATGAGACCGATGTCACCCCCCAGACTCAATCGCCGGGAATGGCTCGGCGCGACGGCGGGTACCCTGTCGCTCGCCGCTTGCGGAAACGCTCGACAAGCCGGCGGCGCGGATGCGAAACGCCCGCGCATCGCCGCCGTGATCACCGAGTTCACGCATCGCAGCCATGCGCATGTGATCCTGGAAAATTTCTTGGAGCCGTACTACTTCAACGGCAAGCTGACCGAACCGGGAATGGACGTCGTCGGTCTCTACGTCGACCAGTTTCCCGCCGGGCAAGATATGGCGCGCGACGTCGCGAAGCAGTACCAGCTCGAGATCTACCCCACCATCGCCGAGGCACTGCGGCTGGGGGGCCAAGAGCTGGCGGTGGACGGCGTCCTGTCGATCGGCGAGCACGGCCGCTATCCGAGAACCGACCGCGGGGTGATCATGTACCCGCGCAAGCGCTTCTTCGACGAGATCGTCGCCGTCTTTCGCCAGAGCGGCCGCGTCGTCCCGCTGTTCAACGACAAACACCTGTCGTACCGCTGGGACTGGGCCGACGAGATGGTGCAGGTCGCGCGGGAGTTGAAGATCCCCTTCCTGGCGGGCAGTTCGGTGCCGTTGGCTCAGCGTCGTCCGTCCCTGGAACTGCCGGACGGGGCGGTGATCGAGGAAGCGATCTCGATCCACAGCGGCCCACCCGAGAGCTATGACTTTCACGCCTTGGAAGTGCTTCAGTCGATGGTCGAATCGCGACGCGGCGGCGAGACGGGCGTCAGCGAAATTCAATTGCTCGAAGGAGACGCCGTCTGGCAAGCCGCCGCTGACGGACGTTGGAGCTACGCCCTGGCCGAAGCGGCGATGCGAGCCGAGACAGGCAAAGACGTTGGTCGGCTCCAGGACTTCATCGAACCGGCCGACGGAATGCAGCATCCGGTCCATGCGATCCTGATCAAGTACCGCGACGGCCTGCGAGCCACGGTCCTGCGCATCGGCAAAGTCGCGACCCGGTGGTGCTTCGCCTGCCGACTCGCAGGAAAACCGCAGCCATTGGCAACCAGCTTCTACGTCGGCCCGTGGGAGAACCGCAATCTGTTCAAAGCGCTGTCACACGCGATTCAAACCCACATCCGCGAGAAGCAAGCTCCGTATCCGGTCGAGCGCACGCTGCTGGTGACCGGCATGTTGGCTGCCGCAATGGACTCACGCTTCGAGCAACACCGGTTGGTCCCGACACCGCATCTCAACGTCACCTACCAGTCCCGCGATTTCCGAGCGATGCGCGAAATGGGAGCGTCCTGGAAGATCATCACCGAAGACCAGCCTCAACCGCGCGGCATCAATCCGGGTGGTCCACGGTCAAAGTAAGTCATCTCCGCCACCGCCAATGATCCCCAGGGAATCTCGTCCCCCAAATGTCTCCGATCACTTTTCGCGGCCCCGTCGTCTATCTGTCGGCAAGCTTGCGATTCGCACTGCTCAGACAAATTGGGGAGACTCCACCATGAAGTGTTTCGGGAAAATGCTGCTCACAGCCCTGGCCGGATGGGCCGCGCTCAACGTGGCGATGTTGCTGACGTTCCGGTTGATTGGCTTCGGTCTCGACGGACACGGGATCCTGATGAACCCGCAGACGCAAAGCGCGAAGCTGATCGCTGTCTGGAGTGAGTTGCAGCCGCTCCCCCGAATCGTCGAGCGGCCGGCGACGATAATCGCCGGGTTGTTCGGCTTCGCGTTTCTGCACGCGGTGATCTACCGTATGCTGTCACCCGCGTGGCCGTCGGGAGTTTGGCCGCGTGGCCTGCGGTTGGCGGGACTGCTGTTCGGCGTCGGTTTCTCATTCTGGGAGTTCTTCACGCCGTTCAATCTGTTCGGTGAGCCGTGGCCGTTGATCGGCGTCGAACTCCTCTTTTGGGCCACGGTGGCGCTGGCCGAGGGGTTGGCCATCGCGGCGGTGGCAGAACGAGCGTGGCCGGCCGACAAATTCGTTGCACGTCTCTCCGCTTCCGAACAGACTGGGACGAGTGTCGGCTGTGACCGTGCTGAGTCACGTTGCCCCGTGAGCGTTTCGTCATGACTTCCGTTCGCGTCGATGCCGAAGTTGTAAACCGCGCCAAGTCGGGAGACGGCGTGGCGTTCGCGGAACTTGTGCAGACACATCAGGCGGAAATCTGCTCGTTCCTGTACCGCCTGACGGCCCATCGCCAGGATGCGGAAGATCTCTCGCAGGAGGTCTGGCTCCGCGTACATCGGAAGTTACCGGCGTTTGAAGGGCGAGCCAGTTTCCGCACATGGCTGTTTCGCGTGGCGACGAATCTGGCTCGCGATGAGCACCGCGTCCGGCAACGCTGGCCAGTGAATGCTCAGGATGTGGCGAAGGAACTGGCCGAATCCGGCCCGGAAACCGCCGCCGAGTTTCGTCGTGTCGAGCGGGACGCCCCGCACGCGCGCTACGAAATCCGCGAGCACATCGACTTCTGCCTGACCTGTCTGATGAAGACGCTGCCGCTGGAACAGCAACTCGCCGTCATGTTGTGCGAGATGTACGGCTTCACGAACAGCGAGGCGGCCAACGTGCTGAATGTTTCGCTGGGAGTGTTGAAGCACCTGCTGCACGATGCCCGCAGCACGCTCGACCGCGTCTTCGAGCAGCGCTGCGCCTTGATCAACAAACGCGGCGTCTGCCATCAGTGCAGCGAACTCAACGGCTTCTTCAACCCGCAGCAGAATCAGCAAGCGGAGTTGGCGAAACTCGACCTCGCTCAAGCCGCGAACGATGGCCGCCAAAACCTGCTCGACCTGCGGCTGCAACTCGCCCGCGCCATCAACCCGCTCGACGCCGCTGGCACCGATCTGCAAGAGTCCATTATGTCCGTCTGCCGCGCCGCGATCGCGAAGAGCGATTCGTCGGGATGATCTCGCTCGCACCCGAAGAAGCTATCATCCCGTGAATCGGCAATGGGGCCGACCTTCAGACCATCGATAAGGAAGCTTCATGAGCATTCGCCGGATGATGATCGCGTTGATTGCTGTCTCTGCGATGCCGATGGTGGAGGGCGTGACACAGACCAAAAGCATCTCGCTTGTGGCTGCCGAGCCGGGCTTTCGTCAGCCCGACCCGAAAGCGCAGCCCGACTTGTTTGTCTGGACCGACACCTGCAACGTGTACGTCCTGCGCGACGGCGATGCTGCGCTCCTGTTTGATCTGGGTGACGGCAGCGTGTTGAGCCACCTGGCGGAGATCGGCGTCAAGCGGGTCGAGTGGTTGTTGCTGACGCATCATCACCGCGAGCAGTGCCAGGGGATCGAGCGGATTGATCGAACCGTGACGAAGGTGGCCGCTCCGAAAGCGGAGCAGGCGTTGTTCGAGAAGCCGGCCGAGTTTCGCAAATGGTTCCCGACGCTGGGCGACACTTTTTCCGTCTACGGCGCGAGCTATGTCCGGCCGCCGCGAAAGCCGATTCCGCTCGACCAGGCACTGGAAGCGGGGAAAGGTTTTTCGTGGCGCGGGCGTGAGATTCAGTGTCTCGACACGCCGGGGCACTCGCCGGGTGGCATGACCTACGTGATTCGCCACGACGGAAAGGCGATCTCCTTCACGGGGGGCGTCATCCATGACGGGGCGAAGATGACGACCTGGTTCGATACGGAGTGGGACTACGGGTTTGCCAAAGGGATCGACACGCTGATCAAGTCGGTCGAACTGCTGATCGAACAGCGGTTGGACTTGGCGCTGCCGTCTCATGGACCGGTGATTCAGAATCCCCAGCCGCAGCTCGAAACGTATCGCCAGAAACTGGCGGCGTTTCGTCAGAGTTACGTGCGCGGCTACCCGGTGTTCGATTCGACCGAGCAGGACCGGGATTCGATTTCCAAACCGACCGCGGTTCCGCTGATCAGCCAGGTGACGCCGCACCTCTACAAGCTCAGCCATAAGACGCAGGGGAAGAACTTTGCCATCATCGTGTCCGACAACGGCCGGGGACTGATCCTCGACTGCGGGCTGTTCCCGAAGGCGATGCTGGAGGAAATCATCGTCGGCATGCGGGCTCACCTCGGGCTGAAGGAGATCGACGCCTTCTGGATTTCGCACATGCACGGCGATCATTTTTTGCTCGGCCCGGAACTCAAGGAGAAGTACGGCGCGAAGGCGTGGACACTGGACCGCATTGCCGACAAGTGCGAGCACCCCCGGCGATACGACTACGCGGCGCTCGTGTCGGCCTACGGCGACGGCTTCGACGGCATGCAGATCGACAAGGCGTTTCGTGACGGAGAATCGATCGAGTGGGAGGGGTACAAGATCCAAGTCGATTGGATGCCGGGGCAGACGGAATTCGGCTGCTGCTTGTGGCTGGAGCTGGATGGCAAACGGATCGCCTTCACCGGAGACAACCTGTTCGGCAACCCGGCCGACAAAAAGCAGAACGGCCACGAAGCGGTGGTTGCTCGCAACAGCGCGATCTTCGAGGAAGGTTATTTGCTGGGCAGCCGGTATTTGAAAAACCTCAAACCCGACATCGTGATGGGGAGCCATTCGTATGTCATGCACGACCCGGCCGATTTTCTGGGCCGCTATCACGAGTGGTCGAAGGAAATCATCGCGCACTATCGAGACCTGCTGCCCGACAAAGACTACGAATATCTGTTCGACCCCTACTGGGTCTCGGCCTATCCCTACCGGGTGGACTTCAGCCAGACCGACGTGCAGCAGGTGACCGTGACGGTGCGCAACTTTCGGGAGACGCCTCAGCGGCATCGGGTCGAGTTGAAACCGCCAGCCGGACTGACCGCCGAACCGACCGTGCTGGAAGGGACCATCGACCGCCAGAGTCGCCAGAGTTATCCGGTCAAACTCACCGTGGATCGGAATGCCGTTCCACCGGGAGTGCAGATCGTTCCGTTCGACATCACACTGGACGGAAATCATTACGGCGAGCTGTTTGATTTCCTCATTCGGGCGAAAGAATGAGACAGCCACACCAGGATTGGCAGAACAATGGGGGCAGAACGATGAAGAGAAAAACGAATTCTGTTTCTTCATCGTTCTGCCCCCATTGTTCTGCTCATCCGTGATGATTTCCTTTGGAAAGAGGATTGCACGATTCTCATGGCAACAAACAAAACCGCGCGATTCGTCGCCACGCTGGCGTTGATGTTTTTGGGCTCTGCGGCAACGGGACGTCGCGCGTCGGCTGAACCGCCGAAAATCGGCATTGAGAAGCGAGTGGCGTGGACCGCTTCGCGGATCACCGGGTCGCCCGAGGTGCCGCTCGCCTATGTGACCGAACGCACCTTTCCGGCGCTGAAGTTCATCAATTGCCTCGACCTGACCAGGGCACCGGGCAGCGACCGGCTGTTCGTCGTCGAGCAGGGGGGCAAGATCTTCTCGTTTCCGAACAAACCCGACGTCGCAGCGGCGGACTTAGTGATTGATCTGGCCAAGGCAATTCCGGGAGCGCAGCAGGCCTACGCGCTCGCGTTTCATCCCGACTTCGTGCGGAACCGTTACTGTTTTGTCTGCTACATCCAAAAGTCCGATCTGCCGGATGGCACGCACATCGCGCGGTTTCGCGTGTCGGACACCGACCCGCCGACCATCGACGCGGCGAGCGAAACGACGATCATCACCTGGCTCTCCGGCGGTCATAACGGCTGCTGTTTGAAGTTCGGTCCCGATGGCTGTTTGTACATCTCCACGGGAGACGGTTCCGGGCCAAACCCGCCCGACGCGCGGCGAGCCGGCCAGGACGTCAGCAATCTCTTGTCGTGCATTCTGCGGATCGACGTCGATCACACGGACGATGGAAAGAACTACCGCATTCCGGCCGACAATCCGTTCGTCGATTTGAAAGGGGCGCGCGGCGAGATCTGGGCGTACGGTTTTCGCAACCCGTGGCGAATGAGCTTCGATCGAAAGACGGGCGACCTGTGGGTGGGCGATGTCGGCTGGGAGTTGTGGGAGTTGCTCGATCGCGTCGAGCGCGGTGGCAACTATGGCTGGAGCATCGTGGAGGGCCGGCAGTCGACCAACCCGGAATGGCCTCGCGGACCGACTCCCATCCTGCCGCCGACGATCGATGTGCCGCACTCCGAGTCGTCGTCGATCACCGACGGGCTGACGTATTACGGGTCGCGGCTGAAGGAGCTCCACGGACATCACATCTATGGAGACTATGACACCGGCAAGATCTGGGGCTTTCGCTACGACAGGGGGCGAGTCGTCGATCACCGCGAACTCGCCGACACCACGCACCGCATCGTGGGGTTTGGCGACGACAACGATGGCGAGTTCCATCTGTTGGACCACACGGCCGGGACGATTCACCGTCTGATGCCAAACCCGCAGCCGGATCAGAGCGCCACGTTTCCGCGAAAGTTGAGCGAGACCGGCCTGTTCTCATCCGTCACCGCCCGGACGCCGGCGCCGGGAGTCATTCCGTACTCGATCAACGCGGAACCGTGGGCCGACCATGCCGTGGCCGAGCGAGTGGTCGCCGTGCCGAACGAGTTGTCGATCAAGGCTGCCGGCGCAACGTGGACCTTCCCGAAAGACACCGTGTTCGCGAAGACGCTGTCGCTCGACATACAGCACGGCAATCCGTCCAGCCGCCGTCGAGTCGAAACTCAGATCCTGCACTTCGACGGCATCGACTGGCAGACCTATGCCTATCAATGGAACGACGAGCAATCGGATGCGGTGCTGCTGGCCGCCGCCGGCGCGGAACGGACCTTTGACATCGTCGATGCGAATGCTCCCGGCGGGAAACGCCAGCAGACGTGGCGATTCTCGGGCCGCGCCGAGTGTCAGCGCTGCCACAACAAGTGGTCCGGGTCGGCATTGGGCTTCATCACGCCACAGTTGAACAAAGACCACGATTACGGCGGTTCGGTGGCCTCGCAGCTCGACACGTTGGCGCACATCCAGATCTTCGAGAAGCCGCTGCCGACCGAGAAGCGGCCGCGAATCGCCAATCCGCACGATCCCTCCGCCGACCTGGACGGCCGAGCCCGCGCCTATTTGCAGACCAACTGCGCTCACTGCCACCGCGCGCATGCCGGCGGTTCGGTCCTCGCGAAGATGCACTACGACCTGCCGTTGGAAAAGACCGACATGGTCAACCTTCGACCGACGCAGGGGACCTTTGGCATCCACGCCGCTCAAGTGGTTGCCCCCGGCGATCCGTTTCGATCGGTGCTGCTGTATCGCATGGCGAAGCTCGGCGGCGGACGCATGCCGCACATCGGCTCGACGGAGGTGGACCGCGTTGGCGTCGAGCTGATCGACAACTGGCTCCGGCAGTTGCCGTTGGAGGTCGGAAAGGAAGCCGCCAGCCTGGAAGCGGCGGCGAAGCTGCGTCGCGAAGAGGCGGCCAATCTGGAACGGCTGCGTGCCTCGGAATCATCGTCGGTCCAGATCGAAATCGTGGATCGTTTGTTGTCCTCGACGAGCGGCGCGTTGCTGTTGCTGCGATCCGTCGATCGCCGCGAACTGCCGGTACCCGTGGTGTCACTGGCCATCGAAAGGGCCACCCGGCACAGCGACGTCAGCATCCGCGATTTGTTCGAGCGTTTTCTTCCGGCGGACCAGCGCATCAAACGGCTGGGCAGCGTGGTGCGGGCCGAACAGATCCTCTCGCTGCCGGGTGATCCGGGTCGGGGCAGGCAGGTGTTCTTCGAGACCTCCGGCGTGTCTTGCAAGAACTGTCACCGCATCCAAAAAGAGGGCAAAGAGGTCGGACCGGAGTTGACGACGATCGGCAAGAAACTCACGCGGGTTCAATTGTTGGAGAGCATCCTCGAACCGTCGAAGCTGATCGAACCCAAGTACGTCACGTATCTCGCCGAGACCGACGACGGCCGCATCGTCACCGGCCTTTTGTTGAGCAGGGACGACAATGAAGTGGTCCTCAAAGACGCGCTGGACAAGGTGAGCCGTATTCCCACGAAGCAGATCGAGCAACTCGTCCCGCAGCGACAGTCCCTGATGCCGGACCTGCTGTTCCGCGACCTGACCGCTCAGCAAGTCGCCGATCTGCTCGAATATCTCGGTTCCTTGAAGTAAGTCGAGTGGCAGGAATTGTCGTACCGCGCAGGAGTCCTCGCTGCATTGCAGGTTCGCCGTAATTTCATCGTTCTCATTTTTCTGCCGCTCTCTTTCTGTCTCCCTCTTTCTGCACTGCAAAGAAGGGAGACAGAAAGAGAGCGGCAGAAAAATCGCTGCGTAAAGCTTCGCGAGCCGGTGCCTCGCCTTCCCAGTTTCGAAGTGGAGACAATTATGAACGCGACTGCTGACATTACTCGCCGAGACTGGATGGCCGGCGCAGCGGCAACGGCCATGTGGAGTGGATTGGCCAGACACGCGGTCGCGGACATGGCACAGCCAACGAAACCGAAGTCGGTCGCGGCCGTGCTGACGGCCTACGAGAAGGGGCTCCATGCCGACGTCCTGATCGGCAAAATCCTGGAGGGCTGGAAACAGGATGGTGGCGCCGGGCCGGCCCTGAAGCTCGCGTCGATGTACGTCGAGCAGTTCACCGACAAGGACCTGGCCCGCGGGCTGGGGAAGAAGTACGACGTGCCGCTGTTCGACACGATCGAACGGGCGGTGACCGTCGGGGGCGATCGCATTCCGGTCGATGGCGTCATCAGCATCGGCGAGCACGGCAGCTATCCGTCGAACGACAAGGGGCAGGTTCTGCATCCGCGCCGCCGCTTTTTCGAAGCGATCACGGACACGTTTCAAAAGTACGGTCGCGTTGTGCCGGTGTTCAGCGACAAGCACCTGGGGCCGGTCTGGTCCGACGCGAAATGGATGTACGACCGGGCCATCGAGATGAAGGTGCCGTTCATGGCCGGTTCATCCATGACGGTCGGCGCTCGTGAACCGGAAATCTCCATCCCGCTGGGTTGCGAGATCGAAGCGGCCGTGGGAATTGGTTACTCGGGTCTCGACATCTACGGCAGTCACGCGCTGGAGTTCTTTCAATGCCACGTCGAACGGCGGCGGGGGGCCGAGACCGGCGTGAAGTGGGTGCAGTGTCTTCGGGGGGACTCGATGTGGAAGCCCCTGGATGACGGCGTGATTTCGAAAGACGCGTTCAACGCAGCCCTCGCGCTGGTCTCCAACCAGCCGGATCGCGTTCGTGAGGGGGACCAATCGACGCTGTTCCTCTTTCAATACCACGACGGCCTGCTCGGTGCCGTCTTCATGCTGCCGAGCATTGCCGGCGGGACATCCGTGGCCTTGAAACTCAAGGGGCGGCAGGGGCTGCTGGCCACTCGATTCGAAGAACGAACGGAACCGCGCCATCCGCACTTCGCCTATCTGCTGAAGGGGATCGAGCGGATGATTCACACGGGCCGCCCGAGCTACCCCGTCGAGCGCACGTTGCTGACCAGTGGAATTCTCGACCGGGCCCTCACGTCGCTCGTTCAGAAGCAGGCGAAACGGATGACTCCCGAACTCGCCATTCGGTATCAACCGGTCGACTATCCGCATGCCCCGTCGCCCGATTTGGAATCCGATCCGTCTCCAACGTGAGCCACCATTTCCAACATCCCAGATTCGACAAGGCCATTGCCCTGGCAGTCAAACGAGCCGCTCGTCACGTGGCGAGTTCGATCTCATCGGCACCGAGACAGGCCATCGCGTGGTAGAGCATCTGCGCCTCACAACGGGCCACGTAATCGGTCGGCATCGCGGCCAGCGTGGCTCCGTCCCACTCCACAATGAATTTCTGAGCGGGCGGCTTGCCCGAGACTTCCATCACGGTCCCGGTCCAGCCGCCGAGCGAGACTTCGGGAAACTCGGGCGAGGGGACGTTGGGTTTGACTCGAATCCGAGCCCCCTCGTCCAGTCCTCCCGCTGACTTCTTCTTCGCCATGAATCCTGATCCCTTGGAACCGTGGCCTCGCGCGGCGTCTCGTCGAGCAACAACCGGCCGACCGCTGAGGTCGCGACACTATCCATGCGACCCGCCAGGATTTCAAGCTTCAGGCGCCCAGAGGCGTCACGACTTGGAACTCGCCTCAACCGACTTGACCGGAACGATTCGCAACGAGAATCCAATCCGGGACAAAGCACTCGCCAACGTTTCAATCGCCAGGTGCTTTCGGCCTGCGAGGACGTGGCTGAGCATGTCTTCTGTCAGCCCTGTGGCCTGACAGAATTCGCGGCGCGTCTGAAAACGGGACCGGATCAACTCGTTGAGCTCATCGCGGTAATCGGGTACCCGCGCGATACCGGCTTCGACGGCCAGCCGACTCCCCAAGTCCTGAGCGATCCGGTAGACGCCCGTCTCCCGAATCTGCTTCCGTGTCATGCCGCTGTCTTGGTAGAAGTCAGCCACAGCACGAGTCCAATAGTTCTCGAACTCATTCCATTCGCCGATCTGCTTCGCCTGCCGTTTCAACTTGGCCACGAACTTCTGCTCGGCATCGGTCAGGTCGGCAACGCAAATGAAGTCGCCTTTGAGGTTCACGTAATCGGTGGCTTGGATCATGATTGCCTCACATGCTTGAACGCGCATGGATTGCGTTTACGAGTCATCCTGTGGCAAAGAGCCCGCTTCGATGAACTCGACTCGACCGGCGATGTTCAGGTAGATGCACTTCTGACAGAAGACACCGCAAACTTCTGAGAGAAGCTGTTTGAGTTGAGGAACCTGATCCTCTCCGACTGCCACGATGTACTTGCGTGACTTGTCGGACACTCGCCCGCCTGTATCGGGATCACGGTAGAAGCCTTCATAAAACCCGGGGGCGATTGTTGCCCCACCAAACCGGTCCCAAAGTTCATCAGTCAGCCATTCCCAACTTTCGGTGGAATGCGGCTCGCCATCAGCGAGGTTTGCATCACGAACAATTGGAATTAGGAACGCACATTCAACGAAAACACCTTGCGCCATGATGGAGTGCTCCACGTGAGATTCACGTGAGACTCGTGTCTGCCGCCACGTGCCTCGATACCTAACCCGGTGGGCGGTGATTGTCTCAGAACATGACTAACAGTCAAGCCCTCGTTTCGATTACTTTGCGTTCTCAGTCGGATTGCTCAGTAGGTACGCAATCACATCGCGCAGCTCATCCGGCGTTTTCACAACGCCCGGCGGCATCGCGGAAACATCGCCGAGTTTGCGTTCGTCGATGTCGGACTTGTTGATCGTGACACGTTTCGTGTCGGGGAGCAGCACCTCCAGCTTGTCGCCCGTTTCGGAGA
This sequence comes from Schlesneria sp., assembly GCA_031412755.1. Classification (GTDB taxonomy): domain Bacteria; phylum Planctomycetota; class Planctomycetia; order Planctomycetales; family Planctomycetaceae; genus Schlesneria. The sequence goes on along the minus strand of JANODP010000176.1, from coordinate 25,507 downwards.
CGACGAGGCCCGTGATGATCTTGCCGTCCGTGGTCAGGATAATCGACGATTTGAAGACGGGTGAGATCACCTTGTTCGGGGCGAGGACCGATTCGACGAGGTACGGGACGGTGAACCGTTTGCCCGCATCGGTCAGGCTGGGGCCGCCGCCGCCCGCCTGAGTGGCCGTGGCGGCGTGGCACTTCGCGCAGCCGAGCGACTCGGCGGCGAAGAGCTTTTTGCCGCGGGCAACGTCGCCCTTTTTGACCGCCTCGGGCCAATCGACTTCGAGGAACTTGGGGTCGATCGGTTGTGAGCCGCTTCCCGCCGTCTTCAATCGCTCGGCGAGCGACAGGCCGTCGGGCTTGTCGGGGATCGACAGCCTCACGTCGCCGAGATGCTTGAAGTGGAGGTATTGGCCGCCGACTCCCTTTCGCATTCTCACTCGGACCAGCACGTCGTTGCTCCCCGGTTGCAGGTCGAGCGGCACGACGTCGTCGAGTTGAATCAGCGGGCGGACGACATCGTTTTCAAAAACCAGCCGGCCGTTGTGCCAGACCTTCACGCCGTCCTCACTGCCGACGAGCAGTTGCATCCGCTGAGCCGTCGGGACATCGAAGCGGAAGAACGAATAGACCGACGAATTCGGCGACGGCCCGAACAGGGTGTGGAAGTCGTACAGCGGCCGATCCGGGCTGCTGGGCTTGGTGAGCTTCCAGTCGAACGATTTCCCGGCAACTTCGAATTTGGCGGCGAGGTCGATGGCGGTGGTCTCGACGGGATGGACGGTCTTGAAGCCGTCGGCATCCGGGACGGGGCCGAGCATCCAGACCTCTGGCTTGAGATGTTCGAGCTTCCCGAGATTGAGCCGCTTGTCCTGCACGTTGGCGGTCACCGCGGCGATCTTCGGTTCGCTGCGGGGATCGTTGAGGAGCGACAGAAAATGCGCCGCCTGCAACCGCACCTTGTCGTCCGTGTCGTCGAGTAACTTGACCATGATGCGAAAGAGCCGCTCTTGTTCGTCGGTGTGTGGGACAACTTTCCAGTGTTCGGCCACAGTGTAGTTACCGACTCGCCCCAGCGTGCGAAGGTCGATCGGCTCCTTTTCGTCCGCGAAGAGGATGATGTTCGCCTCCTCCTTCTGCTGCGGAGCCAACGGCGCGTCATCCGTCAGCTTGGCATCGACGGGAGGAATTGTCAGTCGGAAACCCGCCGCGAGAACACCAACCAGCCGCATCTGTGGATCTGCATTCTCCAAAGCGATGCGAACATCGACAGAATTCCATCGGGATCCGAATGACAGCGCCATCTTCGCGGGTATGAAGTGCTCTTTGGATCGCGGGTCGTATTCCGCCAGCGTGCTAAAGCCATCTCGTCTCCGAATGCCGGTGAGAGATGACTTATAAGAGCGATCACGTGGCTGATGCCCTGCTGCATTCAAGTCTGATTGAATGGTACGAATGAAGAAACGCAGGATGGTTTCGTTTGAGCTGTCACGAAGGCAACTGACGAGAATTGATGCAATCCACGGTTGGTCACTGACAGTATCCGGCATTGGTTTCCGAGGGTCGGCTCGTTCCTTTGCAATTTCGAATCCCCTTGGGAATTCATGAGCCCACGCCAGGGAGACCAGATGCATGGCATCTCGGTCCGTGGCCCATCCTCCGACCGACGTCAAGCGATTGAACAGTCCCCGACGGATCTTGGCCTGCAGGCGGTCGGAAGCTTCACTGAGTAAAGTGCCGCCTCGGCGCAGTAGTTCCTGATGTGCCACGTTTTGACGCCACCAGCCGTTGTCTTCGAGTGCTTTCCACAAACGATCTGGCTCAGCCTTCGTCACGTCGTACCCCTCGAACGGCATCGTGTCGGGGTCGTCTTTTCGAGTGATGACGGCGAGGTCGCTGCGGTAGGTGGGTGAGCCTTCGTTCTGGGCCATGTAGCAGATCGTGACGAAGACTCGGCCGCCGCGACCGACGCAGACGCCGACCGGGCGGGCCTGATCGCGGCCCTCCAGCAAGACATGCTCCTTGGCGGTGAAGGTGCTTCCCTTCTGTTCGAGCGGAAAATAAGAAACCTGGCGGCGGCACCAGCGGGCGACCATCAGCGAGTTCTCGTACTTCGCGGGGAGATAGCCGTCGGCGTAGTACGTTTGCAGCACGGGGACCGCGCGGCCCATCTCGTCGTTCACGGCGGGCAGGATGTCGGCCCGGTCGGGCGTCTTGCTTTGCAGCCAGCCGCGAGGCCAACTGAAGTACGACCCCTCTGTCACATGCAGCAGCCGACCGGGGGCGTACAGCGACGGCAGGCCCTCGTGATCGTTGTCGTTGGTGAACAGGTTCCAGTTCTTGTCGAAGCAGAGTCCGCACGGATTCCTCAACCCGCGCGAGAAGCTTCGCAGGTTGGTCCCATTCGGCCGGATGCGGAAGACGGCCCCGACGCCGTTGTAGGGCATCGTCGCCCACTCGGTCTTGCCGACGCGGACGGTCTTCTGAACGTAGCCCTCACGCTCCGCGTGAGGATAGCCGTCGGAGTCACCCGCCTTCTTGGTTGTGGAAGGCGTCTTGGCAGGACCGGCGTCGGGCGTTGATCGGCTTTCCTCACGCGGAGCGTGAGGGCTACTTTGAGCGGACGGCTTGAAGAACATCGTCCAATGCCCCCAATGGTCGGGACGGCTGAAGTCGCCGTAGTACCAGAGCGGATCGCCCATTGAGACGTACAGGTCTCCCTCCGGTCCCCACGCGCAGGCGTGAAAGCACTGATGGACATGGCCGTTCGGCACGCCCCACAACAGCCGCTCGGGTTGGACGCCCTCGCGCTTCACCCGCGCGCCGGGCAGGCGATAGACCGCGCTGACCGTGACGATGTAGAGATCGTCGCCGCGCACTTCGATGTCGTTGACCCACGTGTGATCGGGGAATTCACACAGCAGATGACGCGGTTTGTACTTCCCGGCCTCATCGAGGTCGTACACGTACAGCGTCTTCCGCCCGCCGACGAAGATGCGTCCCGTGGTGTCGGTCCTCACCGAAAGAAACGACGCATCGGGCGACGAATCGAGCCGCACGACCTTCAACTCGGGATCGGTCACATGATAGTCGAGGTCTTCGGCGAACGAGGTCGCCACAAACGAAAGTCCAATAAGCGCGAGGCAGAAGCGAGGCATGAGGATCTCCGGTGAATGGAAGGTCGCGACACTCTAGCCAACGCCGCCGACAACAACAAAACAGAGACGGCCACGTCGAACGGAGGGAAGAAAGGGGCCCGTAAAACGGGCACTCTTGCCCGTCCACCCGATGCTTCGCGCAGCGAACTTTCTGCCTCTCTCTTTCTGTCTCCCTTCTTCGGATACTCAGGAGGATGCAGACAGAAAGAGAGAGGCAGAAAGATGTCATTGAAGTCTTGAAAAGCCGGATGTCGATCAGCGCGGACCGCAGAGTTTCTTCACGTTCTCGCGTGTGATAGTGTGCCCGCCGCTTCGTGGTCCTCATCGAGAGGTCTCATCCATTGATCCACATCCAGTTCCGAGGAACCGTCCATGACCGAGCATGATGTCACGCCATCGTCCGACAACTTGACGCCCGCCGTACTCCCTCGACGTTCATTCCTTGCCGCCGCTGCCGGTGCGATGGGGCTCGCCGCGATGGAGGCCGCGGCGCGAGACTATGGGCCGGGAACTCAACCCGTGCGCTATCCCGATCCCGACATCGTGACCCTCGATCCTCGGTTCAAGAAGTACGCGCTTGGCAACACGCCGATTCAGCGGCTCTATCACAGCCCGAACATGATGTGGGCGGAAGGCCCGGCGTGGAATGGCGTCGGACGGTATCTGCTCTGGTCCGACATCCCGAACAACGTGCAGATGAGGTGGCTGGAAGAGGACGGTCACGTCAGCACGTTCCGTTCGCCCGCGGGCAACAGCAACGGCAACACGTTCGATTTTCAGGGCCGTCAGATTTCGTTCGAGCACGGCAACCGACGCGTCGTGCGCTACGAGTACGATGGCTCGATCACGGTCCTCGCCGACAAGTTCGATGGCAAGTCGCTCAACGCCCCGAACGATGGAGCCGTCCACCCGAACGGCGACATCTGGTTCACCGATCCCGGCTACGGCAGCCTCATGAACTACGAAGGGAACAAGGCGAAGGGGGACTCGAAGCAGCCCTATCAGAAGGAAGCGATCTACCGCATCGACGGCAAGACGCTGAAGGTCGAGAAGGTAACCGACGAGATCTTCAAACCGAACGGCCTCTGTTTCTCTCCCGATTACAAGAAGCTGTACGTCGCCGACACGGGAGCCTCGCACTACCCGGAGGCTCCCAAGAACATCAAGGTCTGGGACATCGTCGAGGAGAAGAAGCTGGCCAACGGGAAAGAGTTTGCTTCGATGAAGCTGGAGATGCCTCTGCAAAAAGTGGATGGCGTACGAGTGAACGGCATGGAAGCAAAGGCCGGTTTCGCGGATGGCATTCGCTGCGACGTCGATGGCAACGTCTGGGCCAGTGCGGGCTGGGTGGGCGACGGCTACGACGGCGTTCACGTTTTCGAGCCGAAGGAGGGCGTCCGCATCGGCCAGATCCGCCTGCCTGAGATTTGCAGCAACGTCTGTTTCGGCGGCTCCAGGAGAAATCGCCTGTTCATGACCGGCAGCACCTCGCTGTACGCCGTGTACGTCGAAACTCAGGGCGCTCACATCACGTGAACAAGCCGTGTCAGAGCAACGGCTGAGGCTCGAAGGCGAGTCTCAGCCGGTTTTTCGTCCGCGAGAATTTTGTTGGTTGAGTCGAATTTGCCGGTTGACTTTGTTTCGTCGGGTGGAATACTGCCAGCCCGATTGAAAATCATCCAATCCGATTAGAATTGTTCCAATTGACCCGCAAACTTTCCCCGCTCGACAGCCTCCTCAGAACAGACACGGGTTACCCACACCGACCCTTGGAACGAACTTGGGCGGCACTCACCAGTCCTTCTGCTTCCGCATCGAGAAGCGTTAATCCGTTCGCCGACAATCCCTCGGCAGTGGATTGCACAAAGCCTTCCGTCATGGCAGCATTTCGTCCGTGTTTTCGGTTGCCGGGGGGGCCTCTCGGTAATTGAATCTGATCGTGAATCGCCGCCCCGAGAGAGACTTTTCCTGCCTGGCAAAGTTTCTCTTGGTGAACGTTTGCGGTGTTTCTCGTTCAAGTTTCGAAGAATGGCATTTTCTAGGGCGACACTATGTTGAGAAGGCTCCTTCGTTCAAGGTCATGGGTTATCGTCAAGCCGACGTCACAGCGGCTGTTCGCATGGAACTGTTGCTCGGCGATTGTTGTGACCGCCGCGTGTCTGATGACGACGGACTGTTTCTGGGAAACAAAAGGGGCGTCGGATGGCGACGGCGTGAAGGCGTCCGTCGGGTTGAACTGCCAGCAGCCGGGATTGCGGCCAGCGGCTGATGGCACTCATTCCTGCGAGTCATTGAACCTTCCCGTAGCCCATGGCATCCGCGCCTGCGCATCACTTCCCTACGATCCGAAACTGGGGGCACTCGCGAAACTCAACGTCCAGGCCGTTCCGCAGCCCGCGCCGCTGTCGGATACGTTCAAACTGCACAGCCGCGCCACCGCCACGAAGACGATCTATCTGGATTTCGATGGGTTTGTGACGACAGACAACAACTGGGGTGCCACGATTACGACGGCGGCTTATGACACCAATTCCAACCCGGTGATGTCCAATGGTGAATTGCTAGAGATTCAGGAGATTTGGCAGCGGGTTGCCGAATGTTTTTCGCCGTTTGACGTGGATGTCACGACGGAGGCCCCCCCGGTGACAGACCTGATGAAATCCGGCTCCAGCGACACTCGCTGGGGGATTCGGGTGGCGATTGGAGTCTGCACTCCCGATCCGGCGCCGAGTGCCGGCGGCGTGGCGTTTCTGACGAGCTTCAATTGGGATACGGACACGCCGACGTACGTCTTTCCGCAGAGGTTGAACAATCAGCCGAAGATCATCGCGGATGCCTGCGTCCATGAGGTCGGGCACACGCTCGGCCTGAATCACGATGGTCGGATTTCGCCCGTCGAAGCCTACTATCTGGGGCACGGCACCGGCGCCACCGCGTGGTGTCCCCACATGGGTGCCGGCTACTATGTGCCGTTCGTCCAATGGAGCAAGGGCGAGTACCTTTCCGCGAATAATCCGGAAGACGATCTGGCGATCATTACCACACAAAACGGATTCGGTTATCGCGCGGACGATCGCGCCAGCAACCAGACGTCGGCGACCAAGATCGCTGGCTCGCGAGGCGCGACGACGTTCAATGTCGATCAGAGTGGCGTCATCGAGAGGAACACGGATTCCGATTGGTACAAGATCACCGCCAAAGCGGGCACGATTGATCTGAGTGCCGTCGGTGCTCCGGCCAACTCGATGCTCGACATTCAAATGGAATTGTATTCCTCGGCCGGGGCGCTGATTTTGAGCAACAATCCGCCAACGTCGCTCACGGCGTCCCTCCGACGGACAGTCGCCGCCGGCACGTACTACGTGAAGATCGACGGCGTTGGTCTCGGGGATCCCCTGGCCACGGGATACACCGACTACAGCAGTCTGGGCCAATACCATATCACGGGGACATTCCTGGACGATTCGGGGCCGCAAGGCACGACCAACGTGACGGCCACCTACAACACCGGGACAAAGCTGTTGACGATCACGGGTGACAAGGGAAACAACAGCGTCAGCGTGGTCCGCAGCGGCCTGAACCTGAAAGTCGAAGGAGGCACAGGCACGAAGATCAACAACAAGAGTTCCGAGATCTACCCGTTGCCCGACCTGAAAACGGTGGTTTCGTTGGATATTGATCTGAAGGATGGGGCCGACATTCTGTCGGTCGATGGCGTGGTGTTGCTGAACGCGACCATTAACATGGGACCGGGTGCCGACAATCTCACCATCAAGAACTCTCCGTCCAAGGTGATGGTCATCAACGCCGATACTTCCGCCGCGAACGTGGCCGGCGCGGATTCGGTGGTGCTTCAAAAATCCAATGTCTCGAAAACATTGAGCTGCAATCTGGGGCCGTTCAATGACACGTTTTCGCTTTCGGCCAGCACCATCGAGAGCCTGAACCTTCAGATGGGTACGGGAAACGACACGGCGACGCTGGCTTACAGCAACCTGACGGCGTTGTCCGTCGATGGTGGAACCGGGACCGATACTCTGGTCCGCACGACCAGCACGGTGATCGGTCCTCCCGCGATCATCAACGTGCCGTAACCCGAATCGAAGTGTCGATCGAGCCACCGGTTCTGTACCAGAGTTTCATTCAGCCCCGATCTGTCTGTCAGGTCGGGGCTGAATCGTTTCGGTGCCGGGGGACTGTCCCGACGGCCGCCGCACATGGATGGCACCCCCAACAGTCGATGGCTCCGAATCGTCTTGACCGATCCCGGGGATTGGTCTGTAATTCGCGGCCGCGCGTCGGGGTCTCCAGGGAGGGGCAGGGGCTGCGCGTCGCTGAGGACTCGTGGCGACATGACGTACGACCGCTATCTGCTGCGCAGCTTTCTGCACGTCTTCGCCGTCTGCCTGACCTCCACGCTCGGCTTGTTCGTGGTGATCGACCTGTGCGAGAACCTCGACGTCTTCCTGGCGAGAAACGGGGATCGCGGGACCGGCATGCTGCTTTGGACGATCGGGGAATGCTACGCGTTGCAGTCGATCTTCTTTCTGGATCGTGCCGGCCCCACACTCACCGTCGTGTCGGTCATGGTGGTGCTGGTGCTGCTGCAACGGAGTGGAGAACTGCACCCACTGCTCGCCTCGGGGATTCCCATGTACCGCGTGCTGGCTCCCCTGATCGCGGGGAGCGCGGCGTTCAGTGCGCTGTTCGCCCTGAATCAGGAACTCGTGATTCCACAGATCGCTCACGCGGCGTTCGAGCAACGCGGAGAAGCGGGCTCGACGAAGCATCAGGTGGAGTCGTTGACCGATCACTCCACGCGCATCTCCATCGATGGTCAGTCCGTTCGGCTGGGGGAGCGGACGGTCGATCAGGCGGTGTTCGTGCTGCCCGCTCCGGCGTTGGTGACGGAGATCACGATCCTCGAAGCCTCCGAAGCGAAGTTCTATCCCGCGAAGGGCTCGCGACCGGCGGGCTGGTTGCTGCGCGACGTTCAACCGAACCCCGGCGAGATTGAGCGGCGACTCACCGACCGCGGCCGCGAACTGATCCGGCTGCAACCGAACAGTCCGCACGCCTTCGTGGCCACCTCGGTCACCTGCGACCAACTCTTCAAACGCAACTCCAGTTTCTCGCTGCTCTCGACTCCCGAATTGATCGATCGCATCCGTTCGCCCGCGATGGGCCTCGTCTCGGTCCATCGTCTGGTGCTGCACCTGCATTCGCGGCTGGTCCAGCCGGTGTTGAACCTGATCGCGGTGCTGATCGCCATTCCACTGATGGTGCGACGGGAAAGTCCCGGTCTGGTGGCCGATTCGGCGCTGTGCGGATTCGTGCTGGCACTGGTGTTCGGATTGACTCAGGCCAGCCAGGTTCTCGGTGCGAGTCAGGTCGTTCCGGCCGATCTCGCGGCCTGGATCCCCGTGGTGCTGGGCGGCACGATCGCGGCGTGGCTGTCGGGAGTCATCCAGTCGTAGAACCGGCTTCGGAACAACTTCGCACGACCGGGTTCCATCTCGTTGTTGATTTCATGGGACGGATGGGATCAATGCGACGCATGAGCCATGCGTTCCATTGAGTCCCATCTCACGCGCATCGGACGGGTTCTCACACCAGTGAATTGACGACCAGTCCCGACAGCAGCTTTGGATAGAAGTACGTGCTTTTGGGGGGCATCGTCTCGCGACCGGCGGCGATCTCGCGCACGTGGTCGATCGTGGCGGGAGCGACCAGGCAGCCGAGCTGATGAGACTTCGCATTCAGCGCCGACGTCGTCTCGTCGAGTCGATGGACGTACTGGAATTTGGGCGAGCCACCGAACTGCTTGAAGATCAGTTCTTCGAGCAACAGCTTGTGAAGCAGGCTCACGCCGAGCGACCGCCACGCATCGCTGTGCTCGGCCGCGAGGTTTGCCATGGGACTCGGATCGGTCACGCGGGCGAGGAGCCAGGTGTTGTCGGCGGCCGTGCCGAATCCGAACACGTTCTGGCCGCCGTCCGCTTCGATCAGTTCCCAGGTTTCGCGCGCGGCCTTGTCGCCGGTGCCGATCCGCTCCACCTCGCAATGCTCCGCGAGGCAACTCTGCAACTGGTCGGCCGTGATGTCGGGCAATCCCGAGACCAGGCGATGCGTGGGAAGAATCTGCAAACCGGGGTCCTGCATCCCGACAAACATCATCATCACGAAGTTGGGTGCCGCGATCTCGCCCGCCAGTTTGCCGGCCGCCTGCAACTCGCGACGATAGTTGAGGGCCGTTTCGTAGCGGTGATGCCCGTCCGCGATGAAGACGGGCTTGTGGTGCAGACCGGCTTGCGCCCGGCTGATGACGTTGTGATCCTTGACCACCCACAGCCGGTGGATCACGCCGAGATGGTCGGTCGCCACGGAGGGCGTCAGCTTCAGGCACTCATCGTCGAGCGCCCGCTGCAATTCGGCGTCCTCGTCCGGATACAGGCCGAAGATCGGAGAGAGGTTCGCGTTGGTGGCTCGAATCAGCATCAGCCGGTCGAGCTTCGGCCCCGACAAGGTCTGCTCGTGCGGAAAGACGTTGCCGGTCCCGAACTCTTCGAGCCGGATGCGCGCCAGAAAGCCCCCGCGCACAAACGTCCGCCCTTCCCACTCGAACTCCTGCGAGTAGACGTACAGCACGTCCTCCTGCTCCTGTTGCAGGATGCCATCCACCATCCAGTGCTTGAGGAAACCGGCGGCCCGGGCGTACTTCGCGTCGGGGCTGGCATCGCCCGGCTCCTCGCGGTTCAGCTCCAGTCGGATGAAGTTGCACGGATGCTTCTTGAAGAGGTCATTCTGCTGCTTCTCGTCGATGACGTCGTAGGGGGGAGTGACCACGTCGGACAAGTCGCCCACCTGAGACACGTCATAACGCCAGCCACGAAACGGACAGACTTCCACCATGTTGCAAATCTCTTCCTGAATGTCGGGTCGATCGAACTTCGGCAGCCTCCGGCCGAAGCGGGCCATAGGATGAGGACTGATCCACGCGGCATCAAGGATGACCGGGTGAGATTGGAAACTGCCGATGCCGCAGTCTCAGTGAGCCCGCCGGGAAATGCAGGCAGTAGCTGAACTCGCAAGAGTTCAGATTTCGCGGAACTGACGGAATTCTTGCGCATTCGGCGACATGGCGGAGTCGCTCGCGTCAGCTTTGGCCGTCAAAGAACTTCGCAAAGTCTTTCTTCGCGGCGGTCAGGCCGAGGACGACCAGTTTCGTGTCGTTCACGGGTGAGATCATGCGGCAACCCTTGCTGACGAGCATGTCGGCGTGCTGGGGATTGAAGGCGACCGCGGCCCACGATTTGCCCGTGTTGCGGCAGGCGGCGGCAACGCGGTCGATCGCGGCCAGGCATTTCTCGTGGAAGAATTGCCCGGTGACGCCGAGGCTCTGGCTGAGATCGGCCGGTCCCACGAACAGGGCATCCACGCCGTCGATGGCGGCGATCGCCTCGCACTCTTCGACCGATTGCAGCGTCTCGATCTGGATGGCCACGAACGATTCTTCGTTCGAGCGTTTGGTGAACTCGGCCGCGGGAAGCATCGTGAATTTCGCGTCCCAGCCCCCGGTGTTCAGGCCGCGGTAGCCGCGCGGCGCGAACTTGGACCACTTCACGAATTCTTCGGCCTGCCTGGCCGTGAAGATCTGGGCGGCCATCACGCCGCTCGATCCCGCTTCCAGACAGCGCGTCACGATGGCGTAGTCGGTCGGTGCGATGCGGCAGAAGGTGTCGAGACCGTGGCTGCGGGCGACGGCGGTGGCGATCTCCAGATCGTTGATCGTCAGACCGGTGTGTTCGAAGTCGAACCACAGCCCGTGGAACCCGCCGCTCAGTCCGATGATGTTGACGAGGTTGTGATGCCAGACTCGGCCGATGCCGCAGATCATCGCGGTTTCACCCGCCGCCAGCCGCTGTTTGAGGGTTCGCATCGAGCCGTTCTTTCATCGAGAAGTTATGAGGTTTTCGCCGCGGTGACGCAGGTGCCGAACCACCCGGACGAACCGGACGGGCGGGCGATGCCGGACCGGTCGGGGCGTAGCATAATTGGAAGTCGCCGAGACTTCACGCCGGTTGCAATTTGGGGTCTGGCTCCCGTATGGTTTCGCCCCGCATCATTTTGACGGGCCAGAGGAATGCTTGGTGGAGCGTCTGCATGGCGACGGTATTGGTCGTCGATGACTCGTCGATTGACCGCCAACTTGTGGGTGGTCTGTTGCAGCAGGACACGGGCTGGGCCGTGACCTTCGCCTGCGACGGCGCGGCCGCGCTGGATTCGATCCGCAACAGCCCCCCCGACATCGTCGTCACCGACCTGCACATGCCCGAGATGACCGGCCTGGAACTGGTCACGGCGGTGCGCAAGAGCCACACACAGGTTCCCGTCGTGCTGATGACGGGCAAGGGGAACGAAGAGATCGCCGTGGAGGCCCTGCATGCCGGCGCGGCGAGCTACGTTCCCAAACGAGCCCTCGCCACGATGCTGGTCGAGACCGTGCGGCGGGTGCTGGCGGCCTTTCAAGACGACCGGCATCGTTCCGAGTTGCTCAAGCGGGTCGGCATCCGGACCGAATCGTTCGAGATCGAGAACGACGTCAACCTGCTCCTCTCACTGTCGCGGCACCTGCAGCAGACGCTGTCCGACGCCTGGGGTCTCGACCGGACCGACCGCCTGAGAATCGGGACGGCCCTGGAAGAGGCGCTGCTCAACGCCCTCTATCACGGCAACCTCGGCGTGAAATCGGAACTCAAGGAGATCGACCACGACGAGTTCTACCGGCAGGCCAACGAACGGCGGGTCACGCCGCCGTGGAGCGACCGCCGCATTCGGGTCCAGGTCCGGATCACGTCCGAGGAAATGGAAGTCACGATCCGCGACGAGGGCCCCGGCTTCGACCCGTCGAAACTCCCCGACCCGACCGACCCCGACAACCTCGATCGCCCCTGCGGCCGGGGCGTCATGCTGATGCGCGCCTTCATGGACGAGGTCCGCTACAGCGGGACCGGCAACGAAGTCACCCTGATCCGCAAGCGAGTCCGCAAGTAACCCAGCGCAATTGACCGCTTTGGTTGACGATCCCGCAGTGCGCGTCCCACAATTCCCGGTCGCTTGGCGTATTGCTCGCCGATTGTGGTGCGATCGCCTGTATTCCGGAGCTCGTTCGATGTTGTGCCGCCTTGTGGTTCGTGTTCGACGAGCCTTGTTTCTTGCGTGGATGACGTGCCTGTCACTCTGCGGCTGCTTCGATTCCAAGCCACCGGGCGCGACGAACTCCGTCACGCTGCCGTTCAAGGGGCAGGAGGTCGAACTGTTCGTCCCGAAGGCTCTCGGTCTGCCGGCAACGTGGGAGATCCTGCTTCAGGAATGGTCGTCTCAAACCGGTGCGGCGGTTCGTTGGACCGAGTACTCCGCCGAGGACGAGGCCACCTTCGAAGAGGGCCTCAAACCGACGTCCAGTTCTGGCGGTCGAGTCGTCCTGTTCTCTCTGCGGCGGTTGAGTGAACTGGATCGCCACCTCGCACCGCTCAATCCGGCCACCGGATCGGCCTTCGATGCCAGGGACCTGTTCAAGGGTCTGCGCGAGCGAGTCGTCTCGCGCGAACGATTTCCGGTCGCCGTGCCGATCGCGGCCCCTGTGCTCGTCTGTTACTACCGCCGCGATTTGCTCAAGGCCGCCGGATTGAAGCCACCCGCCACCTGGGAAGACTATCAGACATTGCTCGACGGGCTGGAGCAGTGGGCCCCGAAACTGACCGCAGTGGAGCCGCTCGGCCCGGATCATCGAGCGGCGACGTTTTTCGCGAGGTCGCTCGCCTTCGCCAAGCATCCCGAGAACTACTCGGTCTGGTTCGACCTCGAATCGGGCGCGCCGCTCGTGCAGACGCCCGGTTTTGTGGACGCTCTCGTCGCTGCGCAGCGGGCCTGGAAACGAATGCCCTCGTCCATCGATGAGATGTCGCCGGCCGATTGCCGTCGCGCGGTGCTCGAGGGCCGCGCGGCACTCGCGCTGGCGTACGAGCCGTCGTCGGCCACGGACTCCGCGTCGCGCGTCGAGCGGGCGCCGGGGATCGAGGTCGGAGTCGGCCGTCTGCCCGGCTCCAAACGAATCTTCAATCGCAACTCAAACCGCTGGGAGACTTCGCCGACAGGCAGCTTGCACGCGCCCGGCCTCTGCGGAACGACGGGCCTCGCTGCGGGAGTCACTCTGCCGACGAGCGGGGCAAAGGATCTCGCCGCCTGGAATCTGCTGACCACACTGGTCGAGGGGCAGTTCGAGTCGGCTTGGGCCACGCTGCCGAAGACCCCCTGCCGCGAGTCACAGGTCAGCACGGCACCGACCTGGAACGACAACGGCCTGACGGTGGAAGAGGCCAGTCAGTCCGTGGACGCGGTGGCTCAAATGCTGCGCGATCCGCAACTCGTCGCGGAATTGCCGCTGCCTCGCGCCGATGAGTTTCGCGCCGCGACAGCTCGCTGCGTTTCGAGCGTCTTGGCCGGTGAGGCTGAACCCGCCGCCGCGCTCGCCACGATGCAGGCGGAGTTTGACAAGATCGTGAGCAGCGTCGGCCACGATCCGATTCGCACCGCTTATCGCCGCGGCCTGGGCCTCGCCACGGCGACGACTCTGCAGCGGGTGACGACACCATAGCAGCCTGTCTGTAGCTGAGTTCGCAAGAACTCAGCCGAACTCACCTTCACCACTGAGTTCTTGCGAACTCAGCTACAACACCATGAATAATCCGGGCTAAGCGAGCCGCCCGCTTCACGTCTGTTCCGGAAACGAACAAGCCGTCGCGAGCATCTTGTGCCGCGCGACGGCTTGTGAAATCTGAGTCCGGTTGCATCGGATCGCGACCATGCCGCGAGTCAGTTGCTTTCGGCAGCCGCCACGGCTTCGGCAGACGGTGCCGCCGGGGTCGTTTCGACCGGCTTCACGTTGACCCGACGACCATTGCGGTCGAAGTAAACGTTTCCTTCCACGAGCGTGAACAGCGTGTAGTCGCGTCCCATCCCGACGTTCTTGCCGGGATGCCACTTCGTCCCGCACTGCCGGATCAGAATGTTGCCGGGAATCACGTACTCCCCGCCGAACTTCTTCACTCCCAGACGCTGTGCATTGGAGTCGCGACCGTTGCGGCTGGAACCCGCACCCTTCTTATGAGCCATCTCTCAAATCCCATCTCTTCAAGGCGGACAACACGATGCCGCCGGAAAGCCCCGGGCGGCGGAGGAGGGAGTGTTGTCGAAACCCTCGGAAAACGCAACTGCCACAGGCCATTTGTCTGCAATCGCGGTCGATTGCGAATGGAGTAGAGACGTGGGATGTTGCAGGACCGGCAAAACGAGGGCTTCGACTCCCGTCCATCCTCAGCCCTCGCTCGCGCCGTCGGGCAGGTATTTGAAAACTCACCGTCGGAAGGTTGTTCCGTCGTCCTCACCGCTCAACGGTAGATCCATTTGGAGTCGCCATCGAGGAAGATTTCGGGCTCCGTGGCCTCGAAGCGGTCCCCTTTACGCCAGTACTTTTGCATGATCGTCTTCGTCTGAACGATGGGTTTGTCGTCGGGGCCGTTCAGCTTGCGGATGCCGTTTGAAAAGCCGGTCAGATAAACGGTGTACTTGTCCGCCTCGAGATCGATCCCGCGCCACATCAAGACGCCCCAGAGCGCGTTGTCGTCGCCGCCACCGGGTTCGGTCGGTTCGGGCAGCGGCCCGACGATGCTTACGGCCGTCTTGTAGTTGGCCTTTTCCCGCTTGTTGATCGCGGCGAGCGCTTCGGGAATGACCTGATCTGGGTAGATATCCTGCCGATCGTTGTCGGTCACGATCAGCGTCGCCTCGGGAATGAACAGCGGCGGGCTGACGGGAGGATCGACATCGTTCTTGGGGGCCTGCTCATTGACCCGCTCATTCGTCTTGCGATGCATGGCGCGGTAGGCGATGTACCAGACGTATTCGAGCTTCTTTTCGCCGGTCTTCGTGTCGGTCAGTTCGACGGGAATCATCCGCATCGGCTTGAAGTACACATCCAGCACCCACAGTTTGTCCTGTGAGGTCCGCTCCTCGCCCGTGGCCACCGGCACGATTCGAATCTCGCCCCGTTTCGGCATTTGAGCCACCGCGTCCACCGGCACCAGTGCCGACCAGGCGGCAAAGCCCAACAGTGCAAAGGCAAACAATCGAGTTGGCTGCGTCATGGTCTGTTCACTTCTGAGGAGGCTGATCGTGGGAAGCGGATCTGGTCGAGACGTCGCGGAATCGGGCAAGGGATAACGATATTGAGGGTTCACCCGCGTGGTCAAGCTGTGATTCCGGAAGGATGAGGGATGAAGGATCAGAGATGAAGGATAAAAGCGATTGCACTGATCCTTCATCTCTCCTCGCTCAATCCCTCATCCTCCCGCATTCCTAATGCAGATCCTGTCCCGTCAGCAGCTTTTCGATCGCATCGGCTCGGTGGGCCACTTCGAGAACGCTGCGGCGGATTTCTTCGGCATCGACGGTGACTCGGGGGTAGTTGTCGACCATCACGAACACGGCCGCTCCATCAATTTCGGCGATTGCCAGCGCCCCGTGCAGAATTTCGGAGTTCAGCCTCAAGGCCGGTTCAAAGTAAACCGAGAGTGCCGGACAGCAGACACTGGAAATCCGCAGCGAGCGATCCGCGGCGGCGTGTTGACTCGGCTCGATGAAGGCCGTCTGGCGGCGGCCACCGGCAAATTCCAACTGGATGCGATACCGCTCCCCCTCGCGCGACCAGCGGATTCCCGGCTGATGGGTGAACGCCTGCTGCAGCAGGGTCTCGATGTCTTCCATCTCGCCCAGCACGGCCTGCAAAAGCTGGACGGCCTCGACACCCGAACGAGGCCGGTTCTCGGGAACCTTCGACAACATCTGACTCAGGCACTCGGCCATCTCCAGCGGTAACGCCGGACAATGCGGCTTCACGCTCGGAACCGGATCGTGCATCACCTGCCGCATCAAATCCGCAACGGTCTCCGCATTGAATGGCAGCCGTCCGGTCAACAGGAAGTAGTAGCAGACGCCGAGCGCGTACACATCGCTGGCCGGCGTGGCTTCACTGTGCTGAAACAGCTCGGGAGCCATGAACGCGGGCGTTCCCACCACCTCCAGCGGCGCGGCGGACTCGCCGTCCAGCACCACCCGCTTGGCCAGTCCGAAGTCGGTGATCTTCGGGATCCCCTGATGAGTCAGCATCACGTTGTCGGGCTTGAGGTCGCGATGCAGGATGTGGGTGATGTGGGCGGCGGCGAGCCCCTCCGCGATGCGCAGCGTCAGCGACGTCGCCCGCACGGGGGTCTGAGGCCCGTCGTCCTCGATCAGCCTCCGCAGCGAACGTCCGGCGACAAACTCCATCTCCAGAAAGTAATAGCCCAGCGCCTCACCGATCGCATGGACGGTGACGATGTTCGGGTGGTTGAGGGCCGCCGCCGCCCGGCCCTCGTTGGCGAAGCGTTCAACGTAGGCGGGATCGCTCTCCACCAGACGCGGCGGCAGAATCTTGAGCGCACACTTGCGATGCAGGTCCAGGTGCCGGGCCAGATAGACTCGCCCCATCGCTCCCGCGCCGAGCAGCGCGTCGCACGAATAGCAGTCGATCTTCTGGCCGATCAATTCGTCCACCTCGCGCGCCTGCGAAGCTTTCGGCACTCCGCCGGTCGAGTTGTTTGGGACTCCGGCCTGTTGGTGCAGTCGCGTCTCGCAATCGGCCCCCGCGCTCAGGTCGAGGCGCCGGCCGCATTCGGGACAGGTCTCGACGGGCTCGGTCGCAATGAACGAGAACTGGCAACTGGGGCACAGCGCCGCGGCAAACAGTCGCGTGTTCGGTCCGGTGCGACGGGCTTCGGTCATGAGCGACTCTTCGAGTGGAAGTTGGCAGCCGACGAGAATTGTCCGGCGTCCGCGGCCAACACTCTACGCGAGAGCGATCCCGCCGTCACGACACGACGTGTACGAGCATCATGTCGTGCCATTCGAGCGCCCAGTCGCTGCTGCCGACGAGGACCAGCTTGCTGCCGGAGTCGAGCAGTTTGTGTTTGCGGCCGAACTCCTGCACGAAGGCCAGCAGTTCGCGGGGCGTCGACCGCACGGCCTCCGTTTCGACGGGAGTGACACCCCAGAACAGACACATCCGCCGCGCCACTTCGGGATGGTCGGTGAGAGCGAGGATGGGCACCTGCGGTCGCTGCTTTGAGATGGCCATCGCCGTCTTTCCGCCGCGCGTGGCGGCCACGATCAGGTCGGCCCCCAGATGCGCGGCGGCGGTCGCCGCACCGTGGGTGACCGCCTCGGTGATGGCCGTCGCACGGTTGCGGGGCAGACTGCGCGAATCGGCCTTCGACAGGCGCGGCTCCAGCAACCGCTCGGCCTCCCGCGCGATGCGGCTCATCATCGCCACGGCTTCGACCGGGTAATCGCCGGCCGCCGTCTCACCCGAAAGCATCACGGCATCGGTTCCGTCGAGGACGGCGTTGAAGACATCGCTCGCCTCGGCCCGCGTGGGCAGTTCGTTCTTCTGCATCGAATCGAGCATCTGCGTCGCCGTGATGACCGGCGTGCGATGCTCGTTGCACAGCCGAATGATCTGCTTTTGCAGGGTCGGAACGCGGAAGACGTCGGTCTCCACGCCCAGGTCTCCGCGCGCGACCATCACCGCATCGGTTTCGGCGACGATCGCCTCCAGGTCCGCGATCGCCTCCGTCTTCTCGATCTTGGCCACGATCCACGGCGGGGTCGGAGTGGGGTGGGCGGCGATGGCCTGACGCAGCAGCAGAATGTCGTTGACGCAGCGGACAAAGCTCAGACCGATGTAGTCGAGGCCGTGGTCCAGCGCCCACGTCAGATCGGCCCGATCCTTGTCGGTGAGGCACGGCGTACTCAGGGCCACGCCGGGCAGGTTGACCCCCTGCTTGCTGCGGATCAGGCCGGCCTGCACGACTTCACAGACGACACGTCCCGCCACCGGGTCCTGTTCGACCACGCGCAGTGAGACGGTGCCGTCCGCCAGCAGGACGCGGTCGCCGGCCCGCAGATCATCGACGAGCGGTTCGTAGGTACACGTGAGCTGCGGCACCGCCGCGGTCGAACTGGCATCAGCGCCAACCCTCACGAACTCGACCATCGCCCCCTGACGCAGGCGCAACCCCTCGTCGGGCAGCGCGCCGAGCCGAATCTTCGGTCCGGACAGATCGCCGAGGATCCCGACGGGGCGACCACGCTCCCGAGAAAGATCACGGATCGAGCTGACAATCCTCTCGAACCACGGATAGCTGCCATGCGCGAAGTTCAGCCGAAACAAATCGACACCCGCTTCGATGAGCTGCTGAAGTTTCTCGGGCGTCTCCGACGCCGGGCCCAGTGTGGCGACGATCTTCGTCTTGACCAGGGGGCCTTCCAGGTACTGCTGATGCCAAAGGTCCATTGCGGTCTATCCGTCTCTCGAAGTGGGTGAGGTCTGTAGATCAGCGTTGTGGGAAACCTGTCACGCGCGCCGCCAGACGGCAGAGACAATCACACGACAGTCAGCTTCGTGGACTTCAAACTCGGCAACGACTGAGCCGGCGAATGCAATGCGGCTGACATCATCTCGCGATTCACCAACGGTGAGCGGTCGGTTGCGGAGATCCGCATCGAGCTCGTCAATCAGCCGCGTGAGGATCGGTTTGTTGGCCGATGCCAGCCAGATTTCTGTCAGCTTCTGCTCCGCCGCAGGGAGCCAGATCACGGTGAATCGCATCGCGCTTCCAAATCACGTTTGATGTCTTGCCACTCGCGTCCGATGGGAGGCCGATTGCGCATCGCAGCCAATTCCTCGGCGGAATAAGGGCAACTCGACATCAAGTCATCGAGCGCGGGACGAGACGGATAAAACGTTCCGAGCCGCTGTCCATCGGGACTCACCATCTCGACGGCACCGTCGGCATCGCGCAGCCTCCCGACCCAACCGGGATCCACCACCATTTCTGTCATGACTCTGCTCCGTTGCGGACGGCCTGTCAGCGTTCGTTCAGTTGGAAGAGATACGACACCTGCTGATCATCCGAGCGCGAGGACGAACTCGATTCATGGATCACCGGCTGGAAGCCGCCTTCGGGGCGAACAGTTTGGCGTTGATGGGCTTCACCGGGTCACCGGCCTTGGCCACGGGCAGCTTGCCCGTCAGCTTGATTGTCTTGGGGGGGAGGCAGCCATCTTTGTTGCAGGCCTGATAGTTGATCGAGATCTCCATCTCGTCGGTCTGGCCGCCCGCCGCCTTGGGCACCGACAACGTGCCGAGGAGTGAGACCTCCCCCTCGTAGACCATGGCTTCCGTGTCATCTCCCTCCATTTTGAAGCCGTGTCCCTTGGGATACTTCGGCTCGCCGAGCGTCGCACCCGCCTTGGACTTGAAGCTCAATTTGGTCGGCTTGAGATAGTCGGGGCTGGGCGGGTTGGCTTGAATGTGCCAGCCTTCCTTCACGTCCAACAGCACGATGATCTGGCAGGTTCCCCCGGCGGGAAGCCGATCGGTGGAAAGATAGGCTCGGGCACGAACCAGTTCGTCCTTTTTCGGCTTCTCCTCCTGTTGCTCGGCGAGCAGGATCAGCTTGTCGCCCGGTTTCTCCTTGGCATCGCTGCCGGCAACCTGCTCGATGTCCGTGTCGCGCGGCGCGGCCGACTGGCCTTCGGGCTTTTCGGCCGCGAGCAACTCGGAGGCGGCCAGCGCCAGCACCGTCAGCCCGCGCGGCGACTGTTCGAGGTTCGAGGCAAACAACTCGACAATCGTGCGGGCTTCGTCGAGATAACGCTTCTCTCCCGTCAGCTTCGCGAACCGGATGAGGTTTCGCGCGCTGGTGCTGTTGCCGGCTGGAAGAACACCGTCGTAGCAGTTCTTCGTCCGGGCCAGCAGTTCCTCGTGATGGTGCGAGGTGAAGAAGAAACCGCCGCCGGTCTCATCGCGGAACATCTTGAGTTGATCGTCCTGAAGCTGCTTCGCCGCCTTGAGCCACCGCGCGTCGTCGGTCGCGCTGTGCAGCGCCAGCAGCCCGTCGATGACGAACGCGTAGTCGTCAAGGTAGGCATTCAGCTTGGCCTTCCCCGCCGTGTGCGTTCGCAGCAACCGGCCCTGCGGGTCGCGGAGATTCGTCAACACGAAGTTTGCTCCTCGCTCGGCCGTGCGAACGAAGTCGGGCTGGTTGAGCATCGTGCCAGCACGAGCAAACGCTCCGATCATCAAGCCGTTCCAACTGGCGAGAATCTTTTCGTCCCTCAAAGGCTGTTTCCGCTTGTTGCGAACGCTGAGCAGCTTCTCACGTTCCTCGGCGAATTCGTCGCGGGGCTTTCCTAAAGGACGATAACGCTGGTTTTCAAGGCCCGGCAGCCGCTTCGGTGAAAGCCGCAAGACATTGCCGTGTTCAAATTCCGGCAAGTCCTTGACGTGATAGAACTCCTTGAAGTCGGCCGCCGCAGCACCGAGCACGTTGTCGATCTCGCGGGCTTCCCACACATAACTCTCCCCCTCGATCCCGTTCGTCTCGGCGTCGAGCGCGGAGTAGAAGCCTCCCTCGTTCGAGGTCATCTCGCGCTCGACAAACGTCAGGATTTCCTCGGCCACCTGCTTGTAGAGCGGCTTCTGCGTGGCGACGTAGGCGTTGACGTAGACGTCGGCCAACTGAGCCTGATCGTAAAGCATCTTCTCGAAGTGCGGGACGAGCCATTTGCGATCGACCGAGTACCGGTGAAAGCCGCCTCCCAGATGATCGCGAATCCCACCGCAGGCCATCTGCGTCAGGGTCAGGTCGAGCAACTCGGACGTGTCGGCGTCGGGCTTTTGTTTCAGCATCTCCTGCACGAACAGCAGCTTCGTCGGCGTCGGAAACTTTGGACCGTCGGGCCGCTTCGGTTGGAAGTCGACCCCCCCAAAGTCGGGATCGAAACTGACTGAGACCGCGTCCATGACCTTCGCGATCAGCTTGTCGTTCACCTCGACCGGCTTCAGCGACAGCTTCGGCCTCATCACGCGCCGCGTCTCATTGGCGAGGATGTCGGCGTTCCCTTCGATCTGCTCGCGCTTGTCCTTCCACAGCTCGATCAGCCGCCCCAGCACGGTCGGGAATCCCGTGCTCTTTTCGGAGTCCTCGGGCGGGAAGTACGTTCCCCCCGCGACCGGCTTTCCTTCGGGAGTCAGAAACATCGACAGCGGCCAGCCGCCGGCCGACGGAGCCCCGATGGCCTGGTAATAAACCTGCAGGGCCGTCATGTAGATGTCGTCCACGTCGGGCCGCTCTTCGCGATCGACCTTGATGCAGACGAAGTTGTCGTTGAGCGTCTTGGCGATGGCCTCGTTCACGAAGACCTTCCGCTCCATGACGTGGCACCAGTAGCAACTGCTGTAGCCGACGGAAAGAAAGATCAGCTTCCCTTCCTTGCGAGCCTTCTCGAACGCCTCCGGCCCCCACGGATACCAGTCGACCGGATTGTGAGCGTGCAGCAACAGGTACGGACTGGTCTCGCGCGCCAGCCGGTTCGCGCGGGCCTTCGGTTTGGCGGACGCCTTCCCGTCATCCACGGCCGAACTCCGTTGAGTCGCCGCCGCCAACAGGATCAAGCCGCACCCCACAATCGCCGCCGCGCGAGACATCGTCTTGAATTGCATGTCGTTCTCCGCTCCCTCTCATCGAACATCTGTTGAAAGCCATCGCTCGGTCAGCGCGGCAGTCCGTCCGTTTGATCGAGGCAACATTCTAGGTTGGCCTCTCCGATGTCGAAAGGGCATTGGTCACGACCTTACAACACATCATTCTGAATTCATCTTCTTGTCCCCCATCTTCTTGTTGATCTCTTTCATTGGCCACAACAGCCGGGAACAAGAAAATGGGGGACAAGAAGATAGGCGAGGCAGGCGAGGGAAATCTTGACGAGGCGAACAACTCGTCTCAGAACAGAGTCAACTGACCCGACGTCGGCTTCGGTGGCACGAACAGCTTTGAATTGAGCTTCGGCAGCGGTTGATCGAGGCCGTGCTTGCGGGCGAAGACTCGGAACGTCTGCTTGATCTGGTCGGCGATCTCACCCGTGCCGCGCATCCGTTCGCCGAAGTTCGACGAGTTGAGTTCGCCTCCGCGCACCGACTGCAACAGCCCGACCACGCGGTCCCGTTTGGTCGGCTCGACCCGTTCGAGCCACTCCAGAAACACCGGCTTCACCGCCAGCGGCAGTCGCAGCATGACGAAGCCCGCGTGCCGGGCTCCCGCCTGCGACGCCGCTTCGAGCAGCGCGGGAAGCTCGCTGTCGTTCAGACCGGGAATCACGGGCGCCGTCATCACGTTCACGGGAACGCCCGCCGCGCTGAGATCGCGAATCGCCCGCAGCCGCGCTGCGGGGGAACTCGTGCGCGGTTCGAGTCCCCGCGCCAGCCTCGCATCGAGCGTCGTGAGGCTGATGCTGACGTGAATGCCGCTCCACGTCGCCATCTCACTCAGAATGTCGAGGTCACGCACCACGAGGGCATTCTTCGTGATCAGCGACATCGGCTGATGGCATTCCGCCGCGACAGCCAGACATTGGCGAGTCAGCTCAAACTTTCTTTCGCACGGCTGGTAGCAATCGGTGACACCCGACATGACGATCACGTCGGCTCGCCACGCATCGCGCGCCAGCCAGTCGCGCAACAGTTCGGGAGCGCGATGCTTGACGAAGATCTTCGATTCAAAGTCGATCCCCGCATTCAGCCCGAGGTACTCGTGATACGGCCGCGCGTAGCAGTAGGCACAGCCATGCTCGCAGCCCCGATACGGATTGACGCTGTACCGAAACGGCACGTCGGGACTGTCGTTCTCGCTGACGATGCTTTGCGACGCATCGTCCAGAAACTCGGTCGGCACCCGCCGCAGCTCCGCGAGGAACTCGGGATCGTTCTCAAAATCCGCATAGTCGGGAACGGCGTGAGCCTTCAAAAACCGATTCGGCGGCTCGATCGCGGAGCCTCGCCCATGAGGGGCAGGACGCGAATCACTCGTGTTGAGAGAGCTTGTCATTGTCATCCGACTCCGTTCGATCAGCCGTGAATTTCCATGTCACTGATGGTCGATATCAAATTTCATGTCATTGATGATCGATAGCTCGCGGTAGAGTTGGATGTCGATGCCGTTGGTGACGAAGCGAACTGTGCCATCGGCCAACAGGAAGTGTGCGCCGCCGGTGTGCGAACTCCCAAACCCGGTGGTCTCGGCCCTTTGGCGAGTCCCTGCATTGAGCTTGATACTGGTGTCGCCGAAGGCCATCGCCAGTCCGACAGCCGTCGTGCAGTCGGGGACTCCGATCCAGATGCCGTGCCCGACGGAACCTGCGTTTGAATGAGTGGGCGTGTAACGCTCGCCAACCATGAAGATGTTCGAGGTTCCATCAATCATGTCGCGAATGCCGATGTTGCTGTTCTGCCCGAAGACCCCCCGGAAATTCTTCTGGTCGAGGTAGCGATGAGGTATCGAGAACGTGCTGCCCGAATTCCCAAGGCTGCCCGCGTTGACGAACGGCTCAGTCGCGGGAGGCTCACCACTGGCGTCCAGCTTCAGGCCCCCGACCTCATGCTGGAGATAACCCGCGTTGCCGAAGTAGGCTGATCGTCCGAAATGGTTCTTCCAATCGAACGTCCCCGGCGCGACCACACCATCCACGACGGGACTCGTGCAGACGATGGCATGTTCGACGTGAGACGTGCCCGGATCACTAGGGCAACGTGAATATGCAAGGACGCTGCTCACGTAGTCATGCGTCGGCAATGCTTGTAACCCGCCCGGAATTACGGCGCTCATTTCAGCGGAGATCGGCGACGCATCCATGAATGGAATAATCATGAATTCCCAGCCCCAGCCGTGATAAACGCCATCAACGCTCATCACATATCCCGGCGAAAACAAATTGAACGTGTCGTGGTAGTTGTGCAGGGCCAGCCCGAGTTGTTTGAGTTGGTTCTTGCACTGTGTCCGCCGCGCGGCCTCGCGCGACTGCTGAACTGCTGGCAGCAGAAACGCGAACAACAAAGCGAGGACACCCACCACGATGGCCAGTTCAATCCGAGTCAGCCCTCGGCGGCGATGTGGTTGGTTCATGGTTGGCTCCCGGTCAAACGAAACAGCCTTCGGCCCAAAACAAAGTAGCCTTCATCGCTCCGCGTGAAGTGAGCCGATGGCGAGTGGACGTGGATTATACGACCAGCCCCGATCTCGCGCACGGCTTTCTTCACGCGGAGCGAAGAAGGCTACTTTGAAGCGGCGGAACATGCACTCAAACCGACCAAGTGTTGATGCCTGGTCAAATGAATCATTCCACCTTCGGGGTCTTCGTGTGCCAGTCGGTGCGTTGTTGGTAGGCCCTCGCGACGGCGAGGATCGTGTTTTCATTGCAGGCTCGGCCGGTGAATTCGAGGCCGGTGGGCAGGCCCCGCGCGCCGAAGCCATTGGGGACCGTGATGCCGGGCAGGCCGATGGCGTTCGAGGCGCCGCTGAGCTCGGTGCTCGTGAAGCCCTGCGACCACTCGGCGAACTTCTGGGTGATGGGGCCGGATTCGGTGTTCAGCGTCGGCGTGACGACGGCGTCGAAGCGGGACAGCAGTTCGTCCATCGCCCGTTGGATCTTGGCTCGAATGCGCAGGGCGTTGATGTAGTCCTTGGCCGGGATGACGAGGTTCGAGAACCCGCCGAAGCGGTCCTCGGGAGCGGTCAGCTCCCACACGTCGCCGCTGGTCATGAAGCCCTCGAACGCCGCTCCCATCTCGCACGAGATGATCGTTCCGGCAACCGTGCCGTAGGGAAACCCGGGGAGCTTGATCGCCTCGAACGAGCCGATCTGTTTGAGGATTTCGAGCGCTGCCTCGTAGTTCGCGCGGACCTCGGGGGCGAGCCGATCGAAGTCGACGTCGAGCGTCGCGAATTTGAAACGACGTTGTTCGGCGACCTTGTTTGGCTGAGCATTTGGCTTTGTCCCCTCGCCACCGTCTTCGGGGGAGAGGGTTAGGGTGAGGGGGGCTTTTTCTTTTTGTGTCTGCGCCTTTGTGGGTTGCTTGCCGCTCCAAGCCCCCCACACCCCCAGCCCCACCCCCCCGAAGACGGGGGCGAGGGGAGCAAGATCGTATTTCCATTCGCTCGCGATGCTGGACGGATCGAGCGGGTCCGGCCCGGCGATGGCATCGAGGACCAGCCCACAGTCGTCGGCCGTGCGGCACATCGGGCCCAGCTTGTCCATCGTCCAACTGAGGGCCATCGCGCCGTGACGGCTGACGCGGCCATAGGTCGGCCTCAACCCGGCGATTCCGTTGTAGCCGGCGGGAGTCATGATCGACCCCCACGTTTCCGAGCC
>JANODP010000175.1:0-9846 GCA_031412755.1 Schlesneria sp. | reverse complement strand
GGCAGCAACGTCAAAATAATCTCCCGGTCAGGCTGGGTGAATGGTGAGGCTCCATTTGGGGAGTGTGGAGTGGCGTTTCAAGCGGTTGGCGATAGGACGGAAGGCGGATCGAGTTAGCCGTACTCCTTTGTCGTAGGTGTGGGTCACCAGATCGACGAGGGGTTGCACGCGATGCCAAGTCATCGTTTTCGCCCAATTCAAGGCCGTTGGAATGGATTCCAACAACGCGCCGTTCCAGTGTTCTTCCAAGATGCCCCAGCAGCGTTCAACCGGGTTGTATTTGCTGTGGTACGGCGGGTAGTAAACCAGTTCGATTTGCAGGTGATGCCGATCCGAGAACGCCACCAATCGCTTCAGGAACTGGGTTCGTGCGCTGGAGATCTCCGGGCCGTTGTCCAAGGAGATTTGTAACTTGCGGACGCCTGGATGAGCGGTGGATCGCCGAGTCCACCACTGCTCCAGACCGTCCACGATGAAGTCGCTGGTCTCACGCGATTGACCGAACAGGATGTTGAGCTGTTGAATCGACTCACCCCCCCGCGTCAGTTCGAGGATGCCCAGTGGAACCAAGAGTGCCTCGGGATGCATGTCGTGATCGCACGCCCGGACGCGATGGCGCGACCGACCACCCCGCGAAAACGGCCCGATCTTCACCTTGGCCTTCGTGTCCAGCGAGAGACGCAGGCAGGTGGAGTCTGACGCCGCCCGTTCGCGAGCTTCCCGAACGTTTTCAAAGATGGCGTCCGTCTCCTTCACTTTTTTTGAGGCTTCGCCTTGAGCACCTTGCGCAGACTGTACCCCAACCGATTCAGAACCCGACCGACCGTTTGTTCGCACGGCACGTCCCGGCGCGTGCGGTCCTGTCGGATCAGCCCGTCGCAAACAGCCTTGGCCGTCACCCGCGTGAATGCCAGCGTGGTCTGAAACTTGGGATCGGCCTGACTGTGTGGTTCGGCCAGACTCCGGATATCGTCGGCCAGCTTCGGCGATTTCTCCTCCGCCCTGTGCCGCCCGCGCAGACACGTGGCATCGAAACACCGAAGCCCCGTTCGCAACTCGTTGAGCCCCGTCTCGACCGCAACCCGGCACCAGCCAAACACGGTCTCCGCGAGCCGGGCACTGCCACCGCAATACTTTCCCGCCATCTCCGCCTGAAACCGACGACGACGATGCCCCGTCAGCAATGCCGCCGCCGACCGAATCGTGCCCTTGAGGTCCTCCGTGACTTGCTCCGACATGGCCTCTTCCTTGAGACTCGCGTTCAACCGGCTGCTCCCAATCCGCCTTCTATCCAATCTCCCACCTTTGCCGGTAGATCATTTTCACGCTGCTGCCTCAAACACCGAACGAGGGAACGAACGATGGGAAAGCTAAGTGACATTCTCAACGGAAGTGGCAGGAACTTCAATGACCGCTGGATCACAGCCGCTACGTGCTTGAGTTGCTCGACCAGTGCGAGATCCTTGAGGCGAGAACTTGCTGATTTTCGTAAAGCAGTCGTCTGAAATGTTTGTGGAAACTCGCCTTTTTGAAAGTGGCGGACCGTGGTTAGACTGATATCAGCGTGATTCGACTGCCGCCCAATTGGCCGGTACTGCAAACGATCGAAACGCACTCCAATCGTGACGACACCGAAAGGGTCAGGGATTGGTCACAGCCTGTCTGCTGATTGCCCCTTCATACGCGATTGACTGCCAGATGATTGAGTGAGCAGGCCGAAGGCGGTTTTGGATCAAGCGATGGCCGTTCCGCGTTCGGAGTCAGATACCGTGACGTTGAGGAGCGACGGGATTGCTCAATCGAGGCGGCTGTTGTTGGCGACGCAGTTCGGCGAACCGGCATCAGCAGGTTTCGATGAGCTTTGGGCCAAATTCGGACCCTATGATTCCCAGATGCGCTGGGTAGGGGCGGCTGCGTAAACAGAGGAAGAAAATCCGACTGGCACCGACGACTAACTTGGGGACGAAAGAAACGAACGAAGTTCCTCCACACAGCTCTGCTACTGAACGACGGAACAGTCTCATTGATCAACAGGGCGGATCAAGCGCGGCTCATGAGAAGTCGATCCGATAGCAGTGACTGAAATGCGCAAATGGTTCTGGTGAGACTCACCTAGCCAGAACAAGTAAGCCGGAGAGAAGTGGCGTCGCATCTGGAGTCCGATGCACCGAGATGCAGAAGGGTGACGCCGCCACTCAATTCGACGGGAATTCCGCTGTGGACAAACTTGGGTTGTCCATGCGCATCCTACTGGAGCCGGAAAAATCAATGCGGGTCCAGTAGATCCTCGCCATTGATCACAAAAGCACCTCGACTCGCCTGCGAGCAGCAGATTCTCACGGCGCTACTTTCGTTCTATTCGTTTCTTTCGTAGCCGCGCATCCGTTCCACCGCCGCACCGCATCGCGAGAGAGGGCAGCGCTACTTCGCGAACTCGATTCGACCGGCCGCAAGATGCTCCGCATGATCGGCGAGGGCTTGCCGGTCATCATCCGTCAGCCGTGGCCAGCACCCGATCAGACCAGCCAGTTGGGGATCGGCTTCACTCGCATCGGGCTGAAAATGCTGCGCTTTCTGCTGCGCGCCGGAATCGTCCAAGTCGGGGTGAAGCCGCAACTGCTTGGCCTGTTCGTCGGTTGCGTCACTGGAATTCGCGAGTAGTACAGGCTTCATAAGCCTGGGGTCGCGGGTTCGAGTCCCGCCCTTGCTATCACCAACAGCCCCTGATTTCAGGGGCTGTTCGCATTCATTGGCCATGCCCCGGGGAGGGCTGAGGCCTTCGTCAGAACGGCTCGTCGGGCAGGCTTTGGAGCCATTGGTTCCGGACGGGAATCAGCCGTTGCAGAACATTCACCAGCACCTCGGGCGGCGAAGCCATTGCATCGACCTGCGAGATGACCTCCGGCGGGTAGGCATTGATGACCGGTTCGGACTCGCGGCGATAGACTTCAAAACGGGTGCGGATCACTTCTTCATTGGCGTCGTCGGCCCGGTTCTCGCGGATGGCTCGACGCTTGAGGCGGTCGACCATCTTGTCGACGTCGGCGCAGACGAGATGAATGATGTGCAAGACGTTGATCGTGTCTTTCAACATCTCGATCTGAGTGGGATTGCGCGGGATGCCGTCGAGCACGAGCATTTCGTCCGGCGGCTTGTAACGCGAAATCGCGATGTGGCCGAGCAGCGACTTCTTCCAGATCTTGACGGTCAGTTCGTCGGGAACCAACTGGCCCCGCGAACTGAACTGGTAAATCTCGCGGCCCTCAGGCGAGTTGATGTTGAGCGAACGAAAGACATCACCGCACGAAAGATGATAGAAGCCGGGAATCTGGCCAAGAATCATCCCCTGAGTTCCCTTGCCGACCCCCGGCGCACCGAACAGCAAAATCGTGGGATGACGTCCATCGAACATGGCAGAGTTCTCCTGTCTGCATTCGGGGTAATCGTGTGACGAAAGCGGGCCGCAGCCGCTGGCTGAAATGATTCGGGACCAAGCTGGCCAACCGGCCCCCGTACTTCAACGGTCTTTGAAACCGACGCATCCTACTGACTGCGAAGATGTCACTCAATCGGAGGGAGACACATCGAAGTACTTGCCCGCTCACCTGGACAGGCAACCCGTTCGACTCGGGCCGTGCCAACAAAAAAAACGTCCCCCGGAAGGGAGGACGCTTTGTGGATCGCCGTTTGATTCCTGTCGGGCTATCGCGACATGAAAGCCACAACCCGACCGATCTGAACCTCCGGTGCGGTGGCGTCCGTATGCGACGGCAACGACTGGACCCGGGCTTCCAGATCCTTGGCGTCGAATGAAATCCAATCGACCGACTGGCGTGCCGCACTGTCCACGATCTCGCGGTACAGTTTGCGGACGTTTGGTCGGTTGCGCAACGTGATGACATCGCCGGGTTCGACGAAGATCGACGGCTTGTCGATCGTCTTGCCATTCAGTTGGAAATGCCGATGCACGATTCCCTGACGGGCCTGCATGCGGGTCACAGTGAATCCCGCCCGTCGAACGACGTTGTCGAGCCGTCGTTCGCACATGACCAACAGAATCTCACCCGTATTACCCCGTTGGGCACGAGCCTTGGCAAAATACCTGCGAAGCTGGGCCTCACGCATGCCATAGTGGTACTTGATCTTCTGTTTGTCGGCCAACGCCTCACCGTATGTGGTCAACTTGCGGCGTCGCTGAGACATGCCCGGTGGATTGGGGCGTTTTTCCAACGCCTTCACCGCACCGTGGTTCTCAAACACCATCGCCCCAAGTCGTCGATTGATCCGTCCCTTGGGACCCGTATAGCGACCCATGCAATCACTCCCGCGCGAGATGAACTCGCCCTAAATGCTGTCCATGAAACCGGCCTAGAGGGGCGGAATGATGGCGAGTGAGAGGCGATTCGTCAATCGTCGGGGTCGGTCCGAGCTGGTATCGGTGCAGTCGTCAAACGGTGGTCGCTCTTTCTGGTCCCCTCTCCCGCCCGTCTGCGGGGGGAGAGGGTTAGGGTGAGGGGGGATTCGCTTCAGGCAGAGTGACCGCTGGACTGACGACGACCGACTCCGTTGGGTTCGCCATTTCCAACGTCTCTCGACCGCCTGGCCCCCTCACCCTAACCCTCTCCCCCGAAGACGGGGGCGGGGGGACAGGAAGACGACCACCAATGAGCGACTGCGTCCAGCCGGTACTCCCTCCACGGATTGCTGCGGGGAAGCTCTCAATCGAGCGAGCCCGCTCGACGATCCACTTTCTCATCACTCCTGCAGGCCGTACACTGCGACGAAAGCAGGCCAACCGCAGGTTGCTTCCCGAGGCTCTCATGATGCTCCAGTCGTTACATCGGCTCGTTCTGGCTGCACGGGTTCTGCTGCTGGCATCGGCCTCGTTGGCGTGTTGCGGCCAGACGCTGTCTGCTGCCGACTATTTTCTGACCATCGGCGGTGGTTACAACCCGTCTGGAAACCAGGCTTCCCTGGAAGCCAATGTGGTCTTCTTCCAACAGGTTCTCGACGAACAGCATCGCGGAACGCGAAGTCACGACATCTATTTTGCCGACGGGGATGAGCCCGCCGCCGATCTGCAGGTGCTATCCGCCAAGAAGCCCCGCCTTGACCGGCCGGCTACTGATCTGCTCGCGGCTCTGCACCGTCGTCGTGGAGCGGAACAGGTCGAATACCGGAATCACCGCGTCCCCAACATCGCGGGGGCGCTGGACCCCGCACTGGTTCGTGTCCGTCTGGAAGCGATCGCGAAGAATGCGCAGCGAGGTGACCGCCTGATCGTGTACGTGACGGCACACGGCAGCGAAGGAGACAAGGCGGACCGGTTCAACACCACCATCGACTGCTGGAATGAAAAGACAATCACCGCTCGCAAGTTCACCGGATGGCTGAACGAATTGCCATCATCCGTGCCGGTGGTGATGGTCATGGCCCAGTGTTATTGCGGTGGCTTCGGCCACACGATTTTCAATGACCTGGACGAGGACAAGGGACTGGCCACGCAACTCCGCGCGGGATTCTTCGCGCAGCAACACAACCTGCCGGCGGCCGGTTGTCGGCCCGACATCAGCCACGATGAGGAGTTCAGCAGTTATTTCTGGGGAGCCATCGCCGGTCGGAGCCGGAACGGTGTTCCGATCACCGGCTGCGACATCGACGAAAACGGCGTCGTCTCGTTTGCGGAAGCGTATGCTCACGCCGTCATCGCCGGCCACACGATTGATATCCCGCTGAGAACGTCCGACGTCCTGTTGCGAACGTACAGCCGTATGACCCTCGCCGATGTGGATGCCTCTTCCCCGCAGCCCAATGTGAATCCGGCCACCGACAAAGACTCGGAACCGGAACCCAAACAAAAACAAAACCCGTCCGCAACGGCACCCGGCGTTACTGACCGGCCACAGTCCAACCGGTCATCATTGACCGGACCATTGCAAACCTTCGTCGACGAGGGCCGCCCGGTCTCGGGCCGGATCGTCACCGGCCTGAGTAAGGGCCTCGGGTTCACTCTGCAGGACGACGCCGCGTCCGTGGTCGCCGCGTACGACGCACACCGCAAGAACACCCGACGACCGGGCCAGGGCGGTCGCCGGCGCCCCGGCTCGGGTCGTCGCGAGTTGCTCCAGGAAATCACTGACAAGTGGCCGGAACTCGGAGATGCGAAGCACTGGGAAGAGTCCCCGTTACTCAAACCCGACAATCAGGAACAACTTCTGGCCGAGTTGAAACAACTCCCCGCCTGGAAGTCCTATGATCAACGTCGCCAGCAAAACGCCGAGTCGGAAGAACAGTCCGAGCGACACGAACTGCGCGAAGTCCAATTCCGCCGCCTCATCAACACGCTGGAGACGATCGTGCTGGAGAAACATCTCCCAACCGTCGCCACTCCGGAAGTGGTCGAACGCTACCGGCAGTTGATTCGTCTCGAAGAATCTACACTTGGTTCACCAGAGAGCCGGTGAACTGATCGTGGCCTGCGGAGTGGCGCGACCAATTGAACTGCCAGCCCGCCACAGTCAGATGGGCAGAAACACAATCTGGCCCTGCCACTCTTCGGCAGGCGTGGAAGCCCAGATGAAGACCAGACTCTCCGCGATTTCTCTCGGAGCGTCCTCTTGCGAGACAAGGAACAGTCCGGGCATCGGCGTTCCCTCCGCCATGCGTTCCTTCGCAAACGCGATCATGGTCCGCACGTCATGCGTGACGACAATCAAGCTATTCTGAGCGGCATAGTCGAGCACCACTGGATCGGGCTGACCGGCCAGGCCGACCTCGGTGGCCACGAGAAATTCCAGCGACGGTTCCAGTCGAACCGTTGCTGTCACGACGACTCGACTGAGGTTCTCGTCGGCCAGCAATCGCACCGCCGTCATGATTCGCCAGCCGTGAAGGATGCCGAAGTGCGTGCCGTACGCAACCGTTCGATCACCGGCTGATTCGTCACGGCCATCGCGCGGCGCTGGGCCTCAAAGTTGTCGCGTTCGCGTTGCAAATAGGCATCCAGATCGGCGCGGTTGCGCAGATAGAACGCCAGACAGCCGTGAATCGCCTCCAGAGACAAGGACGGAAACGCCTCTTGAATCCCTTCCGGTGACAACCCCGAGAGATAAGC
The DNA here is from genome assembly GCA_031412755.1 of Schlesneria sp. Taxonomy (GTDB): domain Bacteria; phylum Planctomycetota; class Planctomycetia; order Planctomycetales; family Planctomycetaceae; genus Schlesneria. The sequence continues at coordinate 2,732 of JANODP010000175.1, read as the reverse complement.
CGCCAAGACCGAGTCGAGAGAAACTCGACTGCCACAAACCTTCCAAACACCTTCCGGCGTCTGCTCGACATAGTTGGGCGTCGTGAGAATCATGCGCTTGTCCCGTTGCTGATCCGTCTCGCCGAAAAGCAGAGTCGGGGCGGTCCCCTCCCGGTCGGGATTCTATCGAGCCTCATTCCCACTCGCGACGGTTGAGGTGCCTGACTCCGGCTTTGTCATGACATCCTCAACGTGCTCCAAAGCCCCCAACTTTGAAGCGTTTCGCCTGCCATTGGTGAAGGGCTTCGCTCGGCGGTGTCTTTGAAGCTACTGGCGGCTCAAAGCCGCCGCCAGTGATACCCGGCTTCGGCGAGCATGTTTGCGTGAGATGAGATTCGCCACAATCGGACGAACCGGCAACGAGTGACCTTGGACTCGTTCTCAATCGCCAAGCCTTGCCAAGCAAACTCCATGCTTGCCGAAGCCGGGCAAGCATGCCACCTCGCCGCCGACACCAGACACCCTGCCTCACCCAAAAAATACACATTGACAATCTCTGACGAACTGACATTCTCCTTCAGGTTTTGAGTCAACTCAACGAAGGAGAATTGAAATGGCTACGGATACGATTGAACCATCGGAGTTGAAGGGCGAGGGCAAGTGGATACTGGCGGCAGGAATCGGTTATGCCGACTATAGCCGCATCATCCCAGGCAACCGGGGAGGCACAGCGATGCCGCCCCGAAAGACATATAAATCTTGGACTGAGAACGACCGCTGGGCTCTGAACAATTCGGGGAAGCGGTTCGACAGCCAAGCCGATGCTCTTGCCTATCTGCACGAGAACAGGGATCGCATGGAAGCAGCACTCAATCAAAGGGATTGAAAACATAGTGTTGCCCAGACGCGGCCTTGGGCGTCTGGGTGCCTTGGCACAAGAGGTTGATTGCCAATCGAATGGTTGAACTCTTCCCTCCTGTCGCACTGCGACCCGGACGCTCAAAGCCGCGTCCGGGCCACTCACCGGGAGCTCGCGTTCGCCGGGGTTTCGGGATAGCGTGCTCGCACTCCGGTTTTTTGCGTGGCGCGAGGATTTTGAACGTTTGCCGCGCAGAAAATGAATCGAATTCGAGGGGAGTCGCCATGACCGCGATCAGAGTGCTGGGGAGCGCGCGTCGGGCTTGCAGCGGGCCGACGCGGCGGGAGACGCTCAAGGCGGGAACGCTGTCTCTGTTGGGCGGGCTGTTCGGGGCGCCGGCTTTGGCTGCCTCGGAAGATGTTCCGGACCGGTTTCTGCGACCGGCCAGGGCGAAGAGTGTCGTGTTGCTCTATCTGCAAGGGGGAGCGCCGACTCAGGACATGTTCGATCTGAAGCCTCATGCTCCGAACGGCGTCGGTGGAGAGTTTCGGCCCATCGCGTCGTCGGCGGCGGGTATTGACGTCTGTGAACTGCTGCCGTTGACCGCGCGCTGGATGCACAAGTCGGCGGTCGTGCGCAGCGTCTATCACAATGGGGGCTGTCACAAGAATCTGCCGATGTACACGGGGTTCGACGTCAATCTGCCCGATGAAGAATTCCGCGACAGCGATCCGCCCAGCATGGGTTCGGTCTGTGCGTACCTGGAGCGCGACCGCCAAAAGGCATTGCCGACGTATGCCTATCTGCCGTGCCCGTTGGGTTGGGGTGAAGTCCGCAAGAAGGCGGGGCCTCACGGCGGGTTTCTCGGACGCCGCTACGATCCCTTCAGCACCGAATGCACGGCGTTTGTGGACCATCCGCCCGATGACATCTGGAAGCCGCAGGTCGTGCGCGGGGAACCGCGTCTGACGGACACACAGTTGCTGGACGGGATCACGCTGGATCGGCTCAACGACCGCCGGCGGTTGGTGGAGCAGTTCGACGATCAGTACCGCACGCTGGAAGAACAGCGCGAACTGGGAAGTTATCCCGGCCAGCAGCGGCTGGCGTTCGACATGCTGACGTCGCGCGAAGTCCGCGAGGCGTTCGACCTCAGCCTCGAACAGGATCGCGTCCGCGAGCGGTATGGGCGGACTCTGTTCGGCGCGGCGACGCTGTTGGCTCGGCGGCTGGTCGAACGCGGCGTGCGGTTCGTCAACGTGAGTTGGGACAATTTCTCCAAACGCTACGAGGTGAGCAAGACGGCGTGGGACACTCACGAACGAAACTTCCCCATGCTGAAGGAGACGCTGCTGCCGAATTTCGACCAGACGTATTCGGCCTTTATCGAAGATCTCGACGCGCGCGGACTGCTGGACGAGACGCTGGTGGTGACGATGGGAGAAATGGGCCGCACCCCGAAGATCAACGCCAACGGCGGACGCGACCATTGGACGTACTGTTATTCGGTGTTGCTGGCCGGCGCGGGGATTCGCGGCGGGACCATCCACGGCGCTTCCGACGATCAAGCGGCCTTCATCAAAGACAAGCCCGTGCATATCCGCGACATCTGCGCGACCATCTATCACGTGTTGGGCATCGATCCGGAAATGCCGGTCTACGATCGTGCATCGCGGCCAGTGGCGATCGCTCACGGAGGCCATCCGATTGGCGAGATCCTCGCCTGATCCGGAGCGATGACCACTTCACTTGAGCCGGCCAACAGCCCTTTGCATCAGAAGCAGTTTCAAAACGTCGCGAATCATCATTCGCAAGACAGGCTCTTCGGAGCGGGGGACGTGAGTCCCCTGAATCAGCACGTCATTGCAACTCACGCGAATTCAGGGGACTCACG
>JANODP010000174.1:0-4261 GCA_031412755.1 Schlesneria sp. | reverse complement strand
TCATCCCTCATCCCTCATCCCTCATCCTTCCCTCACCGCACCCGGAACCGTTTCATCCAGCCGCGGTCGATCCAGTTCTTGAGCGTCCACGCCCAACCGCTGTGAGACGTGAAGCCCTTGCAGTCGAGAATCGCGGTCCCGTCGCCACACGACAGCAGCGAGAGGTGACTGCGCTGCGGCCGATATTCGACGAGTCGCCTTCCGGTGAAGTGTCTGCGGAGATTCTTCCACAAGACCGGTGCCTGCCGCACGGCGTAGACACCCGCTTTGGGAACCAGGGCTCCTTCGATGTCGGCCACGTCGCCCGTGATGAAGATCGGCGCGTCGGCCGTTGTCTGCAACGTGCGTCGTGTCGCCAGAAAGCCACGCTCGGATTTGGGAAGCTCGAAGCCGCGCAGGGCCATCGGGGGCGAGGCACCGGCGGCCCAGATCACGAGGTCGGCGCGAATCCGCTCGCCGTTCTCCAGGATCAGTGACGAGGGGCCTTCGTCGTCGCAGTCAATGGCCGGCGAACCGAGATGCAGGTCGATGCCGCGCAGCTTGAGCAGCTTGCTCACCCGGCGAATGGTTCTCGGGGAAAAGCCCGTCAGGATTTCGGCGTTGCCATCGACGATTCTCACGTCGGCGGGAAGTTCCAGTTCGTGCTTGTGCTGTTCGAGGCACAGGGCCAACTCGATGCCCGCCGCTCCCGCACCGACCACAACGATCTGAAGCAACTCGGGGCCGGGAGCCAAACGCCATTGTTCGACCAGTTCCCGGAAGCGAACCTCGAACCGCTGCACGAACGACGTCAACGGTTTCACGCTGACGAGAATGCGATGGGCCTGCCAGAGGGCTTCGGCGGCGGGAACCGAGCCAATGTTGATGGCGGCCACATCGAACGGCAGCGCGGGCTGGTGAGCAAACTCGATCAGCCGCGTTTCGGGATCGAGCCGGTTGGCGCGGTCCACGATCAGTCGGACGCCGCAGTATTCGCACAGCTTCGGCAGATCGATCAGCATTTGCTCGGGCTCGTACATCCTCGCCAACGTGGAGGGCAGCATGGCGCTGTAGGCGGCGCGGTCGAAGGCGGTCACCATCGTCAGTTCGACGCCGGGAATCGGTCGCCGCCGCCACCAGGTCAGGATTTGCAGATGAGCATGACCGGCTCCGATCAGCACGAGCTGCTTCGGGGGCGGAGGCGGCGCGGGTGCTGCGGGCGGTTCCGGCGTGGAATCGTCACCCAACTCGGCTAACTCGGCGACTTCGACCAGTTCTTCGTCTTCGAAAAACGGAGTCACTTCCAGGACGTCGTCCTCCTCCTCGGCAGCGACGTCGGCGAAGTCGAGTACGTCCGCATCATCCCCGATGACTTCCGCATCGACGACATCATCGTCGGGCGATGGCCCCTTGTTTCCGGGCGGGGCGTGGGGGCGCGTCTCGTCGAACGACTCCGGCACCGGTGTGGCCTGCGGCGGCGGCGGCGTCCGTTCCGGCTCATCGTGAGATTCGCGCGATGTGGGCATGGCTCGGTGCGAAATCCGCGACGAGGTGGGACGAAGAGACGGTGGGACGAACGGACGCCGAATCAGGCGGGAGGCGCGATGCCGAAGTCTTCGATGGTCAGCAGCGAACGAAACGGAAGCTTGCGGGCGGCAAAGTTCGCGGCTCCCCCTTCCTTCCGATCGACGATCCCCACGACGCAGACGACTTCACAACCGAAGTCGGTGATCCGGTCCACCGCCTCGAGGGCGCTCCCCCCCGTCGTCACGACGTCATCAATCACCACGACCCGCGTGTGTGGTTGGACCGGACCTTCGATGTACCGCTGCGTCCCGTGACCCTTCGGCTCCTTGCGGACCAGAAAACCATCGAGCGACCGGCCCTTCTCGGCCGCCGCGACCAGCACGCCCCCCACGATCGGATCGGCTCCGATCGTCATGCCGCCGATCGCCTCGAACGCCACGTCGTGCAGCAGGTCGAGCAACCCCAGACTGACCAGTCGCAGCCCGGTCGAATGCAGCGAGATTTGCTTGCCATCGAGGTAGTACTTCGATTTCTTGCCCGAGGCGAGAGTGAAGTCACCGAATTTGAGAGCCCGCTCGTGGAACAGTTCAATCATTCGCGCTCGATCGTACATCGACAAACCTTCAGGAGGGGAGGATGTTTGGCGGGGCATCTTACTGTCGGCCGGGCCATGACAGTAGTGTCGCCGTCTCTCGTCTCGGAGCCGGGATGCAGTCGTCAATTGGTGGCCTCTTCCGGTCCCCGCTCCCCCGTCTTCTGGGAGAGGGGCAGGGTGGCCTGATGAAAAGGCTTCAGATCCGAGTGAATGAGGTGGTTTGGAAGATCGCGAACGTGTCGCGGTTTCCTCGGCCATCCGTGCCCCGGCTCTGCCATCCGTGCGAAGCCGATCGAAAGGAAAAACGCACGGATGGCAGGGCCAGAGCACGGATGAGTCATGACAAACGGCGCAAGACATGACTCGGTGCTTGAAAGATCGTTTCATCAGGCTAGCTAGCCGAGCAACTCGTGGAGCACGTGGCCATGCACGTCGGTCAGGCGGCGTTGGATGCCGTTCTGATAGTACGTGAGCCGTTCGTGGTCCAGGCCGAGCAGATGCAGGGCGGTGGCGTGGAGGTCGTAGCTGTACGAGGGATGCTCCGCCGCTTGAAAACCGAGTTCGTCGCTGGTGCCGTAACTGGTTCCGCCGCGAATGCCGCCGCCGGCCATCCAGGCCGTGAACGCTCCCGGATTGTGATCGCGTCCTTTGCCCTGCGCGGCGGGCTGACGGCCGAACTCGCTGGTGCAGATCACCAGGGTCGAGTCGAGCAGACCGCGCTGCTTCAAGTCGTGAATCAGGGCGCTCGCGCCGCGGTCCAGGATCGGTCCCCAATAGCCGTGGTCGCGGACCAGATCCTCGTGACTGTCCCAGTTGGGCCGAATCTTGCGAGCGGTCGTGTTCTCGGCACCGCAGTAGATCTGCACGAACCGCACGCCCCGTTCGACCAGCCGGCGCGCCAACAGGCACTGGCGACCGAACGGGCCGATGTCTTCATGGTCGAGTTGATACAGCCGGTGGGTCGGTTCGGTCTCTCCGCCGAGATCGCTCACCTCCGGAGCACTCAGTTGCAGCCGCGCCGCCAACTCGTAGGACGCGATGCGAGCTTCCAACTGCGAATCACCCGACCGCGTGGCGGCGTGCCGGGCGTTCAGTTGTTGCAGAAAATCGAGGCCGCTCCGTTCCATCGCCGCGGTCAACTCGCGTCGGCTCGTTGGAAAGAGGTCGGCGATCGGCGGCTTGTCGGCGGTCGTCTCGAACACGGTCCCCTGATGCACCGCGGGTAGAAAACCGGCCCCCCAATTCACGACACCGCCGGGCGGCAGACCGCGCGAATCGGGCAGCACGACAAACGCGGGCAGGTTGTCACACTCACTCCCCAATCCATAAGTCACCCACGCCCCCATGCAGGGGAAGCCGGGCCTGATGAAGCCGCTGTTCATCATGAACATCGCCGGGCCGTGCAGCGCCGTCTTGCTCTGCATCGAATGAATGAAGGCCAGGTCATCGACGGACGCGGCCAACTGCGGCAGCAGGTCGCTCATCCAGCGGCCGCATTCACCGTGCTGCCGAAACTTCCAGTAGCTCGGCTGGCAGTTGCCGGGCTTCGAGGCAAAGAAGGTCAGCTTGCCGTCGGGATCGAACGGCTGCCCGGCGCGGCGTTCGAGTTCGGGCTTGTAGTCCCACGTATCCACATGGCTGAGGCCCCCCGGGCAGAAGATCTGAATGACGGCGTCGGCCTGCGCGGTGTGATGCGGTCGCGGGCTGGAGACACGCCGCTGCGTCGGCACATTCGACGAAGCCGCCGCTCGCTCATCCGCGAGCAACCCGTCTTCGGCCAGCAGCGCGGACAACGCGACGCCACCCAGGCCGCCGCCAAGCTGCCACAAAAGATCGCGTCGCGTGGGAATGTTGTCGTACATGATCGGTCCTGAACCAAGTAACGCCACCGGGCTCGCCCCGGTGGTTGAGCGGCTTTTGCACTACTGAAAGAACCAGTTGAACCAGTGTCGAGTGAATTCGAAGTCGTGCAGAAGCCGTCGAGCCACCGGGACCAGCCCATCGGTATCTACACATCTTGTTGTGATTTCTGTCGCCTTCGACATGACTCTCCGAGGAGAGTGGCAGAACGATGCGGGCAGAACGATGGTAGAAAGAAACGGCAGCGTAAGTTCGTCTTAATCATTCTGCCCCCATCGTTCTGGCAGTCCTGTTTTGAGG
>JANODP010000173.1:0-16878 GCA_031412755.1 Schlesneria sp. | reverse complement strand
CTAACCCCTCTCCCCAAAGGGGCGAGGGGGACAAGAATGAAGACTCGCTATTGATCGCGATCCTGTCGGCCTTCCCGGATCGGCTGGCTCGACGGCGCGAGCCGAACGGCCGCCGCGCCGTGATGGTGGGAGGGGCCGGAGTGCGGTTATCCGATCAGTCGGCGGTGACGGAGGGTGAACTGTTTGTCTGCCTCGACGTCGATGCCGCGGCGGGGGAAGCCCTCGTCCGGATGGCGTCGTTCGTCGATCGAAGCTGGCTGCCCGCCGAACGGCTCGATGTGCGAGTCGATGTCGAATTCGATGCCGCCCAGGAACGGGTCCAGGCGCGGCGCCGAGTCCGCTGGGACGATCTGATCCTCGAAGAAACTCCCGCGTCTCTGCCGGAGGGCGAACACACGGCGCAGGTCCTCGCGCGCGAAGCGGCGGCCGCATGGAATCGCGTCTTCCCCGCAGACCGCGCCGACCTGAACGGCTTCCTCGCGCGAGTCCACTGCCTGCGCGAGTGGCTGCCGGACCTCGACCTCCCCCAGTTCGATGAGGAGCAACTGCAGGAACTGCTGCCGGAACTGTGCCTCGGCTGTCGATCATTCGCGGAACTCAGACAGGCTCCGTGGTTGGATGTGTTGCGATCCAAACTGCTTCCCCATCAATGGCAGACACTCGAACGGGAAGCCCCGACTCATATCGCGGTCCCCAGCGGCAACCGCCTGCCGATTCAGTACGAACCGAGTCGCCCGCCAATCCTCGCCGTGCGGATTCAAGAGGTCTTCGGCTGGCGAACCACACCGCGCATCGCCGGAGGCCGCGTCCCGCTGCTGCTCCATCTGCTCGCGCCCAACCACCGCCCGCAGCAGATCACCGACGACCTGGAATCGTTCTGGAACAACGGCTACCCGATCGTGCGCGGCGAACTGCGCCGTCGCTATCCGAAACACGCCTGGCCCGAAGACCCATGGACCGCCCAAGCCGAACGACGACCTCAACGCAGGTGAAGCGCGACGTCCACGAGCGATTCACATCACCGAGACGACTCACATCACCGAGAAGTAGTTCGCCACGGCGAAGTCGAACGCCGCCGGAGTGAGCTTCCGGGGGTGCTGCTTGTAGGTGCAGAAGTTCCGGACTTGCAGCAGCAGGTCGCGCGGCTGGCACGAACGCATGGGACGCGCCACGCGGCGGAAATGGTGTTCGATGAGGTGCTCGACCGCCGTCTCGTCGTACTGGAATCCCAGTTTGGGTGACAGTCGGCGGATGATCTCGCGGAACTCGGCCTCGGTGGGATCGGGGACTTGAATCTTGTATGGGATGCGGCGCAGGAACGCGCCATCGACGAGGTCTCGCGGTTCGAGGTTCGTCGAGAAAATGATGAGCTGGTCGAACGGGACCTGAATCTTCTTGCCGCTCGGCAGATTGAGGAAGTCGTAGCGTTTTTCCAGCGGCACGATCCAGCGGTTGAGCAGTTCGGTCACCGGCATTCGTTGTCGGCCGAAGTCATCGATGACCAGTGTTCCACAGTTGCTCTTCAGTTGCAGCGGTGCCTCGCAGATTTTCGTCTGGTGGTTCTGGCAGACTTCCAACTCTTCCATCGTCAGCTCACCGCCCGCGATGACGGTCGGTCGCACGATCCGCACCCAGCGCGGGTCGATTCCGGTCAGATCGAAGATCCCCTCGGTGGCCTCTTCCTTGACCTCTTCGTGAACGCCGGGGTCGTAGAGTCGAATGATGTCGCCATCGATTCCCAGCGCCCGCGGAATCCAGATCGACGACCCAAAGCACTGCGTGATTCGCTCGGCAATGCTGGTCTTGCCGTTGCCCGGCGCACCGAACAGAAACATGCCGCGTCCCGAGTTGATCGCCGGTCCGAGTTGATCGAGCAGTTCGGGGCAGATCATCAAGTCGGAGAACGCCTGCTTCAAGTCATGTTCGGTCACCTGTTGCTTCGAGATGCTCTGCCGTTCCATCGCCTTGAGGTAGTCGCGCAGACTGACGGGCGCCGAACCGAAGTACGTGCATTCCTCGATGTACCGCCGTGCCCGTTCGCGCCCCATTTCGGTGATCGAGTACTCGTAGTCGCCCATTTCGGCGGTGCCGACGAACGCGAGCAATTGATCGTACTTCAGACCCTTCAGCAGCGGATCGATGATCCCGAACGGCAGCCTGACTTGTTGCGCCACGGCGCGACCCGTCGAGGACCCCTTCGACAACAGGTACTTCAGCATCAGCCGCTCGACGTCATCCGCCGAAAGTCCGGTTTCTTCGAGTCGCTCGGGGACGCGCGGAGCGAACTGCTCGTCGGCGGTAGCAGCCTGGGGACCGAGCAGCGCCTCGACGCGATCGAACAGCGCGGAAAGCTGTGAGTCGCTGCGGGCCGCCTCGGGCACATGACGCTTCGGCAGCCAGGCAGCCGCACCACCCGCAGCGACGGGACGGGCGGCACCGGTCACATCGGCCGGGGCTGCAGATCGATCATTGGCCGCGTCGCACTTGGATTGCAGCGAGGCCGACGTCGAGATGCCGAAGTCGGCCAGCACCTGGGTCAGGCTGCGCGGTGTCACGGCGGCTGCCTCGGTGCTGGTCCCGCCGGCGGGCACGAATGTTTTCGGTGTCATGATTCGCTGGAGACCACGGGTTCGGAAGGCTCGCACACAGGGCCGCGACCTGGAAGGCAATGCGGACCATTGGTCTGTCCGACAAGCCGCTGGAAACGTAGTTCGGTCTCGCCGCTCAGGCAAATGGAGAGTCGCTGCCGTGCCAAACTTGTTTGCGGACTGTGACGGTCATTCCCATTGCAGGCCCGACGAGGCGCGCGGGCCGTGCGCTTTGTGGCGATCAGTCCGGGAAGCCGCTACCTTGCTCGACGCGTTCATGTGACACGCACCTAATGATGCGACTTCCGAGCGGGCCGGCGTCAGCCCCCTGGCAGGTTGAGGGTTGATGGTCGAAGGTTGAGGGTCAGAAAAAGGGTCAAAACTCTGTCCTTCAACCCTCGACCATCGACTCAACGAAGAACCGGGGGCTGACGCCGCCCCGCTCGGAAATATTGCACTGGGCCGGATCATTCGCTGAGAAAGACAACCATCCTTCGTTGAGGAAGACGGGCCATGCCAACTCCACTGTTTGATTTGACGGGCAAAGTGGCCCTCGTGACGGGCGGCAGCAAGGGCCTCGGCAAGGCGATGGCCCGCGGATTCGCGGAGGCCGGGGCCGACATCGTGATCTCCAGCCGGCACGCCGCCGAATTGGAACCGGCGCTGGCCGAGATTCTGGCGGGGACGAATTGTCGAGGACGCTGGTTCGTCTCCGACATGACCAATCGCGCCGACGTCGATCAACTGGCGGCATCGGCCCTGGAGGCGATGGGACGAGTCGACATCCTCGTCAACAACGCCGGCTCGAATGTGCCGCAGGCTGTCGATGAAATCACCGACGACAAGTGGGACCAGATCGTGGAATTGAACCTCACCTCCTGCATGCGGCTGACCCGGGCGCTCGTGCCGCAGATGAAGTCGCGAAACTGGGGGCGCGTCATCCACATCTCGTCCGTGATGGGCCTGGTCTCGAAGCCGGGCCGCAGTTCGTATTCGGCGACCAAGGCGGCGCTGATCGGCATGGCCCGCGCGATGGCCCTCGACCTCGGGCCGTTTGGAATCACGGTCAACTGCATCGCGCCGGGACCGTTTCTCACCGACCTGCCCGCCAGCGTGTTGTCGCCCGAGGAATTGGCCACGTTTGCCTCGCGAACGGCCATCAACCGCTGGGCCGACCCGCGCGAACTGGCCGGCCCCGCGCTGCTCCTGGCCAGCGATGCCGGCAGCTACATCACCGGCACCACGCTTTCGGTCGATGGCGGGTTGCTGTCGAAGGGTTTCTGAGCGAGGCGATCGGTAGATCTTTTCCTACCCATCGAAGCCTGAAGCGCAAGCGAAGGTTCCGTTGCCGACCACCCTTCGCTTGCGCTTCAGGCTTCAATGAGTAGGCTGTGACTTGCCGCTCGCCTGACTTCCCTCAACTGGTGGCCACGGGCGGATTGGCTGTCGGGCAGACTTGGATCTCGTCACCGAGGACGCGCACGGCAAAGGTCTCGGTGCGGATCTTCGACTTGGGATTGTCGAGCCACAGTCCGTCCCTCACGCAATACCGCCAGGCGTGCCACGGACAGATGACCGCCGTTCCATCGAGGTATCCCGCTGCGAGCGATGCTCCCATGTGAGGGCAGCAGTCGTCGATCGCGAAGTATTGTCCGTCGCGCAGGAAGACGGCGATCATGCGGCCCTGGACGGGAAAGGCCCGGCCTTCGCCATCGGGAATCGAGCCCACTTTGGCAATCGTCTGGAATTCTGCCGACTCGTCCTCACCCACGCCGCGTCCCCTCGTGCCGTTCGCCGTGAACTCCTGCTGTCACTTGTCTCTCGCAGCCCGACGGCCGGGTCGAGTCCGCGCGGATTCTAGCCGGGCTCGTCCGACCTGTCTGCCGCGCGAGCCACGCCGAATCGGTCTTGAGCGATTTTGGCTTCCCTGTCACATTACGCGCCCCGCTCGCTTCGCGCTGGCGACCGAGCAACCATTCATGGATGAGAGTCAGTCTCGTGATTTGGCAAGACCTTCACCTGCGCATCGCCATCGCTTCGACAATCGTCGTCGGGTTACTGAGCGGTTGCGCGACAATGCCTGGTCAGGCTCCGGTCGTCAGCAATCCCGTCTTCGTCCGCGCCAACAACTCCGATGAGGCGTGGGAACGGACGGTTGATGTCGTTCATGACTATTTGTTCGAGATCGAACGCGAAAACAAGCTCGGGGGCGTTCTCGAAACCCGCTACAAGACGGGAGCCAATCTCCTCGAACCGTGGCATCGGGATTCGGTGGGGGCGGCCAACCGCGCCGAAAGCACCCTGCAATCGATCCGTCGCAAGGCGTTCCTCAGTGTGACGCCGGTCGAGGGGGGATTCATGGTCGGTGTGGAGGCTCACAAGGAACTGGAAGACGTGGCGCGCGCCGCCAATTCGGCGGGAGCGGCCACGTTCCTCGACAACAGCCCGCTCCAGCGAGACCTCAACCCCGTCGTCGGCCAGGCCACCCCCTCCGGCTGGATTCCCAAGGGACGCGATGCGGCGTTGGAGCAATCGATGCTCCTGTCCATCAATCGAGCCTTCGGCCAATAAGGCCACCTCTTCTTCAGTTTCCTCAGTCAGGCCACCCTCTCTTCCGGGTGGCCACTTCATCCGGCGGCCCTCGCTTTGCCACCCGATGAGCGCGAATCGTGGAGTAGGATTGTCGTCTGGCTGTCCCGGTTCGTCATTTTCCCGAAGCTGCGACTATCCGGTAGGCCAGGACTGGGACGGAGGATAACGACCGGCTCGGCCTTCAGCAGACAATTGACAACCATCGGAAAACGCCGGTATAACCCGAAGCCAATTCATCGCCGATGCCGATGAAGAGTTGTGGTCGCATCGCCAAACAGGCTCTCACCCCAGTTGCGGCCACCATCACCGAACAATTTCCCGCCGGAGGCTGATTCCATGTTCTCGATTCCAGGTGAATACGGCAAAGACACATGCGATGGGTTCAGTCGTCGAGAACTGTTGCGGGTCGGCGGGGCATCGCTCCTCGGCCTGTCTCTGCCGGAATTGCTCCGAAGCGAGAAGGCCAACGCCGCGGAGGACGCCCGGTACGGTGGCGTCGGATTCGCCAAGGCCAAGCACGTCATCCTCGTTTATCTGCAGGGTGGCCCGAGCCATCTCGACCTGTGGGACCCAAAGCAGGACGTTCCCGACAACGTCCGCAGCGCATTCAAGTCGATCGACACGAAACTCCCCGGCGTCCAGTTCACCGAAAACCTGCCGAAGCTGGCGCAGCAGATCGACAAGACCACGCTGCTTCGCGCGGTCAGCTACACACCGAACGGCCTGTTCAACCACACGGCCGCGATCTACCAGATGATGACCGGCTACACGGCCGACAAGGTGAGTGCCTCGGGGCAGCTTGAGCCTCCCAGCCCGAAAGACTTCCCGAACTGGGGCTGCCACATCGTCAAGGCCAAGCCGACGACAGTGCCGATGCTGCCTCACGTCATGATGCCGCGTCCGCTGCAGGAGAGCGGCGTGATCGGCAAGGGAGGCACGGCCGGTTTCATGGGCCGCGCGTTCGATCCGTACACGCTCTATCCGGTCGGCGACGACATGGACATGACCAAGATGGACCGCATCAAGGTGGACGACCTGCAACTCCGTCCCGAGATCCCGCAGGATCGCCTCGCTCGTCGCGCCAGTCTGCGTGAGACGGTCAACGCCAACCTGAACGAACTCGACAAGGCGGTCGGCAAGTACGCCCTCGACGAGTACTATGGCAGGGCTCTTTCATTGGTCTTGTCGGGCAAGGCACGCGAAGCCTTCAATCTCGGCGCCGAGTCCAAGGAGACCCGCGAGAAGTACGGTAACAACACGTTCGGTCAAAGCTGTCTGCTCGCCCGCCGCCTGATCGAGGCGGGGACGCGCGTCGTGCAGGTCAACTGGCCGAAGGTTGCCAACTCCGACAATCACTCGTTCGACGTTCATGTCGGCTTGACAGCCCGCATGAAGAATCAGTCTGGCCCCATGCTGGATGCCGGCCTGTCGGGCTTGATCTCGGACCTCGACGAACGCGGCATGCTGAAGGACACACTGGTGCTGGCGATCGGTGAGTTCGGCCGCAGTCCCAAACGCGGCGTCAGCACGTCGGGCAACAGCAACGTGGACGATGGTCGCGATCACTGGCCGTACTGCTACACGGGCCTCATCGCCGGAGCGGGCGTCAAGCGCGGCTTCGTCTGGGGCAAGTCCGATCAAACGGCGTCGGCTCCCGTCGAGAACCCGGTTCACCCGATCGAACTGCTCGCCACGATCTACCACAGCGTCGGCATGAACCCCCGCCGCATGGTCTTCAACCACCTCAACCAACCCCGCGAGATGGTCAGTGCCGATGCCGTGACAGGCATCCTGTCGTAAAAGCGGTTTGCTGTTAGCATTCAGCGAAATGAAAAGAGGCCCGACTGCTTGGCAGTCGGGCCTCTACTTTTGCTGGTCACATGGAATCGTGGATCAAATCGACGGCACGGTGACATTGAGCTTGGTTGCCAGATCGACGAGCGCCTTCCAGTTGCCGTCGTCGAGCGGGATGCCCTTTGTGCGACGTTCTGCCAGGGTGCGGCGTTCCGGATCGCCGGGGAGCGTCACTTCTTTCACGCCGTCAATTCTCGGGACGTCTCGCACATAGGCTTCGAGCTTCCCGACTTCGCTCAGCAGGTGGGACGAGCCGCCGAAGAATTCGGGATTAATCACCCAGAAGACGGCACAGTTGCCGAGCGGTGGCGGCGGACTTGCGAACGGACACTCTCCGCCCGACAGGCCGCCAGCGAGCATGTCGATCATGAATGCGAGGCCGAATCCCTTGTAAGCCTGATCGCCACCGAGCGGCAGGATCGTTCCCGGCGGATCACCGTAGAGTTGGTTCGGATCGGTCGTCGGCTTGCCGTCCGGATCGAGCACCAAACCCAACGGGATCGGTTGTCCGGCGATCTTCTTGACGCGGACCTTTCCCTCAGCGGTGGCGCTCGTGCCGATGTCAAACACGAACGGGCCGTCGGCTCCACCCGGCATTCCGATGCAGATCGGGTTCGTTCCCAGTCGCGGTCTTTTTCCTCCGACGGGGGCCACCCGCTGACCCGATCCGTGGGTATTGGCCACGATCATGGAAGCAAATCCGCGCGCGGCGGCCATCTCGGCATACTCGCCCAGTCGTCCGATGTGAGCCGCGCGGCGAAGAGTCCCGCAGGCAATAGCCGAGGTCTCGCACTTCGCGATCAGACGGTTCATCAATTCCTGTGCGAGAACCTGTCCCAAACCCCAGCCCCCGTCGGCGACGATCGAGCTGACCGATTCCTTCTCGACGGTCAGGTGTGCCTTCGGATTGAGCGACCCGTCCTGCACCCGCTGGATGTACGACGGAATCCGCATGACGCCGTGTGAGTCGTGCCCGCGCAGGTTGGCCTGGGTGAGACTTTCCGCGACGAGCTGAGCCTCCGTGGGATCGACGCCGGCGGCGCGGAACAGAGCGGTCGCGAACTTGACCAATTCGGAATCGTGAAGTGTGGGCAACTGGGCATCTCCTCAAAGTCGGTTGTCGTCCTCATTCGACTCGCGCGGTCCGGCGACCCGTCGCGGCGGGGTCGAAGCATAACAGAGCACTGTCCGGGGCGGCAGTTTGCCGGAGACAAACGACATGAGATATCGGGAGCGCGCGTCGGATCACGTCTCGTCCAGACGAACCCACTCGCCGTCGATGCTTGCCGCCGACATCGGCCCCCCTTATCATCCGACCCGAAGTTTGTACCGTGGGACGAACTCGAAGTTTGAACGGTAAGACGAATTGAATCGGGTTGCCGTTGGCGGCAGTCGCAGTGCGACTGCGGAGCCGAACAGCCAAGCACTTCCCCTCCCACAGCGGGCGAACTAGCTGCAAGGAATCTGCGTTGCGCGCCATCATTAGCGATATTCACGCCAATCTGGAGGCCTTGGAAGCGGTTCTCGCCGACATCAAACAGCAGGGGATCACCGAAATCTTCTGCCTCGGCGATATCATCGGTTACGGTCCCAACCCGTGTGAATGCATCGACCGCGTTTACTCCTGCAAGCTGTGTCTGCTCGGCAATCACGATCAGGCGGCACTGTTCGACCCCGAAGGCTTCAACGTCAGTGCCGAACGGGCGGTGTTCTGGACGCGACGCCAGCTCGAAGCGGGTGGTGGTGCGAGTTCCGACAAGCGGTGGGAGTTTCTGGGAGAACTGCCGCGCGTCCACCGCGAACCCGGCTTCATGTACGTCCACGGTTCCGCGCGGAACCCGCTCAATGAATACGTCTTTCCCGAAGACATCTACAACCAGCGCAAAATGGAACGGATTTTCTCGCTGGTCGAGAAGTATTGCTTCCAGGGGCACACTCATATTCCCGGCGTGTTCACGGAAGACCTGAACTTCCTCGCTCCGGAAGAGATCGACTTCAAGTACGAGTTGGGGCCGAAAAAAGTTCTGGTCAACGTCGGTTCGGTCGGCCAGCCCCGGAACGGTGATCCGAGATCCTCTTACGTCGTTCTGGACGGCAACACGATCCACTTCAAGCGGGTTGAGTACGACTTCAACAAGACCGCTCAGAAGATTTACGACATCCCCGACCTCGACAATTTTCTCGGCGACCGACTCAAAGACGGTCGTTGATCCTTCCGAGATGCCGCTGCCACCGAAGCTCGGTGTGCTTCGACTTCGCCTCGCGAGCCCGATCGGTCGCGGAGCGCCTCGACCCTTGAGTACTTGACGGATTTTGCAGTATGGACCAGCGGCGTTTTTTTACCTTCTTCACGATCTCGATTGTGATTTGGTACGCGTGGTATCTGTTCCTCGTGCCGAAACTCTTTCCCGGTGTTCCCAAGAAGCCTGTGGCGGCAGTGAAGTCAGTGGAGACGGATGCTCCGGCCGACGCCCTGTTGCCACAGAACACCGTGCTGGCTGAGGTTGAGCAACCGGAAGTGGCGCCATTGCCCCAGCACCCGGTCAAATCAGTGTGGCTCGGACCGCAGGATGGAAAGGGCAACCAACAGCAACTCGACGAGTTCTGTCTGGCGGTGAAGTTCGACAGTCGTGGTGCGGTCGTCGATACGATCGAACTGACGGATCGAGTCCGCTATCCGGCGTTTGGCCGTCGTGACAAGCGACTCCGTCTAGTGGGGAGCGACAAGGAAAAGTCAGCGCGTACGTTCGAGATGCAGGCCCCCGTCATTGATGCGCTGCTGAAGAACGAATCTCTCGACCGCATCGCGTGGGAGATCACGGCGCAGGACAAGGCCTCCATTACCTTCCGCCTGCAGACACCCGACGGTCGCTGGGAGCTCGTCAAGCATTTCCAGTTGGAGCAATTGACCGAGGCCGAATTGAAGCAGCCTCACGTGCGCGACACGCTTGCGCGCGGTTATCAACTCCGGCTGACGGTCACGGTGAAGAACCTGTCGCCCCGACAGCAGGAGTTGAGTTACAAGCTGCGCGGTCCCGTGGGCGTGCCACTGGAGGACGCGGACAACACCTACAAGTACCGCGATGTGCGGATGGGCTTCGTCGACGAAGACGGCACGGGCATCGATGAGAGCAAACTCTCGGCGGCGGAGGTCGTGAAGAAGGTCAAGGCCCAGAAGACCGAACTCTCGAAGCGGCCCATCAAGTACATCGGCGTTGATGTCCTGTACTTTGCCGCGCTGCTGATTCCGCAGGGGGACCAGTTGAAACATCGCACCATCGATCAGATCGATGGCGTAGTCGTCGAGGAAGACATGCAGTACCCGCAGTACAGCGACGTCACCGTCGATCTCACCTCGTCCAACTTGACCATCCCGGCGAACGACGAGATCAAGCACGAGTTCGTGCTCTACGCGGGGCCCAAGCTGAAGGAACTGGTTCAGCAGGTCGCGGCCGGCGCGGTGATGGACTACGGCTGGTTCGATTCGATCTGCCGCGGCATGGTCTGGTTGTTGAACATGTTTCACGCGATCGGCCTGAGTTACGGCGTCGCCATCCTCTGCCTGACGGCGCTGGTGCGCACCCTGCTCATGCCGCTCTCCAAGCACCAGGCCAAGCATGCCGCGAAGATGAAGGAATTGCAGCCCAAGATTGCGGCGCGGCAGAAGGAACTGGAAGCCAAGCACGGCAAGAACACCGAGGAATACATCAAGGCCTCGCAGGAACTGGTGGCCGAGCAATCGAAAATGATGCTGGGTGGCTGCCTGCCCGTGTTCCTGCAGCTTCCGATTTTCATCGCGCTGTATCGGGCCATTGGCAGTTCGATCGAACTGCGGATGGAGCCGTTTCTGTGGTTCGAAAACCTCGCCTCGCCCGATGCCCTGTTTGATCTCCCCTTCAAGGTTCCCTTCCTGGGCTGGACGGAATTCAACCTGCTCCCGTGCATCTCCGCCGGATTGATGTACGTGCATCAGAAGCTGACGATGCCGGCGCCGACCAACGAAGAGCAGGCCGCTCAGCAGAAGATGATGAGCTTCATGATGATCATGATGGCCGCGATGTTTTATCGGGTGCCGTCGGGACTCTGCCTGTACTTCATCGCCACCAATATTTGGAGCATGACCGAGCGCTGGCTGCTGGAACGCAAGGCCAAGGCCGAGGCGAAGAACGCGCCACCAGATTCGCCATCCCCGCCCGGTGGGCCGGGGAATCCACCCCAACCCAAGAAGCCGTCACCGTTTTCCACGTGGTGGTACAGCATGGTCGAAGCGGCCGACAAGGATGTCTCGATCAAGAAGAAGGACATGAGCCAGGACGATTCTGACGGTCGCAAGAACAAGAAGAATCGCGGCAAGCGGTAGCATTGAGATTTGAAATCGGTCGTCATGGACCTGTCCCTCGAAGCCACAATCGCCGCGCTGGCGTCTCCCCCCGGATCGGCCGCGCGCGGGATCGTCAGGCTTTCGGGCGGTGCCGTGTGCGAGGTGCTGGCCGGCTGGTTCGAGCCGCATGACCGAGATGGCTGGCAATCGAGCCGCTTCGCCTCCGTTCATCCTGGCACTCTGAATCTGCCCGGCGCGCGAACCGCGATCCCGGTTGAGGTCCATCTTTGGCCGAACCGCCGCAGTTACACGGGGCAGCCGATTGTCGAGTTGCATCTGCCGGGATCGCCCCCGCTGCTGGAGGCCGTGCTGGCGGAGGCTCATCGTCGCGGTGCGCGGCCCGCGCGACCTGGTGAGTTCACGCTGCGAGCCTTTCTCGCGGGGAGGCTCGACCTGCTGCAGGCCGAAGCGGTGCTCGGGGTGATCGACGCCCATGACCATACCGAATTGCAGACGGCTCTCGCGCAACTGGCCGGCGGACTCTCGGGACGGTTGGCCGAACTGCGGTACGACCTGCTCGAACTGTTGGCCGATCTCGAAGCGGGACTCGACTTCATCGAAGAGGACATCGAATTCGTCGGCCGTTGCGAACTGATTGGCCGCATCGCGCTGGCCCGCCGGTTTGTCGAGGACCTGCTGCAACAATCGTCCGACCGCATGCAGTCCCGCGCGCGGACGAAGGTCGTGCTGGCGGGACTGCCGAACGCCGGCAAGAGCACCCTGTTCAATCGTTTGGCGCACAACGAGTCGGCGCTGGTATCTCCGCGCGAGGGAACGACGCGAGACTTTCTGACAGTTCCCATCGACTGGCAGGGGCTGTCATTCGATCTGATCGACACGGCCGGCTGGGAACTCGAAACGACCGGCATCGCACAGTCGGCCCAACATCAACGCACCGATCAACTGCGAGACGCCGATGTCCTGCTGTGGTGTTCCTCGGCAACACTCGACGCACAACAGCACGACCTCGACGAGCAGTTGTTCGAGCAGACGCAATCGGACGCGCGCTGCATGGTGCGCGTGGTGACTCAGATCGATCGAGGGGAAGCGTTGCGAGAGTCCGACGACACCGAACAGCCCGCGCTCGCGATCAGTGCCGTCACCGGCGAGGGGCTCGACGACCTGGCGGAACTGTTGCGCCGCCGGCTGGCAGCGTCACGCGGTCCGGGTCGGCAGTGGCTCGGCATGACGGCGGCCCGTTGCCGCGAGAGCCTCGAATCGGTCGCGACATCGCTTGCGCGGGCCGAAGAGGCGGCCGAATCCGACGCGACGGGAGACGAACTGCTGGCGATCGACATTCGCGAAGCGCTCGACCATCTCGGCCGCATTCTGGGCGCGGTCTATACGGACGACATCCTCGATCGCGTCTTCAGCAAGTTCTGCATCGGCAAGTGAGTCGGGCGGCGGCAGACAGTTGAGCAGGCTGCGGGATGCTCCGGTTGCGAGCCACGGCGAGTGGCCCCACAATGCCGTCCGTCGCTTCCGTCACCCGCCTTGAGAATCTCGACATGACTCCGTTCCGGTTCGTTTACTCAGCGTTGCCTGCACTCTGTTCTCTCGTCGTCGTTTCGTCCGCCATCTCGCAGGATGAGCCTCCTCGATCACTGGACCCTCGCCTCAAGATCGAACTCTTCGCCGAGAACCCTCAGATCGCGACTCCCACCGGGATCGACGTCGATCACGCGGGACGAGTCTGGGCCATCGAAAGCAACACGCACTTCCCTCCCGAGGGCTATCAGGGTCATCCGACCGACCGAGTCCTCGTGATGGAAGACACGGATCGAGATCGCAAGGCGGACAAGATCACGGTCTTTCGCGACGGACTGACGCACACGATGAGTGTCGCGGTGAAGCCGGTATGGCTGGAACTGCCTGTTGTGAAGGACAAGGAGACAAGGGGACAAGGGGACAAGGGGAAAGAGGGTTCTGATCCCCGTGTCTCCTTGTCCCCCGCTCCCCTTGTCCTCTTCATCGCCACGCGCCGCGAGATCCTGCTCTGCACCGACACCGATGGCGACCTCAAGTGCGATGAGACCAAGCAACTCGTGCATCTCGAAACGACCGGGAACTATCCGCACAACGGGCTGGCGGGGTTTGCGTTTGATGCTCTCGGCAACATGTTCTTCGGGTTCGGCGAGAACCTGGGAGCGGACTACAAGATCCTCGGCAGCGACGGCACCACGCTGTCGGGCGGAGGCGAGGGAGGCAACGTCTATCGCTGTCGGCCCGACGGGTCGAAGCTCGAACGCTGGGCGACCGGCTTCTGGAATCCGCACGCCAGTTGTTTCGATGCGTTTGGCCGGCTGTTCACGCTCGACAACGATCCCGACAGCCGTCCGCCGTGCCGGTTGCTGCACATCATTCCCGGCGGTGATTACGGCTATAAGTTCCGCAACGGCCGCAAGGGAACGCATCCGTTCACAAGCTGGAACGGCGAGATTCCCGGCACGCTGCCGATGGTCTCGGGCACGGGCGAGGCCCCGTCGGGGATTGTTTGTTATGAATCGGACGGCTTCCCCGACGACTACCTCGGCACGCTGCTGGTCGGCAGTTGGGGCGATCACCGGATCGACAAGTTCGTCCTCAAGCCGCGCGGCGCGTCGTTCGAGTCGCTGCCTCAACCGGTCATCAAGGGGGGCGAAAACTTCCGCCCCGTCGGCCTCGCCCTAGCCCCGGACGGTTCGCTGTACGTCACCGACTGGGTGCTGAAGGACTACAAGCTGCACGGCAAAGGCCGAGTTTGGCGGGTGTCGGCGAAGGAGGAACCGAAGCGGCGGGTGATCGATGTCGCTGCGATCCGGAACGAAACGTCTCTTCCAAGACTCCATGAACTGCTGAAATCACCTTCGTTGGCCGTGCGTCGCACCACAGTGAGAAGGCTTCTCGCCGTTAAGGGTGGGCTAGAATCGCTGAAACCTGTTGCCCGAACGCTATCACCACAGATCGCAAACGAACTCAATTGGTGGATGGACAGCAAGGTCAAACACACCGGTGTCCTCACGCTTACGACCGCGAGCAAAGACGATCCATTTGCATTTTCAGACATGATCGACACGGTAGCCGACTTCCCGGTGGAGAGAATTGTCTCGTTTCTGAAGAAAGAAACTTCAAATCGCCAACTGAGTGAAAGAAACCTCTTGGTGTGCCAAGCCTACCTGCTCAGTGCTCGTCGGCGATCTCCGAAAGATGAGGCAGTCGCGGCGGTTGGACTGAAGTATATTGAACCTTCGGTGAAACGTTTGGCGGTCCAATGGGTCGGCGAAGAGAACTTCAAAGAGCTTCGCCCCGAGGTCGAGAAGGTTCTTGCGTCCGAGCCGATGACGGGCGACCTGTTCATGGCGTGCCTCGCGTCGCTGTCGATGCTCGATGGCGTGCCGCCCGCTGAGTTCGAGAAGGCTCCGCCGGTGCAGCACATTCTGCCGATCGTCAAGGACGCCCAGCGATCGGCCTCGCTGCGAGCCATCGCGCTGCGGGTGCTCCCTCCTACGCTGAAGGAACTCGATGGAAAACTGCTCGGTGAGCTGGTGGCCTCGACTGATGAGGGGCTGCGGCGCGAGGCCGTGCGGACGCTGGGTCACTCGCCGATTTCCGAGCGCGATCAACTGCTGCGAGGCATCGCGGCGGATGAGTCGCTCGACGTGAACCTGCGGGCCGACGCCGTGGCCGGGCTGGCGGGAGTCGATCATCACGCCAAACTCAACGACGCGACGCGCGATCTGCTGGTGAAGCTGCTCCGCGACAAGAACGAGACGCTCACGGTCGAGGCTCTGCGGTCGCTGCGCGGTCCGGCGATGGCGATGCTGGACCAACCGTCCCGCGATCCGAAAGTGACCGAGGCGTTGAAGCAGCTTGCGGCGGAGTTGAAGCTCGCGGAACCAGGGGACTCACGTCCCCCGCTCCGAAAGGACGAAGAGGGCTTACGCCCAACACTTCGTGAAGCGGTCGCGTTCGCGTTCGGCAAGCGGTTCACCGAGAAGCCTGCTGTCCCGCAACCTTCCGTTCCTGATCCCTCTGCCCCTCAACCTTCAACCCTCGACCATCAACTCTCCGCCGCAGCCGGTCGCCGCGTGTTCTTTCACACGAACAGCGCCGGCTGCTTCAAGTGCCACACCGTGGGAGGCCGGGGCGGTCAGGTTGGTCCCGATCTGACCGTCATCGCCCGCACGATGGACCGTCAGAAACTGGCCGAGTCGATTCTCGAACCGAGCAAGGAAATCTCACCGCAGTTCACGACGTGGACCGTCGAAACAACGAGCGGCAAGTTACTGACGGGGATGTTGCTCGGCGAGGAAGTCAACGGAGACCTGCGACTCGGAGACAGCACCGGCAAGGTCTTCTTCGTCCCGTTCAATGAGATTGAGACGAGGCAGCCGATGAAGGCCTCGATCATGCCCGACAAGCTACACGAACAACTGACGCCGACCGAGTTCCGCGACCTGATCGCGTATCTGGAAACGCTCAAGTAGGGCAAACAACTCGCACACATGGATTTTCGGAGCGGGGGACGTGAGTCCCCTGAATTCGCGTCGTTTCGAGAGGCCACTGTGTTCAGGGGACTCACGTCCCCCGCTCCGAAAAAGCGAAGAGGACTGACGTCCGAATGCGAGCCGTTTTACAGTTCGATCGCGTCCCCGACTCGGATCAGTCCGCCACTCGAACCGACTCCGCGCGTGTTGGTGGCCAAGCGGTAGAAGTGATTGAATCGCTCGCGCGCGGCCCACGGTGGCAGTTGTTGCTCGCGGAGTTCGGCGAAGCGGCGGGAGAACTCGGGCCAGACTTCGCCCGTCGCGGGATCGCGGCTCGGGACGACGCACCGCTGGCACGGGTTGGTTCCCTCGAACGACACGCTGCCGACACGAAACGGCAGGGAAGTCGAATCAGCCTGGAACAGGCGGTCCTCCCAGAATGGTTCGACTCCGTCCACTTCGAGATTCGCGCGGAAGCGGCCTCGCACGTCGTCCAGGGTCAGGCCGGGGAACCAGTCGGTGACGGCTTGTAAGCTCGCCACGCTGACGATGGTCGGGCCCGTCGCCTCGGTATCGTCGGGAAAGCCGCCCGCCGGCTCTTCGATCAGCCGCAGGTCGAGTGAAAAATAGTCGCTCAACCAGCGCTCAAGGTCGTCGCGCCGGTCGTCGATCTGCCAGCGCAGGACTTCGGTATCACTTCGCCTGCGGGCGGCGAGCGTGCGGACCACCGGATCGAGTACCAATTCGAGGCCATGCACGGCGGGAGTCCGTTTGGCGGTGAGGACCTTTCCCGATGGATCGATCAGCGCGAACTGGCGGTCGTGTTGCAGGGCTCCGTTGGGGAGCACGGTGGCCCGATAGACCTGCAGCGGATCGAACGACTTGAGCGGATAGATTGCAATGCGGACCAGTTGAGGCATGATGGGTTCCGGCGAATGGGCCACGCCCCGAAAGGCGGAAGTCCGGCTTGGCTGTTTCAAAACCTGCTTCGGAGCGG
>JANODP010000172.1:0-7392 GCA_031412755.1 Schlesneria sp. | reverse complement strand
CGCTCATGAGCGAGTGCAGGCTCGCGGCCGAAGGTGAGTCGTCTATTGGGAATTCCCATTCGTCGTCTCCATCAAATAGTCGAATACCCCCCCCTTTCTCGAATGGAAGAGGTTCGACGAATTGAAGGAGACGACGAATGAAACCGTTCGCAATCGTAGAAGTAGAAACAGTCGCCGCATCGAGGTTGAGCCCGCATTATTCATGGTCCCTCGCAAATTGGGTGACCAAGATTCCGTCACAGATCACACGGCCGTCGGCAACAACTCGGCCAACAGCTTCATGAGGGCGGCGTGGTCCACGGGTTTGACCAGGTGGCCGTTGAACCCGGCCTCACTGGATTTGCGGCGGTCATCCTCCTGACCCCACCCGGTGAGGGCGACCAGCACGATCGATTTTCCCCACGGCTGCTCTCGAATTTTGCGGGCCGCTTCAAAGCCGTTCAACTTTGGCAGGCCGAGATCGAGCAGGACCACGTCGGGCCTAAAGGTCTCAGCAGCTTCCACCGCAGCAAGGCCGTCGTAGGCAGTGTGCGTCTCGTTGCCGGTCAGCTTCAACAACATGGCGAGAGTGGTGGCTGAGTCCCGATTGTCATCGACAACGAGGATGCGGCGAGACGTCTTGCGAGTCAGGTCGCTCACGGTCGGCTCGGGCGTCTGCTGAGTGTTCGGCGTCTCGAACATGATCGGCAGGCGCACGACGAACTCACTGCCCCGACCCGGTCCTTCGCTCCGGGCACTCACCGAACCGCCATGCATCTCGACCAACCGCTCGACCAGTGTCAGCCCGATGCCGAGTCCACCCTGCGAGCGCTCCAACGACGTATCGACCTGCGTGAACATCTCAAAGATTTTGGGCAGCATGTCGGATGAAATTCCCACCCCCGTATCCTTCACCGACACCGCCACCTCGCCATCCTGCTGCTCAACGGTGATTGAGATGCGGCCGTTGGGATCGCTGTACTTGGAGGCATTGTTGAGCAGATTGCTGAACACTTGCGCCAACCGCACCGGGTCTGCCTCCAGGTAAACAGGCTGCGGTGGCAATGTCACCGTCAGTTGGTGTTGGCCGGATGTGATCGCGGGGCGGCTCGATTCGACGGCTTGATGAATGATCGAAGCCAGTTCGACACGCTCTTGGCGAAGGTCGATCTTCCCCCGGCTGATCCGGCTCACGTCGAGCAGGTCGTCCACGAGGCGGACCATGTGGCGGATTTGACGGTCCATCGTCTCGGACGCCGATTGGACGGCCGCTTCGTTGCCCGCAGAGAGTTGCACGATCTGCAAGGCGTTACGGATTGGAGCGAGGGGATTGCGAAGTTCGTGGGCCAGCATCGCCAGGAACTCGTCCTTGCGATGGTCGGACTCGGACAAGTCGGCGGCCAACCGCCGCAACTGTTCTTCCGCGCGCCGCTGTTCGCTGATGTCGGTGTTCGTGCCGAACCAGCGTATCACGCGGCCCTGCAAGTCCTTCAACGGCAAGACTCGCGTGAGGAAGGGGCGGAACACTCCATCCGCACCCCGCAACGGGAACACCATGTCGAAGGCCGTACCCGTGGCGATGGACCCCTTCCACTTTTCGAGCACGCTCGGCAACACCTCCGGGTCATGCACCTCCTGCCAGCCCCAGCCCTGCATCTGCTCCAGTGTCGTGCCGGTGTATTCGTACCAGCGTCGGTTGTACCAGAAGATGTGTCCGTCGGGGTTCGCCATCCACGCCAACTGTGGGATCCATTCGGCCAGGGTTCCGAACTGCCGCTCCCGTTCCCGCAACTCTTCTTCAGCCTGCTTCCGTAAGGTGATGTCCCGCACGTAAGCGGTAAAGAGAGAGGGACCAGCCACCGGAATACGGGTTACGGTCAACTCAACCGGGAACTCGGTGCCGTCTGCGCGCAGGGCAGACAGTTCGAGTCGTTTGTTGAGGATCGGTGCCTGACCCGTGGCGCGGAAATGGGCCAGTCCTTTCCGATGACGCTCTCGAAGCGCAGGCGGAATGATCGCTGCCGCCAATTCCCGACCCACCACGTGTTCCCGTCGATGGCCGAACGTTTGCTCGGCGGCGGGATTGAACTCAATGATCGTCCCTTCGTGATCAATGCTGATGATGCAATCGAGGGCGGTCTCAAACATCGCCGTCTTGCGGGCCTCGCTTCGGCGCAACGCCTCCTCGGTACGCTTGCGTTCGCTGATGTCACGGGCGATAGCGGACGCGCCCACGATTCGGCCGGAGCTGTCTCGCAGGGGAGAAATCGTCAACGAAATGTCGATGGACCGCCCCGACTTGGAGACACGTCTCGTTTCAAAGTGCCCGATCCGTTCACCCCGCCGGAGCCGTTCGAGAATCGAGCGTTCCTCGTCCCACAACTCGGGCGGAATGATCAAACTCATCGGCTGCCCCACGGCCTCGGCGGCGGGGTATTCGAAGAGCCGCTCGGCTGCGGCATTCCATGAGAGGATGATTCCGTCCAGCGTCTTGCTGATGATGACGTCCTCGGACGCATCGACGATCGCGGCGAGCCGTGCCTGAGCAGCATGCGCCCACTTGATCTCGGTGACATCACGCGTGAAGCAGCGCGTGTGGATGAACTTTCCATCCTCGTAATAAACGTTCGAGTTGATGAGCACGTCGCGGATCGAACCGTCTTTGCAGCGGAGCCGCGCCGGGTACTCGCTGAGCGTGTCGCCGCGCGCCAGACAGGTGAGGATCTCCTCAATCACGGGGAGATCGACGTGAAACTCGGCGATGTGGTGGCCGACGTATTCCTCGCGGCTGTACCCGAGCATATCCAGTTCGGTCTGGTTGGCCCGCAGGATGAGTCCGTCCGGTCCGACCCAGTGCAGACCGACGCTGGCGTTGGCGAAAAAATCGGAGAGGTCGCGCTCGCTGCGGCGGAGGGCCTTTTCCGCCCTGCGATGTTCGGTGATGTCTCGAAACACCAGCACGCAGCCGACGACTTCGCCGTGTGCGGATCGGATCGGAGCGGCACTGTCATCAATCCCCCGCTCTGTTCCGTCTTTGGCGATGAGAACGGTGTGGTTCGCCAGCCCGACGATGACTCCTTCCCGGAGCGCCTTGGTCGCCGGGTTCTCGACCGGCTCGCGAGTCGTCTCATTAACGATGTGAAATATCGTCTCCAGAGGTTGCCCGGCCGCTTCGCTTTGACTCCAGCCCGTCAGCGACTCGGCCGCGCCGTTCAAGAAGGCCACTCGACCCTTTGTGTCCGTGGTGATCACGGCATCGCCGATGCTGGCCAGTGTGACCCGCAACCGCTCCGATTGATCGGCGAGTGCTTCTTGGGCGCGTCGGCGGTCGGTGATGTCTCGCAGACTCCACACGCGGCCCACATTCCGCTCTTCGACAAATTGAATCCGTGAGAATCGTTCGAACACCCTGCCGTCGGGGAGTTCGAGCAGGTCATAACTCTCAGGCGGCGAGGTCGAGTAAATCTCCTCGATCCTGGCGAGGAACTGTTGGGGATCGTTGAAATTGCGGCTGATGATCTCCGCAATTTGTTGGTGGTTCCCGAGGTCCATGATCTCGCGGGGCAACTGCCACATTTGAACGAACTTGTCGCTGAAGCCCGTGACCCGGCCGCCGCCGTCGGTCGCGAGAATCCCATCGGTCGTGGATTCCAGCGTGGCGCGCATCATGGCCAGAGAGCTGGCGAGCTCTTGAGACTTCCGTTCCAACGCTTCCTTCGCCCGGAAGAGCTCATCCTCGGCACGTTGTCGTGCGAGAAGAATACTCTGGGCGTTCTGCAGCGCGACGGATCGCAGCAGCCGTTCCTCGTCGTCATTCGAATCCATCAACCGTCTCCGAGAATGTCCGCTGCCAGCGCGGTCCCGAGCACGCGCGCCCGGATCTTTGCAAACGCCGTGTCCCGACTGGTCGAAGTATCGTCACAGAAAGGTGAGAAACCGCAGTCGTCGGTCGTCCCCAGTTGCTCAACCGGAATGTACCTGGCCGCTTCGAGGATTCGATCTCGGATTTCTTCGGGCGTTTCAATGCGCGGATCGATCGGGGCGACAACCCCGACGAAAATCCGCTGATCCGCCTTCATGTGCTCCCGGATGATCTTCAGGACGTGGACACGATCCCGTTCGCCCGCGAGCGCGATGTAGAAGTTTCCCGCTTTCAACTCGAACAGGCTGGGCAACAACTCGGAGTAGTCGACGTCCGCACTGTGGGTCGAATCGCGGTCGCCACCGGGACACGTGTGTACGCCGATGCGCTGGCGCTCCTCGGTGGAGAATCGCGACAGCGCCAGATTGTTCAAATCGATGAAACTGTGGAGGAGGTTCCCCGACGGATCGATCTTGACAGCCAGCCGTCCTTCCGTGAAGTCGATTTGAACCTTGTGCGCGCCCTTCCGCAGGCAGGCGCGAACCTCGGTCTCGTGTTCTCGAAGCAACTCATCGATGAACTGCTCGCGAGGATAGCCCGGAATCGCATCGGGCGGGTACATGAGGCTCAGGGCCGATGGCGAAATGACCGCCTGCTTCACCGGCACATGCGCGTAACGCTGGGCCACCTCGAGATAGCTGTCCGCCTGCCTCATGTAACGGAAAGGGCCACCCGTCAATCGTAGCATCCGTCGGGTGTGACCGGCCGAAAACGGGATCTTGAAACCGTCCGGTGCCGTGTTGGGCAGTCCATGCACGCAGTACGTCCAGAAGTTGTGGTACTTTCTCTGCTCACCATCGGTGATCACGGGCGAGTCCGTGGCCTCGAACCGCTCGATGGTGTCGCGAATCGCCTCCTCATAAAGCGTGTCCAGCACCGGATCCGCGCCATCCCTGGTCGCAACCGCTTCGATTAGCGCAAGAGGTCGGGGAATGCTGCCGATCGGCTCGGTTGGAATTGTCATGGATGCATCCGCTTTTGTGTTCGATCACGCTCACGGAAGGTCTACTGATTCCGCGTTGCTGACATCTTTGCCCGAAGCCCAAGAATGAGGGGCTCATCCTACGTGCCGGGCATGCAAAAGCGAAACAAATTGATCGCGAAAATTCTATCGAACAATCGGCGTCTCACGAGATCTCTCGCGACAGCGAGTGACGGGGGCGCTTCCCACCAGCCTTGGAGGGCGGACGAATCGAGCCTGAGGTGCTGCGCCGGGATCCAGGTTGAGGCGTATGAAGTGATCGTTTACTGAGATTCTGAGAAAACAAACCAGGTGTTGTGATTGCGTCTGAAGTGCAAGGCTGTTTCGATCTCACGGTCTCCGGCTGATCGCTGACCGCATCATGTTTTCGCCCGTTGCCCTGCCACAGCCGTCACATTGCCTTCAGTTCCCGTCGTCACCTTGACCGAGTCGCCCTTCATGAGTTCATTCAGCTTGGCGGGCTTGCCGTCCAAAGAAATGATGGCAGCGGGGGGGACGGTGAATGTTTGTTCGCCCCCTCCTTTTCCATCGGACATCACCAACTTTCCTTCAGCGGTTGAAACCACCTTTCCTTCATGCGTCTTGGTCTCCCTTTCGGCCAACTGGTTTAGCATCGGGGTCCCAGCCACCTCAAAGCCATTGACCAGTGCCCCTGTGACTCGGGTTCCCAAAGCAACGACGATCAAACTCTGCTTGAACATGATTCTTCTCCCTGCCAGGTAACATTGAACGGTGTGCACCCGACATCTCACCCGGACTGTTGCGGCCGCACTCGGCGCGGGTTCTCGGCAAGTTGTCGGAGTCGCCCCCGGATCGCAACAGGGATCTTCTGATGCAACGCAAGTGCCAGTTCGATGAGCTTTTGATGCGAACGGGGCTTCGCAGCCCAAGAGATCGAACGAAGCACTTGCCTGTGAGATGCCGGGTGAGTCCCGGACCTCCTGCCACCATTTACAGCCGCGTTCCGTGCTTTTGGATAAGGGAGATCAGGTCCACCACGGTGATGACGAACTCGGCCACCGAGTCATGCTGAGAATCGGCCTCGGGCACATGTCTGTTTGCGTAGCGCTCAAACGTCAGCTTCACTTCAGTATCCGAATGTGGCACCAGCATGATCGTGCGCCACGTATCCTCTGATTCACTCCGCCCCGCCTCGGAATAGGTCTGCTGAAGGATCAACTCGCCGTTGACTCTCTGTGCCGCTGTTTGATCGGCCATCTGACTCTCTCCGGACTTAGTTGCACTTGCATTCATCACGCAGGTCACGAATGCGGTCGTGTGCGGACTTGACCGCGGCGTACTGGCGAACCAACACGTCGTGGATGATGCTGCCGGCGGAATTCTTCAGCGCATCCTCGTAAGCGGCTTTGATGGAGTCTTCGCCGCGTTCGGCTTCGCAGAGCATCGCATAGCGGTCGTCGGATGACATCATTTCGCGAATGCTCATCCAAGTTCGATGCACGGCTGCCGACAAGGAACCGGCACGGCGAGGAATCTCCCCATTCCAAGTGACGAAACGAGCCAGTTCGTCGGACTGCGCTTCGCGATCCTGCGCCAACTGCTCGAAGGCACTCCGAAGAGTCAGGTCATCAATCGCTTGAGCCGCCTGACGAAAACCGTCACGGCTGTCGATGTTGATCTGAATCAATTCCTGCAATTGACTCACCGCGTTCGCCGAGAGTTTTTTCTTCGTATCCACTGACATGGGACATCTCCTGATTGAAAATGGGCCGCACTCCGTCGGCATCCGACTGCCAACGCACGACTGAGGCAACGCAAGTCCGGTACCACAACAATTCCCGATGCCCAGTCGCTCCTGTTGACTCCTCTTCCACCAGACTGTCTGTCGAGCCACCAATCCCGCGTCTGAAAATCAGACAGAAACTGCATCGCGGCAGACGACGGGACTCGCCTCACAGCAAACGGCAACCGAGGGGAAGACGAAGATCGGCCTCGTTCAGGGCGTTCCTGGCAGATCCAGAACGTGGCTTCCACGGCTCTGGCGGATGAGTGGAGATTGGGGACGATGGCATCGAAGGTGCTCTCGTGTTTTGTCGGCAAGTCACACGTCCTCGCGCGAATCTGGGTTTCACTCCATCATGCATTTTTTGTCGACGAACTCCCTCCCCTGCGTCTCCCCGTTGGCAGACATCGTCACGCAACGGCTTCATGCGAGCGGTCGACCCCGATTGCGAAACGTGCGAGTGCAGGAACAGCGGGGCATCGTGTTATTGACCGGTCACGTCCCGACCTACTTTCTCAAGCAGGTGGCGCAGTCGATTGCCAGTTCCGTCGACGGCGTGGTGAGCGTTCGTAATGAGATGGTCGTTACTTCCCCAGTCAGGCAGGACTGCTCGTGAGTTGGCGGTGTTGTGCAGATTCCTGTCACACTTGGGAAACCTTGACTCAGTGCTTGGTCGTAGAAATCGACTGGCCCGGATTATTCATGGCCGCACCCTAACCCGAATTATTCACGGTCACACAGTAACCCGAAGTGTCAGCGAGGGCG